>JAJDOH010000261.1 GCA_022340265.1 Deltaproteobacteria bacterium | reverse complement strand
GGATGAAAATGACCGCCCGATCCTCTTTGACGACACGGTTCGACCATTCATGATCGAATTCATGGCCAAACGGGTTAACATTCAGCTCAAACGCCTCAAAGAGAAAAATGCAAACGCATTCATGTTCGTGGATGAACCGGGTCTCCAGTTCCTTTTCAGTGCCATGGCCGGTTATGGGGATCAGGCGGCCCGTGGTGATATGGAAATATTTTTCGAAATGATTGAACGACCCAGGGGTGTTCATCTTTGTGGCAATCCGGACTGGGATTTTCTGTTGAGCCAGGATCTTGACATCCTTTCCCTGGATGTCTATTCCAATGGAGACGTTTTTGCGGCTTATGCACCATCCATCAAAAAATTTCTGGATCGAGGAGGTGTTCTGGTGTGGGGAATTGTTCCCACCAATTTTGAACCCTTTGAAAAAGAAAATATGGAATCCCTTGAAGAACGTCTCTCGTCCCTGTGGTCCGCTCTCTCCAAAAAGGGGATTGACAGGGAATTTCTGTTTTCCCGAAGCCTGATGTCGCCGGCCACCTGTTGCCTGGTCAACCCTGACGGAGAGAAAACCGTTGAAGCGGCTTTTAAAACCATCAATGCCCTGTCCCGCAGGCTTAGAGAAAAGTATGGTTTAGAGGGGACTTAAAGTAACACGAAAGGAATATTTCCGTGCCTGATATCGATAAGAAAGCCATTGACCTAAAAGTGCTGCTTTCGGATGGAAGCGAAAGAAAGTTAAGCAAGTTTTGGGAAAAGCAAACCCTTGTGCTGATTTTTATTAGACACTTCGGCTGACCCTTTGCTCGAAAGCAGGTGGCGCAGTTGCGCGACAAAGCGGGCGATTTTGAGAAAGCCGGGGGCCGAATCATGCTGGTGGGAATGGGCCCGCCGAAAGAGTCCGAAGCATTCCTTGAAAAGTTTGAATTTCCTTTCCCCATGATTTGTGATCCTGACCGAAAACTTTATGGAGCGTTTGGTCTTAAACGGATGGGCACGCTGGGGTTTCTTTCGCCCTCCCTCGCGCTGAAAAGCCTCTCTGCTCTTGCCGGAGGCAATATGGTGGGAATACCGGAAGGGGATGTGAAACAACTGGGTGGGGTTTTTATAATAGATACAACAGGCCATGTTCGGTTCCGTCATCTTTCCGCTGACCCTTCGGATTTTCCCTCGGCTGAGGATGTCTTGGCGGTCCTGAAATCGATTCTATAGGAGAGTAATCATGGGTAGTCGTTGGCAAAAGACCGGATGTGTTTTGTGCGCCCAGAATTGCGGGCTGGAAGTATTGGTGGAAAACAACCGTATTACAAGAGTAAAACCCGATCGGGACAACCCTCGCAGCCAGGGATATGTCTGCCGCAAAGGGCTTAATGTGATTTATCACCAGTACCCCGAAGATCGGCTGACCAAACCGCTTAAACGGGTTGGGAATGGTTTTGAGCCAATCAGCTGGGGAGAGGCCATGGATGAAATCTCCCATGAAATCAGTTTGTTGGTCGGCACACATGGCCCACGAAGTCTGGCTTATATGGGCGGCAGTGCCCAGGGAGGAAACTTCGAAGCCACATTCGGCGTGAGTCTTTTGAGGGGATTGGGATCCCAATATTATTATTCGTCGGCGGGGCAGGAGTTCAGCGGGTCATGGTGGGTCTTCGGCAGAATGTTGGGAAAGCAGTACAATATTGCCATTCCCCATGAAGAGGCTGCCGAAATGCTGGTGGGGTGGGGGTGGAACGGAATGATGAGCCATCAGATGCCCCAAGCGCGAAAGGTGCTGAAAGGTTTCAGCAAAGATTCCGAGCGTCTTCTGGTGGTAGTGGATCCCAGGAAGAGCGAAACCGCCGCCATCGCCGATATTCACCTGGCGGTCCGCCCCGGAACCGATGCGCTTTTGGCCAAAGCCATGATTGCATTGATTCTTCATGAGGGTTGGGAAAAGACCGATTATATCCGACACCATGTGTCGGGCTGGGAAAAGATTTCCCCCTGGTTTGAGAATTTTGATATCAGCGCAGCGCTGAATGTGTGCGAACTCGAGTATGAGCAGGTGCGGAAGGTGTGCCGGCTCATGACCACCCGACGATGGTGCATGCATCCGGATCTGGGTATCTATATGGGGCGAAACAGCACCCTTAATTCTTATTTTCTGAATATTCTGGGGGCTGTTTGCGGGATTTTCTGCGTGCCGGGCGGTAATGTGATTCCGGGCATGATCATGCCCATGGGTTTTCATGCGGATGAGCGAAATCCCGAAATCTGGCGAACGGTGGCCACCCATATGCCGCCTGCCGCCGCGGGTTCTTTTCCCCCCAATGTGATGCCCGAAGAAATCCTGAGCGATCATCCGGACCGATTGCGGGCCGTGCTGGTCAGTGCCTGCAACCCCCTACGTTCCTATGCCGACACACAGGCCTTTGAGGCGGCTTTTAAAGAGCTGGATCTGCTGGTGGTCAATGACATTGTCATGAGTGAAACGGCACGATTGGCGCACTATGTGCTGCCCTGCCGCACATTTTACGAGTCCTGGGACGGAACCTTCTTTCCGTGGACTTTCCCCAAGGTCTTTTTCCAAATGCGCGGACCCGTGGTGGAGCCGGAAGGTGCCTACCTGGAAGCGGCCCAGATTTTTACGGTTCTGGCCGACCGCCTCGGGCTGGTCCCTGAAATTCCGGATGACATCCATCGTGCGGCCGAAGGCGATCGATTGGCATTCGGCGCAAGACTGATGCAATGGGCAGCGTCGGAGCCCCGGGCCATGAAAAGTATGCCCTTTATATTGGCCAAAACCCTGGGTCGGTTGTGGAACAGCGCCGCCCTGCCGGCCTTATGGGGAATGCTCATGACCGCTCCGGAAGCCTTCCGAAAAAATGCGGCCAGGGCAGGGTTTGACCCTGGCATGGATCAGGGAGATCGCATTTTTCAGGGCCTCATGGATCATCCGCAAGGGCTCTGGGTGGGGGAGGCGGATAGGGACGACAACATGGCTGCAATCAAGACCGCTTCCGGGAAAATTGAAGTCCACATCCCTGAACTGGCGGATGAGGCCATGAAAATTGATGCGGCGAGCGAGACCCTGGGACTTCAGTTGCCTGCAGAATTTCCCATGATCCTCAATGCGGGCAGGCACATGGACTATAACGCCAACACCCTGATGCGGAACCCGGAATGGAATCGGGGGAAACGCGCCTGTACCGTGGCGGTCCATCCCGACGATGCAGCATCATTAGGTCTGGAGGACGGGGATCGGATGCAGGTGGAGACGGAAGCGGGCAGGGCAGTGGGCGAGCTCCAGGTCTCCAGGCAGGTGCGAATGGGAACGGTATTGATTCCCCACGGGTTCGGACTGAATTACCAAGGGCGGGTTTACGGCATCAACGTCAATCAATTGACCAAAAACACTCACCGGGATCCCCTCGGGACACCGCTACACCGTTACGTCCCTTGTCGATTGGCGCAGGCAAAGTGAAAACTTCACGCTATTCATGTAAAGCCTATCCAAAAAAACCTTTTGGCAAAAAGTTTCTTCCCAATTTCACACAATGGGAATACTGGATGGATGTTTCCAATTCTTCTTATCAGTCAGCAGACACACTATGGCTCTCAACCATTCCAAGGAAAATAGCGCCAGCCTGACAATAATGCCACAGTCGTATTGCATGTATATTAAGGAATATAGTAAAAGAGAAGCCTCTTGTATCTTTTTTTAGAAGGCGAATAAAACCGCTGTATTTTTATTGAAACCTACTTGCAATTCCTGTCTCATATATGCATAAATAGGAATATAGTAGTTTTGTTGCATGGAAAAAAATAAAAATGTGAAAGGAGTGTTGAATATGAACAAGAAAAAGGTCGTCTGGTTGCTGGGTCTTTCAGGATTCATCGTAATGGCGGATAACTGGGTGGTATCCCCCATTCTTCCCGCCATATCCCAACATCTTAATATTGACATCGCAAAAGCAGGATTATTGATTTCCGCCTACATGATCCCGTTTGGTATTTTTCAGATCATCTTTGGCCCCCTAGCGGACCGTTTCGGCAAAAAACAGGTTATCACATTTTCCATGATCCTTTTCACGCTGGCCACAGGGCTCTGCGCTCTGGGTATGGGGCTGACGGATCTGGCCATTTATCGGGCTCTCACAGGCGTTTTTGCCGCTTCAGTCATGCCCGTATCCCTGGCCCTGATAGGGGATGTCTTTCCTATCAAAGAACGACAGGGGGCCATTGGGTCCTTCATGGGGATCTCCTTTTTGGGACAGGGTTTAAGTATGGTGATCGGCGGAACCATTGCTTATTTCCTGAATTGGCGAGGCGTATTTGGGTTGTATGCGGTGTTTTCCATAATTCCCACACTTCTGCTCCTCGTATATTACAAACGCCTGCCGTCCCAAAAGAACCCGGACAGCAAGTTTATTGCACCCTATGCCAAACTGCTGGCCAACTCAAAAAGCCTTTTCACCTATATTCTGGTGCTGCTTGAGGGGGTTTTTATTATTGGCAGCTTTTCCTACATCGGCGCGCATATCTCGAAAACATTTCATTTCAACTATTTCTATATCGGTCTTATTATGACAGGTTTTGGTCTTGCCACCGTGCTCGGGGGGAGAATGAGTGGAAAACTGGTTCAGAAAGTGGGACCCAGAAAACTGCTGAGCGTTGGTTTGATTTGTGCCGTTCTGGCGGAGTTGTCTCTGTTTTATTTTAGCGACTTTCTTATTGCCATGATCGGGGGCATAGCCCTTTTAGGGTTCGGATTCATTTTCACCCATTCCACACTGCTCACCCGCGCTACGGAATTCGCCCAAAAGGCCCGAGGCGCCGCCATGTCTCTGGTGGCGTTTTGCTTTATGGGTGGAGGGGGCCTGGGCACTGCCATCGGCGCAAAAATTATATACAAATATGGCATGGAAAGGCTCTTCCTGGTATACGGTGTGGCGCTTTTTATTACGTGGCTTCTGAGCTATGTATTAATCCGTGATCACGTGGTTGAAGAAAACGAGTTGCTGGAGCGAGTGATGAGCTGAGAGGCTCAATAAACGGAACAAACCATTTTTCGCTTTCGTTGCCCCGTTCAATTCTTCAGGGATGCAGCGGGGCACGAGCGAAAACAGAGGCCCCTCTATGATTCCTCGGAAGGCGGGATCAATATTTTTCAAGAATACCCTCATTTTCATTCCAATATACCTTATTAACCCCATTTACTAACCTATTTGTCCCATATTACTCTAAACAAAACCGGATTAAACCCGTCACAACAATCGATTGGAGGCAACCATGTTTTGTTATCAATGTGAACAGACTGCAAAAGGAACAGGCTGTACGATTCAGGGTGTGTGTGGCAAATCACCCGAAGTTGCGGCCCTTCAGGATTTACTCCTTTACAACCTCATGGGACTTGCCCAGGTGGCAGTAGAAGGCAGAAAGGTCGGCGTCTCAGATAAAGATGTCAACGCTTTTACCGTTAAAGCAGCTTTTTCAACGTTAACAAACGTGGATTTTGACCCGGATCGTTTCGTTGCATTAATCAACAGCGCTTTCAAGAAACGGGAGCAGCTCAAAGAGCGGGTCAAATCAGCAGGTGGCCGTACAGATTGGCCTGAAGGTCCAAGCGCATTTCATCCCAGGAAAACTCTAAACGATTTGGTCAAACAGGGAGAAGCGGTGGGGCTAAAATCATATCCGGGGAATAACCCTGACATCCTTTCCCTGAAGCACACCGTCCTTTTTGGCATTAAGGGTGTAAGTGCCTATGCGGATCATGCTCAAATTCTGGGCCAAGAGGATGAAACAGTGTATGCATTTGTACACAAAGGCCTTGCATCCATTCAAAGAGATGACTTGTCCTTGGAGGAATGGGTGGGGCTTACCCTCGAGTGCGGAAAAGCTGCGCTGAAAGCCATGGAACTGCTTGACGCCGGAAATACAGGTGTTTATGGTCATCCTGTACCCACTAAAGTACCATTGGGGCACAAAAAAGGGAAGGCCATCCTGGTCTCCGGGCATGATCTAAGAGACCTTGAAGCCCTGCTTAAACAAACAGAGGGAAAGGGTATCAACATCTATACGCACGGGGAGATGCTGCCAACCCATGGTTATCCTAAATTAAAGCAATACAAGCATTTCTATGGCCAATTCGGCACCGCCTGGCAGAAGCAGCTGAAAGAGTTCGCTGATTTTCCAGGCGCCGTTTTGATGACGACAAATTGCATCCAGAGACCCAGCAAAAAATATGAGGGGAATCTTTTTACCAGCGGTATGGTGGGCTGGCCCGGTATTCCCCACATATCCGACCTGAATTTTCAGCCGGTTATCGATAGAGCGCTTGCGCTTCCGGGCTTTCAGGAAGACGAAGCAGGCCCCGAGGTGATGGTGGGATTTGCCCGCAATGCCGTCCTGGGTGTCGCCGACAAGGTTGTCGAGGCGGTTCGGTCAGGCGTAATACGGCATTTCTTTCTGGTTGCCGGTTGCGACGGCGCCAAACCGGGACGGAATTACTACACGGAGTTTGTAGAAAAGGTTCCAAAAGATTGCATTGTTTTGACGTTGGCTTGCGGCAAGTATCGTTTCTTTGATAAGGATCTGGGTGATATCGGTGGGATTCCTCGCCTTCTGGATGTGGGCCAGTGCAACGATGCCTATTCAGCGGTACAAATCGCTTCAGCCCTTGCCAGCGCATTCGATACACAGGTGAATGACCTCCCGCTTTCACTCATAATATCCTGGTACGAGCAAAAAGCGGTTTGTGTACTTCTGGCCTTATTGCATCTCGGCATTAAAAACATTCGTCTGGGTCCTTCGCTTCCCGCGTTCCTGACGCCCAATGTCCTCGACACCCTGGTTAAAACCTTTGGAATTCAGCCTGTCTCTACGCCGGATGAAGACCTGAAAGCGATATTGGGATAATGCACGCAAGCGCTAGCCGGAGGGCCATTACGCAGATTGCCGTCTGAATGTGAAAACGTTCCCACGCAGGACGTGGGGACGTCATTTGATTTTCTATTTGGCGTTGATATGATTTACCGCCTTGCGGATGCGGTGGGTGACCGTTTCTTTTCCCAAAACCTGCATCACTTCAAAAATACCGGGGCTGGCGGTTTTGCCTGTGAGGGCAACGCGCAGGGGTTGTGCGATCTTCCGCAGTTTGATATCGTGTTCTTCCAGAAATTTGATAAAGGTCTTTTCAAGTGTTTCCTGGTCAAAGGGATCGGTCCCTTCAAGTGCGCCCACAAGGCTATCCAACAGTTGAACGATCTCTTTTTTCAGAAACTTGTCATCGCCCTTTTTTTCGTATTCCAGTTCATTCACGAAACAGAATTTAGCGCCTTCCGACATTTCAACCAGTGTTTTGCTTCGCGCCTTTAAATGAGGGATGATAGCGGCCAAGGTGCGATCATCCGGCTGGGAGACACCGATTTTTTGGAGAAAAGGCGTTAACGCTTCCATCAGGAATTCGTCAGAAGATTCCCGAATATACCAAGCATTAAGATCCAACAGCTTTTCTGTGTTAAAGACACCGGCTGATTTCCCCACATGATCCAGGGAAAACTTTTCGATCATTTCTTCCAGGGAAAACTTTTCCTGGTCTCCGTATGACCAGCCAACCCTCGCAAGGGCATTGAGCAGCGCGTGTGGCAGGTAACCCATGTCCCGATAGGCCAGCACACTCATGGCACCATGACGCTTGCTGAGACGGGTTTTATCGGGTCCCAAAATCATGGGCAGATGCGCATAGCGGGGGAGGGGTTCACCCAGTGCCTTGTAAATGAGGATCTGTCTGGGTGTGTTATTGACATGATCATCCCCCCGAATGACATGGGTGATACCCAGTTCAATATCGTCAGCCACCACTGCCAAATGATAAGTGGGACTGCCGTTTGAGCGTTTGATAATGAGATCATCCAGTTCTTCATTATCAAAACGTATCGACCCCTTCACAAGGTCATCAAACCCCGTGGTTCCCGTGGCCGGGGTTTTCAGCCGAATCACCGACCCAGGTGCAGGTCCGAGTCCCAGTTCTCGACAGGTTCCATCATACTTGGGTTTCAGCCCCTTGTCTAAAGCTTGACTCCTTTTCCGGTCAAGTGTTTCAGGTGAACAATGGCAATGATATGCCTGTCCCAAATCCAGTAAGCGGTCAACAACGGCATTATAAAGATCATATCGTCGTGATTGAAAATATGGACCTTCGTCCCAGGACAATCCCAACCATTCCATGGATTCTAAAATGGCTTGGGTCGCGGCTTCCGAAGACCGTTCTTCATCAGTGTCTTCGATACGAAGAATGAATTTACCGCCCAGTTGTCTGGTGAAAAGCCAGTTAAAAAGAGCTGTTCTGGAACCCCCGATGTGAAGATATCCCGTAGGGCTGGGCGGAAATCGGGTAATGATTTTAGGGTTGTTCATATATAAATGTGATGCCTCCATGTCATATGGTTCTCGAATAATGGGTTGTCTACTCTTAGATTCTATTTTTCAGGTGGTTTAACATCGGATTACCAATCGCTGATTCTCATCAATCCATGGCGTAGACCCAGCTATAAGGGATCGGTGTTGCATGAGGGGAATCCAGTTTGGGATGCAGAAGTTCAGAGGTGAGTCTGAGCCAGTTATAGGCGGGTCTTATTTTTCTGAGCTTCCCATCCTTTGGCGGTCTGGAATGAACCGTGTGACTATAAGCTGCTTCCAAGATGGCAAAATAATGCTTTCCCTGGTCATACAGATAGTTCTTAATTAAAAAAGCCACTTCGAAACCCTGATGCTCCGAAATGGAGTTGCACTGTTCTTCAGTCAGTTGGACCAAAAAGAATTTCGAGACACCCCTTTCGGAATACCGATAAAGCGTCCTCGATTCCGAGCTGGATACAAATACGGTGGAGATCCCGTCAGATTTTTTCAGCAACTGCGCAGCGATCAACCCTGCGGTCCGTCTGCCGCCCACACTGTGGTGACAGCCGTAGTATTCAAAAAGCTTGTTCTGGAGAACGCGTGCAGCCTTATCGCCTTTTTCATAAAGGTTATGCTGGATGTATCGCAACTTTTTTGCGAGGTTTTCAGCTGCATCGGCAATAGGCCAGTCTATTTTCACATGAAAATGTGTCAGGGAATATCGGTTTTTCCTGCGAACCGTTGGGTCCTGCTGTATGAGCAGTGCGTAATCGATATCCAGCAGTTGTTCCAGAAGGTTGATGCTTTTTGGAGAATCGAACTGTTTGAAATTTTTGTGAAATTTGTCATAAAGCGTGAAATCGGCAAGATATTCCAGATTCCTTTTATTGACACTGTTTTCAGGGTAGAAACGAATATAATTCTTAAGTTCACTCTTGATAACATTCTCACAAACGATTACCAGAAAGGTATTAAAATACTTTGATTCCTTTTCCATTTTTTTTGATCTTGGCTTTAATTCGCTTTTATCAACGAATCGATAGTGAGCGCCATTTGCGTTGAACTGGTTATAAGAATCGATGAGTGAGACCTTTATAAGGTGACGTTCCAGGTCATCTCGAAGGATTTCATAGATGGAGCGTTTCAACTTGTCCGAATAGCTCAACTGTTCTCGAAATCTCCTCATGGGCGATCATACCCTTTGCGCATTCGTTTGGCATCAGAAGAAAAGATG
>JAJDOH010000046.1 GCA_022340265.1 Deltaproteobacteria bacterium | reverse complement strand
CCTATGAGAAATACAGCAAAAACATGTCATACTTGGGAAACACTGATCACCGGGAATATTTTTCCGCTTACTGGGTGCTCGATTTTGACATGTGGTTTTTTGAAAAACTGTTCCAGGTTTTTCATCACGATGATTTCCTCTACGATTTGGAGGACAGCACCAACTGGGTGCTTCGCACACGGCAGGGGATTCGATTGCCCCTGATTTCAAAACTCTTTGCATCGTTTCAATTTAACTACGATTTCGACAATCAGCCGGCGGATGGAAAGGATAAATGGGATCAAGCCTGGATTTTCAGCCTTGGTTGGCAGTTTTAAGAGCCCACCCGATAGTAACAGATGGTAGGTTTAAGATCGGCTAAGGTGCGGTTTTTAACAGCTTCTTTCCAGTCTTCGGCGGTGGCGTCTTTCCGTGCAAAGCGAATCCATGCCTGGCGGGAGAAAAAGGTTTTAAATTCTCCGGCCCGATCAAATCTGACGCCCAGTTTTTTCGCGTGAGCTTCAAAAGATGGGGCTTCGGACACGCTCATGAAAACAAAGCCCTTAAAGGTTTTCAGCTGGTTGAGGTCGGCCTGGCTGGAGGTCCGTATGCGATGGGCGCTTCTTTTAAGGCGAATGGAGAGCATGGAGGGCTGGGAGCTGTCAAAAGAAGCGACCGGTCTTGATCCGACAATGGCATCCAGATTTTCAGGCATGGCATTGATCTTGAGCGACGGATATAAGACCCCCATGAGCAGCATCAGCAAAACGCCCACCGAGATGGCGATGGTACGGTCATCCTTACCGGAATAGGTGAGCCAGAGCATCAGGCCCACGGCCGCCAGGGATACGATGGCTGCCGGAACACCCACCTTGAACCATATGAAGAAAAGACAAAACAGCACGGAAACCAGGCCCAGGAGGGTCATGGAGATGCGCAACAGCACTTTTTTCAAGGTGCCGGTGCCATGGTTGAGCCAACTGGCGCACAAAACGCAGGCGGCCGGTATCAGGGGCGTCATGTAACGGGCAAACCCGCGGATGAAGAAGAAGGGGACCACACAGCCGAAAAACCAGGCGCAAAGCCATAAATCAATTCGGCCCGAAGGATGACGGGCGTGCCGAAGGGCGTAGACCAGCCCGGCAAATAAAATCAGCGACCAGGGAAAAACAAGACCGAAAGCGCCCCCCAGCGTCGAAAATGAAGATCCCACATGAAGGGCTCCGATGCCCCGGGCCGCGACTTCATTGTTCAAAACCTTGGAAAATTCCGGCCAGAGATGGGACATGGCCAGGGGCCAGGGAAGGATGATCGCCATCATCAGCACCAGGGCGAGGATAACCTGCGGCCAGTGGGCCATCAGAAATTGCCATTTTTTGAACACCCATACTGCTGAAAAAGCCGCTACCATAAACAAAATAATACCCACGGGACCTTTGACCAGAAAGGAAAGGCCCAGTGAAAAAGCCGATATGAGAATCCAGCGCATCCGGCCGGTCCTTCCCCATTTGAGGGCATAATAGACCGCCATGGCCGTAAAAAGGGCCAGGGGTAGATCCAGCATGGCCCGGCGGCCCTCTATGGCCACGGTCAGGGTGCCCAGGGTGATGAGTCCCGCCAGAAGTCCGCTTTTTCTGAACAGCTCCCGGTAGAGCAGACAAGCGCAGGCGGCCAGTGCGGCCCCCGAAAAGACCCCCCATATGCGGGCGGCAAAGGGGCCAATGCCGAAGATTTTGTAGGTCAGCATGATGGCCCAGTACAGAAGCGGCGGTTTTTTGAGCCTCGGTTCGCCATTGACCCAAGGCGTGAACCAGCCGCCGTGCTCAAGGGTTTCCATGGGGGTGCGAAAAGAGAGCCAGTATTCGTCCTGACCGGTGATACTGGTTTCACTCCAGATGCTTGGCATCAACAGGCACATGCCGATGAGAAAAACCATCAGGACTTCGTGGCGGGAGAAAAAACCTTTTCTTCGGGTTGATTCCATAAACTCCGGACCGAAATTTCAATTGTCATAAAAGTCATGTTTATCAGAGAGCGATCAAGTCTGCAACCTATCTCGCGAATCCCCAGCAATTCTCATTTTGAAATGGGAATCCCTGTGGGAGCGGCTTCCAGCCGCGAAAAATCGCGGCGAGACGCCGCTCACACGGGTTTTGCGCCCAAACAGCGCCCATAATTAGAATTGCTGGCGAATCCCTTGACCAGCGTTTCAGGAAGGGGTAAGAAACGGTAAATCCTTCATTTTGATAAAGTTGGGAAAAGATCCATGGGAAAACCAGTTGAAAGTCAAATTTCCGCTTGTATCATCTGCCATAATGAGGAGGAAACCATCGAACGGTGTCTCGAAAGCCTGAAATGGGTTGATGACATCGTTGTGGTCGATTCCATGAGCACGGACAGGACCTGTGAGATCGCCAAAGGCTACACGGGCCGAATTATTCAAAGGGACTGGCCCGGCTATACGGCCCAGAAAAACTTTGCCCTTAAAAATGCGAAGACGGAATGGGTGTTAAGTCTTGATGCGGATGAAGCGGTTTCAAATGGATTGCGCAATGAAATTTTGGAAGAGATTTCGAAAAGCGATGCGTTGGATGGCTACCGCATCCCCCGACGTTCTTTTTACCAGGGACGCTGGATCAACCACAGCGGATATTATCCGGACCGTCAGCTTCGACTTTTCAGACGGGATAGGGGGGAATGGGTGGGTGGCAGGGTCCATGAACGGATGACCGTGAACGGGCGTGTGGGAGTGTTGAAGCATGATATCCTCCATTATCCCTATGGGGGAGGGATAACAGGACAATTGGAAACCATAAACAGCTTTTCCACACTGCTGGCCAGGGACATGTTTGATCGTGGAAAGCGGTTCCACCTGGCGCTTCTCTTTCCGCGGCCGTTTTTTAAGTTCCTGGAAGTCTATGTGTTGAAAAAGGGCTTTCTGGACGGTCTGCCTGGTCTGATCATCGCCGTTTCAGATGCCTATGCCATGTTCGTCCGGTACGTGAAACTGCGGGAAATTGAGTCGGATTTCGGAACGGGCCGGGAGAAGTAGGGGATGAGGGTGACCGGAACAAATGAAAATGATGCAGCCAAATCCATCCTTTCGCGTGTATTGAATGAAGGCATTTTTTGCCTGATGGGGATTTTCATATTTTTTAACCCGTTTCCCCATACCACGAGCATACAGGAAATCAGCTTCTATCTTTCGGTTTTTCTGGTTGTGTTGGGTATCATTTCCAAAAAGATCCCCTTTTCTTTCAAATCCCCCCTTTCTTTGCCCCTTTTCCTGTTTACCCTGTGGGCGGGCGTGGGGCTTTTTTTTGCCCTGGATCCGGAAAACAGTCTCCACGATTTCTATTCGCACCTGTTGAAATACCTGATGCTCTATTTCATTTTGATCAATGTATTCAGCTCCAAGAAAAGGCTTGAATGGCTGTCGTGGATCATGGTTGTCTCGGCAACGGTCTTCTGTGTGGGAGCCCTCGGCTATGAGTATCTGATTCTGGGAGCGAATGAATATTCAACGCGGTTTGGTGTTCGGTTTATACAGACCCCTACCAACCTCATGGGTGTGATTACCCTTCTGGCGGCGATTCTTTCAGCCCATCATCTGGGCGAGAAGGGAAGATCCTGGTGGTACCGGGTTCTCATGGCTTTCTGTCTGATGGCACTTCTGGCGGTGACCATACTGACCCAGTCGCGAAGCAATTTCGTGGCCATGGGAATCGTCGCGCTCATTCTCCTTTCAAAATACAAGAAAGTGCTGATTGCATTCGTTTTGGTATTTGCCCTTCTTGTCTTTTTGTCCCCTATCAAAGACCGGTTTATTCTGTCTGGAAAGTCCAGTGTAAACGACATGGGGAGCCTTCTTCACCGAATCAGCCTCGCATATATTTCCTGCGAAATTATAAAGGATTATCCGGTATTCGGGACCGGTTTTGGTATCAAGACCTTTCAAAATCGAAAGGCCATTGATCCGAAGGCCTACAACGCACGGCTTCCGAAACAGCTCAGGCTGGATGAGTGGGGTTCCCGGGTGGTGGACCTGAAGGCATATAAAGAACAGGTTTTGAAGAACGCCGGACCGGATGACCGCCCTCCTGAAGAACCAGGCATCGTAGAGCATCTTTTCAAGCGCCCTCACAACATGTTTTTAAATATCGGGGTGAGAATGGGCCTGGTAGGGTTGGTGCTTTTTCTCTATTTATGGTTTGTTGCCGGAAAAATGTGTTGGGAAAGCATGCGGCGTGGAAAGGATGCTGCTTTAAAAAAATGGGGGCATTGCGTGACAGCCGCATTTGCCATGTTTCTGGTCAAGGGGTCCCTGGATCCCATCTTTACACACCTTACGGAAGTTGCCATCTTTACCATTTTCTCCATGATTACCATTGTTTGGCACCTGAGCCGGGCCGAAATGAATACGCCCAATGAATCTTCATGACCATTACGGCTTTTGAAGGCCGTCTTCACAGAAAACAGGAATCTCTTTTCGATTAAAATATCGAATATTCGGACCCTCCTGCCAGCGTCGATCCGTGATGGCCGGCGGGTGCCACATGTGCAGGACTTTGGCGGTGCGAATGGCGGACCGGCAATGAATGCCCGCTCGAACCAGGCGGATGCCCAGATCTTCATCTTCGCCGCCCCACCCCACAAAATTTTCATCATAGCCGTTGACCCGTTCCAGATCCTTCTTGTGGATGGAAAAATGTCCCCCGAGGCTCTGTTTTTGAGGCGGCGCCAGGTGAAGCCGCATGAGAAGGGTGCGCTTGATGAAACGGCGATGGGTTTTGATAAGCGGTCTTTCAGGGAATCGTTTGTCCAGCCGATTCAGGAGATCAACGGTGATGGCGGATTCAAACGTTTCTTGAGTGGTGGCTTCATCCATGTTCTTGTACCCGCCGGCAATAAATTTCCCTTTTTTTGCAAGGTTCAGATGCCGCGGGATGGTTTGGGGTAAGACGAGGAAATCACAATCGAAAAAAATCAGGTAGTTACCATTGGCGTGGCGGATGCCGTTGTTTCTGGCGGCGGCATTTCTGAACCCTTTCTTTTCCTGCCATACGTGGCGGATTGGGAACTTGTAGGAGGAGATCAGCTCTTTCAGCTGTAAAACCGTGGTGTTGCCGGAACCGTCATCGGTGATAATGACCTCGTCAAAATGTCCCGCCGATAGTCCGATGGAATCAAGACAGCATCTCAAATGATCCAGCCTTTCATAAAAGCATAGGATGACACTGACCATTTTCAGTTGCCCTGAAAGGGAAAGTTGAAGAATTTCATAATCTTGTATTGCAAATGATAAACCGAAGCCTTTTTGCTGCGCCGATAAGGTGGCAGCACAACATGGGCGGCTTTCAGATCCTGTTGGGGCTGTGATCGTATCAATCGGGACAGGTGTGGAAAAAGTTGATACTGGTGAAGCACCCGGTCCCGAGCCTCCTTGAGGGCCGGAAGCCGTTTTTCCCAGTTATCGCCGGCCACAATGGTTTTGAGCGATTCAAAGGCTTCCCGAGGCGAGTCGATGTTGATTCTGATGAACGACTCCGGCGGAAAATAATTTTCCAGGTTGGTGCAGCCGTAATATATGGGAACCGACCAGGAAAGAAAGCA
>JAJDOH010000020.1 GCA_022340265.1 Deltaproteobacteria bacterium | reverse complement strand
CAAAAGGATGACGGCAAGATCAAGCGGCATATGCGTTTTGAGCGCCGTAGGCAGTTGAGCGAGACCGCTCATACCGCCGATCACCGGGTCGTCGAAAACCGTCGTTCGGCCATTCAATCCGTCTTCAATCACATAATACGACGAACCGAGCTCTGCCTGCAGTCGCCGCGTCCACCGTTCGGTGAACCCGTATCGGACAAAGCCCGCGCCACCACGCGGATCGAATCCCCATGTCAATGAATCTCCGAAGCACAACACGGTCTTCGGTTCGCCCGGGGGCGGGCGCTGCGTTTCATTAATTCCCATCATTCTCTCCTATCACCTTCAAATCACCCCCCAAATCTCAAGAAATGTCCGCGGAAGCGTCTTCCTATAGGCTCAACACCATTGTAACCGGCCGCTACGCCGGACTTTGTTTTAGGATAATTTTGCTAGGATCACCCACCTTGAGACCTGCAGCGGCGATATGCAGTCCGGTTTAAAAAATTGTTAAACGCTATTTGCACTAATTATCAATCAACCAGCTCTATTCTCAAACTTTCAAGTAAGCATACCGCCTCATGTCGACTAAACTTTGCTCCTTTTACATTATTATAATTGATGTCGATTTGGTAATTTGAAGCTTCTGTGAAATCAGACCCTGAAAGGTTGGTTTCATTAAAAAGACTGTTGGTAAAATCTTGTAATTCCTAATTCCGGGGACACTAATTCCGGGGACAGTATATCAATTACTCCTCATCTTTGGCTTTCTACCGGGCTTTCGCGGCCGCAATTCCCTGCCGATCAGACATTCCAGGCGGGTGACGAAACGCTCATCCCCCAGTGGGCGACCTGTTTGCGCATGCTTGCGGATGTCGTCTGTTTCCGTAGGCGACAGCCTCTGCCCCAGAAAATCCCGCCAGTCGCCTTTGATGATTGAAAGTAGAGGGTCTACGTCTACCAGTGCATCATTTTGACCGGATATGTGGGCCGAAGCACTGCTCCAGCGCCATTTCTCCGCCTGCCTAACCAGATTTGCGCGAACCGGGTTGTTTTCAATATACCGCGTACACGCCAACAGATAATGGTCGTCCATCACAAAAGAAGAGAACCGTTCCTGCCACAAATGGCCGCGCCACCCTTCCCTGAAGTTGATACGGCGGGTATATCGGCGATGGGCTTCTCCGATCGCCAGTCTGAGATTCTCCTTTTTTCCAGGAACGGCAATTAGATGAATATGATTCGGCATCAAGCAATAGGCCCATATATCCACGGCATGTTTCCGGCACCATTCCGACATAAGGGCTATATAGGCGGCATAATCCTCATCCGAAAAAAAAGTCTTCTGCCGTCTGTTGCCGCGTTGTATAATATGGTGCGGCCCGCCTTCCACCACAACTCTTGCAATCCTAGCCATTTGGATAGCATGGACCGATGTCATGGTTAAGTCAAGAAATACATATACTGTCCCCGGAATTGGAATTCCTGCCTATACTGTCCCCGGAATTCCCGGATGGGCATAGGCAATCGTCAGGGTCTTGCCATCGTAGCTGATGATCCGCTTTTCCGAGATGGGACCCCGCCGGATGTAACGGCCGACGTATTTGAAAACCCCGTTGGCATGTTCATAGGCCGGCTCTATGTCGACGTGCCAGCGAATGCGGCCCAGCTTGTTGATCAGGTTCAAGCATTGCTGAGCGCTTTTGCCCGGAGGAGGGGTTAACATTTGATCCGACGGCTTCTTTCGCCCCGTTTTGGTCAAGGGGTTGAAACCTTCTTTGAGATAATCGAGAAATTTGCCCTTGAATTTGGATGCCAGTACCGGCACGGGCAGCAGAAATTTGTTGTTGGCGCTCACCCAACGTCCATCGGGATTCAACCCGCCGGCAGTCACGATCAGGTGCAGATGGCAATGCAGGTTCAACTCATCGTCCCAGCTTTGAAACACCGCAATCACACCGGGAAGCCCGCCCAGCCACCGCCAGTCACCAAGCAGTTCTTGCAACGCACCCCACGCACTGCGCATCATGTGGCCGGTGAAAAGTTTGCGGTTGGCCGACCAGATCCCATGCAGATCATGGCTGATGGTAATCACTGTGTGGAAATAGGGGCAATCAAGGGCCTGAGACCGTCTGCGCTCCAGCCATAATTGGGTCTCTGTCGAACCGCACTGCGGGCACGAGCGGTTCTTACACGAATTGGGGAGGGTTAACCGATAATCGCCATTCGGGCATTCATCGACATGGAATCCCTTTTCCGGGGTCCGGCAGGTCATGATGTCCCAGGCGGCACGCCACTGCCGAACATCTAAAATGCGGCCTTTTCGGTAATCATCAAAATGATCGTTGAATATCTGCTGAACAATCCCGGCTTTCATTTTATTTCCAGGTCTGTTTTTACTTCCGCCTTGCACTCCCTGATGAGTTCCAAGGCACGTTTCTCACCATACTGGGAAACAATCTCGTCCCATAACTCGGAGTTTTTCAACTCTTTCTGAAAGTTCCTGGTGAATGCCTCCGAAAACTTATCAGAAAGAGGCTTCTCGGCGTTTCTTTTCAACCTCTTAAGTCGCTTTCCCTTGCCCATCCTTTCAATCTACTTCCTGCTGTTGGGCAGCATTCTTCCAATAGGGTATTATCTGTTATAAATGGGAAATATGCCCCGGAATTTTCCACCTATTGCATTCCAGAATCGATAGCAAGGAAAAAATCTGATCGAATCCGACTCGTTGCCTCACGGCCGTGTGCGACAGGCCCTGCACTACCGCCACTATATAATCAGAGGAGATGCTTGCACCCTTCTGGCTTTGCACTTTTTAACTTGTTCCAAAAAGTTTCGCTCTCAGCCGTCGGAATTTCATCTGTGGGAGCCGATAGGCCGGCTTTGATGGGATGGTCCATGGGCGCCTTCGGCAAATCGTTAAGGTTTGTATTGATAGAACAGCTATGCAATTGGGATAATATTTCAGAGGCAAAAAAGTCAAGAAGAAATTTCGGCAGGGAGTGGGGAATGGTTAAGGTGGGGCGAAGGTCCGGCGTGTCATAACGCTCATCGCTTGAGTAAAATGTCCTCGAATCAAGCCATCTTGGGGAGGGTTTTCTATGACCCATAATATATACCGGTCAGGTCGGCTTCAATATTCTCAACCAAAGGCTCGGCCCTCGGGAGGGGAGACCCTTGTCCGGCCGTTGCCAGCAGGCGTTCAAAAGTATCCACCAGAAAGTCATTGACCCGTTTATCGGTTCCGCTGTTTGCCGAACCGCACCGCCAGTCCGTGGGGGAGCCAGGCTGTGACATATCCCTTAAAACGGAATGGCAGACGGGTATCATCACCTCCGATACCCACTTGACCCGGGGATCCCCATAGGCGATGTCGCCTTCAAAGCCCAAAGGGCCTAGCTGCGTCAACCGGTCTTGATCCTGAAAACACCGGTAGCCGGATGTGCCCATGAATACGATCTGATAATGACACAAGAGGTTGGCGGTCCGGTCCAGCCTGTCCAGCAGCAGATTGCGCCTCAAAAAAGCCAGATTGTGCTCAAGATCCGCCAGGATGCTGTCGGGCACAAACATGAGAAAGCCGATTTCGGGCTCAATGCCCGCCGATCTGCACAACCCGATCGCCCGTTCGCTGATGTTTTGTGAAGCGCCTTTATTGAGATTGTTTAAGATACCTGCCGATCCGCTTTCGACCCCCAAAAGGAGGCTCTGCAAACCGGCTGATACGAGCGCTTCCAGTATTTGGGCATCCAGATCGCTGGACCGGGTTTCCATGCCGAAAGTGATGGATAGCGGCGCCAGTTGGCGGCAGAGATCCATTGTCCGCTCCTTCCCCTTTCTTCCGGGGCCGATGAAGTTGGGATCCACAAAGTAAAAGTCCCGGATTCCCTGGTCCATCAAAAGCGTCAACTCCTGAACGATGTTTTCAGGAGAACGCCCCCGCCACAGGGGACCGTTGTTATAGAAAACGGGCACCGGGCAGAAACTGCAATGATTGTAGCAGCCCCGGCTGGCCAGAATGCTGACGGTTTCACCCGGCTTTAAATGTCTTCGGGGAAAGGAAAATTTGTCAGGGTCGGATGCGGGTTTGCGGAAGCCTGGCAAACCGATTCCCGTTGGCGTCCGGAACGCCAATCCGGGAATGTCATGCCAATTCAGGCCTTTTGCGAGATGTTCCGCCAACGCAATCAGGGTCTCTTCGCATTCACCCACGGAAACGGAATCCACAGCCGGATTTGACGCCAGAATGGCATTATAGGCAAGGGTCGGAAAAAATCCGAAAAGGTTGATGTGCGCCTTATAGCCGCCGGTTCTGATGGACGCCAGCCAATCAAAAAACCCGGGCGTGTGTTCCCAGAAATAGACGGCGTTGATGCAGATCAAGTGAGGCCTGCGGCGAAAGACTTCCTCGGTGGTGCGCTCGAAATCCCATTCATGCGATGCTGCATCCACATAATGGACTTCCTGCCCGGTTTTCTCCAGACCGGCGGCAACATACCCGCCCATCAAACAGGACCAGAGGGGCGTGTTGGCAATGTCATTAAAATGCTTCTCCGACTTGATTCGGGGGTGTTCCAGTATGAGAATCCTCATGGGCGACGGTCCTCCAAGAAGAAATTCGGCGGCGATGGGACTTTCAGACGTGAGAAGACGCCTGCGGCATGACACCGGGTTTCCATCTCGTGCAACCGCCGGGAAGTGGTCCGCGGGTTATAATAGGTTGGATACAGCAGATCGATCTCGGGATCCAGAAGCCCCTTTTTGAGCAGTTTACGGGTGAGGGGGGCTGTGGGATAGAGGCGGACGGTGTTCAAAATGACGGCGCCCAGATTGCCTGCGTCCCCATGAATATCCAGGATCCGGTCCAGCATGTCATTGGCCTCGGATGCGTGGTTTTCGGTTTCCCCGGGAAGGTTGACCAGGAAATGACACATGGTCAGGATCTTTTCTTGGGCGGTGATGGCGGCGGCCCGTAAAATGTCTTCTTTGGTCAGGCGCTTGTTCAAAATTTTAAGACCATGTTCGCTTAGACTGTCCGCTGAAAAGTAAATGGCCGCCAGCCCCGCGCTCGCCGCAAGATCGATTCCGCGGCGGGTGATATGGTCCTCCCGGAAAAATCCGGTCCAGCCGACATGCAGCTTGCGCTGCAAAATCTCGCGGCAGACGGCCTCAAAATGATCCGCCGGCCGGTTCAAAACGCCGTCGGTAAAGTGGAACAGCCGGGTGCCGAATTCCTTATGAAGATATTCCATCTCGGCCACGACTATTCTTGGACTTCGCAGCCGCATTTTCCGCCCTCCCAGCTGGGGATAGACGCAGTATGCGCACTGCAGGTCGCAGCCCCTTTTCCCCTCGATCCCCATGGCGGCCACGTATTTGTTGCCGGCCGTGTACTGTCGGGGGCAAAATGCCTTCGTATCCATGGATGGTAGGTCATCCAGGGCCAAAGGATCCCGGATGGGATTTTCCTGAATCCGGCCTTTGTCTTGACTCCTGGATGAATTGCGCCAGATCAGCCCCGGCACGGCGCCGGGGTTAAAGGAATCCTTAAGGAGCAGCGGGAAAACCGCTTCCGCTTCTCCCCTGATGCCGCAGTCGATCTCCGGGATTTCTTCCATGAGCCGCCGGCCGAAGAGGGAAAAGGCCGGGCCTCCCGCCATGATCCCGGCATCGGGAACCAGCGCCCGAACCAGGCGGGCGGCGGTTTTGAGGGAGGAGAGATAGCTTGTCTGCTGACCCGCCAAAGGGTCGAGATTACGAAATGACAAGGCCACCCAATGGGGGCTTGCCGCAAGCAATTTGTTCTTGAGCGCCTGCCAGGGGTCACGAGAAAGATTCATGTCCAGGACCCGTTTTTCAAAATGATCCGGGACCGTTTTGGACAATCGGGAAAGCCCCAGCGGGTAAACCCGTTCTTCGGCGCCCAGATGGGATGTGGGGACTTGTACCAGTAAAATTCGCATTTGGTTACTCCAGCAGCAGCAGACCGAAATACTTGGCGTACTGATTTTTCTCTGTGGCCGGTTTCAGTTTCAAACCGGCATGACGGACGGTTTCGTAAACATCTATGCCGGAAGCTTCCATTGAAGGCCGGGTTTTGTGAGGATAACGACAATTTCCGTCATCCGGGCATTTATCACATATCGGACAGGGTCCAGCTCCCAGGCTAAAGGCTTTGTGGTAGCCGGACAAAAAAGCATGTGTTTCCATTTTGAGCAATTGGTCATGGAAATGGCGGCCCGGCGGTGTTCCTTCCAGAATCAGGGCCTTGCTGTAGGAATCCAGCAGCCTCTCTGTGGCCTCGCCTTCCAGACCCCGGGGCGGACATTGGAGATTTACGCCGTACCGGGCGCAACCGTATCGGCACTTGATCCTCGCCCAGGGAACGACTGCGATTTTTGAAACGTCCAACAGGACGGCCCGGCGAAAACCGATCTTCCGGGCCGTGTGGCGAAAGTCCTCTAAAGGGTCTTCTTCCCGGAAGGCGATTTCCCCATAGCCGGCAAGGATGATGCCCGTATCGGTGGACAGATTTCGAAACACCACCCGGTTCACTCCTGCTTTATGCAGCCAGGCGGTGATCCGATCTGCGTCATGGCAGCGGCCGTTATGGGTGTTGAGCATCATGTTGAGATCGTACAGGGGACCCTTGTGTGGGGAGCGGCCCATGCGATCCGGAAAATAGTCGTGTATCAGGAGCAGGCCGTTGGGTGCCAAAAGCGCCGCCGCTTTACGGAGCAGTGTTTTGGCTTCCCGGGCGCTGTAGGCATGCAGGAAGTTGCTCATGATGATCAATCCGAAGCTGTCTCTGCCGGCTATTTGCGCGTTTCGAAAATCACCTTCCTGAACGTGAAATTTCTCCCAGTACTTGGGATCGGGATAGACGGACCGGGCCGCCGCCACCACCTCGGGCAAATCAAAAAGGGTTGCCGTCCCTTCGCTTCTGGTTGCGATCAGGGCCCGGCTCAGAGCGCCCGCGCCGCCGCCGATATCCAGAATCGGGGGTTGCCAGTCTTCTCCATCCAGGATCGCCGATATCTCCTTTGCCTTTTCCCTTGCCAAAGCGTCCTGGGCCCGCACGTAGCGGCGGTTTCGGGTTTCATAGTCCGTGTCCGCCAAAGGGTCGGCGCCTTTTTTACGGGGGGTGAGCGACAGCCTTTGCGCCAGGGTTTGCCACCGGGATTGCATCACGCGCCGGTAAAGGAGAAAATCGCTCAGACAGGCATCGTTTTCCCGCACGAGATAATGATTGACCGCCTGGCAATTGCACCATTTTCCGGCAATCTCGTCGATCAGGTCCAAGCGTCGAAGGACCTTCAGGAGTCGCAGAAGGGCATCCGGGTCGCAGGATGTCCGTGCGGCCAGATCCGCCGTGTTCAAGTCCACTTGCCCCAGAAACTCGAAAATCTTCAGTTCCAGGGCGGCGAAAAAGGCTTCCGAGTACCAATAGGCCGTGGACAGGTCCTCGAGATACTGGAAATCCGTGTGGGCCGGGTCGGCATTCTGGTGGGGAAGCGTCATCCTCTTTGTCCCGTTTCCGCATTCGGAAGGCTCACGGCGGCCTGTTCAAAGGTGAGCATCTCCTGTGCGATACGGGATGCCGAGGCCAGAATTGAAAGCCCATATACCGCACCCGTTCCTTCCCCCAGACGCAACCCCAGATCCACCAGCGGTGTGAGGCCCAAATGATCCAGCATGAGGCCATGCCCTTCCACGGCGGATTGGTGTCCGGAAAAGAGATAATGCTTCACCTCCGGGTGAAACTTGGATGCCAGAAGCGCCGCCGAGGTGGAAATGAACCCGTCCACCATCACCGGGACCCGGTGGGCCGCTGCCGCCAGCATAAGACCCGCGATCCCACCGATCTCAAATCCGCCCACCTTTGTGAGGACGTCCAGGGGGTCTTCCGGGTCCGGTCGGTTCACTTCGAGCGCTCGGGCCACGATTCGGCCTTTGTTGGCCAGGGCACAGTCGTCTATACCGGTTCCCCGATTGATCAAACAGGCCGGATCCTCTCCCAGCAGGGATGCGGCCATGGCCGCGGACGGGGTCGTGTTGCCGATGCCCATGTCGCCCGTGCCGATGGCATGGAGTCCCCGTGCCTTTTCCTGTTCGAAAACCGCAATGCCCGTTTCCAGGGCGTAAACGGCCTGTTCGCGCGTCATGGCCGGGCCTTCCGAGATATCCGCCGTGCCGTCTCCGATCCGGTGGTGGAGCAATCGGATAGGAAGGTCCTGCCGCGACTGATCCGGGATTATACATATGTCCAGGGGAGGCCCTGCCACCCCCATGTCCACCACCGTCAACCGAACGTTGAAGTGTCTGGCCAGAACGTTTATGGAGGCTCCCCCGCGCGTAAAGTTGGCCACCATCTCCCGGGTGACGGCCTGGGGGAACAGGCTAATGCCCTGGCGGGTCACCCCATGATCACCGGCCATGGTGACAACCGCCAGATGGCGAAGGCCTGGCCGGGGGTCGCCGGTGATTCCCGCCAACTGGATGCACAGGTCATGGAGACGGCCCAGGCTTCCCTGGGGAATGGCCAAAAGATTCTGATGATGCCGGGCCGTGGCCATGGCTTCCTGATTCAGGGGTTTGATTTGTTCCAGTGTCGTTCTCAAATGCATTTAAGAGCTCCTTGTTGCCTTTTGGCCCGGGGCCTTCCAGAAGTGAATCCCATCAAACATGCATCACTTTTCAGAAAGACACCCGGGCGTCTTGGTCTTGCCTCAAAATCTCGATCGAGGACAAGCTGTTAAGCCTTGGAGCTGCAGGCGAGGGTCTCCTCAAAGATGGCGCTGGATGCCCGGTTGGCGCAGTATTCGCCGCACATGGTGCACACATGGCTGTCGGTGGAAGGGGACCGGTCCTCGCGGATCCTGCGGGCGTCATCACCGAACAGCGCGTGTTTGAACTGGCCTTCCCAGTCCAGATCGCGCCGGGCCTTGCTCATGGCCAGATCCCTGGGCATTGTCTTTTCAGGGTACTTGGACAGATCGCCGATGTGGGCTGCCACGCGGGCCACCTTGACGCCTTCGATCACGTCCTGTTCGTTGGGGAGCGCCAGATGCTCCGCGGGGGTGATATAGCAAATGAGATCCGCTCCGTATCTGGCCGACTGGGCGGCGCCGATGGCGGCCACCACATGGTCATATGCCGCCCCGACGTCGGTGGGCAGGGGACCCAGCATATAGTACGGGGCCTGATTGCTCATCTGCTTCTGGAGAATAATATTGGCCTCTATCTGGTCCATGGGCACGTGACCCGGTCCTTCCACCATCATTTGACACCCCATTTTGCGACCCTCTTCGGCCAGCTCGCAATTGATGAGCAGTTCCTGGATCATGGCCCGGTCGAATGAATCGGCGATGGCGCCTGCGCGCAGGCCGTTTCCCAGTGACAGGACCACGTCGTATTTTTTCAGAATGCCCACGGCCCGGTCGAACTTTTCATAGAGGGGGTTTTCCTTCCCGTTGGTTTTCATCCAGGCGACCAGGGAAGCGCCGCCCTTGCTCACCAGACCGCCGTATCGATACCCCTGTTTTTCCAGGCGTTCGATGGTATAGAGGTTGATGCCGCAGTGGATGGCCATGAATGAGATGCCGTCTTCGCACTGTCGTTCGATGAGATCGAAGAGCATTTCCTCATCCAGCCGGTTGGGGTCACCATACTTGGCGGCGGCGCTGAAGAACGCCTGATAGAGGGGTACATTGCCCACCGGAAGGGATACGGCCGAAAGGACTTCCCGGCGGACCCTGTCCAGGTCACCCCCCACGGAGAGTTCCATCAGGATGTCGGCGCCCGCCTTTTCCGCCGCAAGGGCCTTGTGAACCTCGGCATCGATATCGGCGATATCGGTGGAGGTGCCGATGGATGCGTTTACTTTTGTGGCGAGCCCCTTTCCGATGCCTACCAACGCACTTTTCCGGTTGTGGTTCAGGGGCAGAACGATCTGCCCTTCCGCAATCCGTTTTTGAACCAGTTCTTCCGGCACCTCTTCGACCAGGGCCAACTGTTTCATCTGTGGTGTTATCATCCCCTTTACCGCCAATTCCACTTGTGTCTCTTTCATCTGAAAACGCCTCCTTTGGTGTGCGGGCCGAGGACAAAAAAAATCCCCAAGCCGACAGGTTAAGATCAGCTTGGGGATTTTCCATCTCCACCAAGATGGCTAAGATAAATTCGGCAGGTCTTCTGGCTTGTGGATCACCCTACTTCCCGCTCCTTCCCATATCGCTGGGCAACCTCTTTTCAGGGTTGATAATTTTGCGATACAGTGGCGATAATGCGGGTTTCGTCCTCACTTACAGCGGCGGGTCCGCGCCGGCATTTCACCGGCTTCCCTTTTTTGGCCCCCATAGGGGCACCGAATATCCAAAACAGTGAGCCCCTATACCACGGGGCAGGGGAAATTGTCAACGGACTTTTCTCAAAACCTTGGAGATATGATCTCCCGAACCTGCACAAAACCCGCTGGATGATGTCCATTAAATACCGAATAAACGGTGTATGGTGGGCAGAAACATGAGAAAGGAAGCGCCCATGAGGAGCAACAATAAGGGTGGCAGACCCAGGCCGGCAGGAAGGAATCCGAAGAGAATGGTGATTGCCGCGGTGATCAGCGCAAATGGGATTTGTGTTCGGATGTGATCGTGGGGCTCCACGCCACAGGAAATGGATGAGATGATGGTTGTATCGCTGAATGGAGAGCAGTGATCACCAAAAACGGCGCCGCTGAATACCGCCGCCGTTGAAATCTGCAGATAGGTTTCCTGCCACGCGGGGTCCGATGCCTGGCATGCACTGGCGGCAATGGGGATTGCCAGCGGAAAAAGAATCCCCATGGTCCCCCAGCTTGTCCCGGTGGAAAAGGAAATCAATGAACCGGTCGCAAATATGAGCGAGGGAATCAGAACGGTGGCACCCGTTTTTGCCACCAGGGACGAAAGATATTCTGCTGTTTTCAACTCTCCCAGGACACTTCCGATCATCCAGG
>JAJDOH010000016.1 GCA_022340265.1 Deltaproteobacteria bacterium | reverse complement strand
TTATACGTCTCGGGAGGTCAACGCCACTATTTCGGTCTGAATG
Source organism: Deltaproteobacteria bacterium (assembly GCA_022340265.1). Lineage (GTDB taxonomy): Bacteria > Desulfobacterota > DSM-4660 > Desulfatiglandales > Desulfatiglandaceae > NaphS2. Next base: position 11,145 of record JAJDOH010000016.1, on the reverse strand, counting down.
GATATCACAAGCGATTTCTCGCAGGCGAATGCTTGTGATCTCATGGCATTCTCAATTTCCGGAATAAACCCAAATCTGCTGCTGCCCTTTCGCATATCAAGCGGTTAAGCGGTTTCCATATCGCTCAAATCATCAACGTGTTTTAAGTATGATGGGCTTTCAGAGTGAAATTGCCAGGTTTTGAGCCTAACAGCCCTCGCCTTCGGTGGTCAGTAGAAAAGAACCATCAGCCGCCTGCTTTACCGTCAGCCCGAACATATGAATGGTTTCCATCAGTGATCGGCCAAAAAGAAAGTCCAGCTCTTGTGGATCGATGTTCAGTTTTTCATGGGTAAGCTGCCGGATATCCTGGTCATACTGAAGGATTTTCAGGATCGCTTGGACCGCTACTTCGCCCAGTTCCGGAATCTGTTTGACATGACGAGAAATGGCTCGATAGCTGCATTTTGTTTCGTGGGCTGAGATCAATTGCAGCAGACTGGGGTCTTTGATGATATCTTCTCTGCTCGCCTTCGGCCCTGAAAAGACGTCTTTAAACTTTTCGTCGTTCCAACAGGTGAAGGCCCGGCACTGGCTGGGCCGATCCGTGTAAATGGAACAAGCTTTTTCATGGCCATCGTAGAGAAGGCACCCATTTCCGGATTCGTGGTCCCGGAACTTGATGAGTTCGTTCTTGGTGAAATCCAATTCGTCGTTCACGTTGTCCCAAACCAGTTCTCCCTGGCGAACGGTATAAAGCTGGGTGCCATCAATCACATGGTCAAAAAAAAGAGGTAGATCGACTTTCTGAAGAGATGGTGCGGCGGCGGCGCAGCATTCTCCACAGCGGGTGCATTGGGCTTTTTTCGTTTCAGTTTGTCTATTGGATTTCATGGCATCGGAAAGTGCTATTTGAGGCCGGCCACGGCCTGGGCAATGTTATAGCAGAAGTCACCGATTTTCTCAAAAGACGTGAGCATATCAACCAGGATGAGCCCCGGATCCACCGTGCAGAGGCCGCTTTGAAGGCGCATGATGTAATTGCTTCTCATTTCCTCCCGCATGCGGTCGATTTCATCTTCAAGCTGCTGGGCATGAAGCATGATCTCTTTATCTTCTTTGCTGATGGCCGAAACGATCAGATTCAGAAAATCGCCGACCCTTTTGGCGATCAGTTCATAATCGTGGTTGCCGCCTTCGGAAAGATGCAGATCCTGTTCAATCATCTCTTCCATGAGTTCGGCGATATTTTCAACCCCATCGCCGGCCCGCTCCAGATTGTTGGCCATGCGCATTAACGATGCGATTTCCCGGGATTCTTCGGGACTGACCTCTTTCTGCATGACGTTGGTCAGAAACAGGGTAATCTCCTTTTGCAGAGAGTCAATGATATCCTCTCGCTTCCGCCACTTGGACAGGTCCTCCAGTTTACGGTGTTGCGATGAGTGAATAACATCATTATACATCAGTTGAACTGCTTCCGCCATGCGCACAATTTCAGCGCGGGCCTGAGTGATGGCCACCACGGGTGTATCAACATAGCGGTTGTCGATAAACTTGATATGACGCAGTTCCTCGATGGTTCCCGCGTGCTTTTTTTCCGGCACCAGCCAGCACGTCAACTTAACCAGATACTTCAAAAAAATGAGAAAAAAGATGGCGTTGACAAAATTAAAGCCGGTGTGAGCGTTGGCAATATACCGGCCGATATTGGGTTTTTGACCATTCACCAACAAATCGGGAGGTCCGATATCCATCATCCCGGTGGTGAAACCAATAACCCCTTTCAGGAAAAAAGGGAAAATGGCGGCGATGAGCACTACGCCCAGAACATTGAAAATCGCATGTGCCCTTGCCGTCCGTCGGGCGTTGATGCTCGCACCGATACTGGCGAGCTGTGCCGTGATGGTTGTTCCGATATTGTCCCCTAGAATCAGGGCCACGCTGGCTTCAAAGGTGAGGAGTCCCTGGCTGGCCAGTGCCATGGTGATGCCGATGGTCGCACTGGAACTCTGCAGGATCATGGTCATGACGGTGCCCACGAGAATGCAGAGGGAAATGCTCACCATGTCGTCGGCATTGAACTGAGTGAAAACGGCAACAAATGAGGGATGGTCCTTTAATGGGGCAAAGCCTTCTTTCATGGTGGCCAGGCCAAAGAATATGAGGCCGAAGCCCAACAGGACATCTCCCACATAAATCCATTTTCGACGGCCCAGAAAGAATTTCATAATAACACCCACCGCAATGGCTGGCAGGGCATATGCGGTGATCTTGAAGGCGATCAGTTGCGCCGTAACAGTGGTTCCGATATTGGCGCCCAACACCACGCCGGTTGCCTGGACAAAGCTCATAAGACCTGCATCCACAAAGCCGACGAGCATGACGGTTGTGGCGCTGGAACTTTGAATGACACTCGTTACGAGCGCTCCTACCCCGCAGCCCACAAACCGGTTATTGCTAACGATGCTCAGGACCTTCCGCATCTTGTTGCCGGCCACTTTCTGTAGCCCTTCGGACATGATTTTCATGCCGAAAAGAAAAAGTCCCAAGCCTCCAAGGGATTGAAAAATGATCATCTTCATGGAGCAAAAACCTCTACAACCGAGCAGGTCATCAAAAAATTCACGATTTAAAACGGAAATAAAAAGGGCCACCCCTGTTTTTAAGGGATGGCCCTTTTTAGCAACTCAGACCCCGTGGGTCAATATGATTTGAATTGATTAACCCACTTTAAGAATCAGGGCGGCGCCTGTATCTCCGGCTGCGCATCCTGCCCACATAAAATAGCCGCCGCCTTTCATGGCAATTTCCTCAATGCCTTCGATGATATTTCGGCCGGCGGTGGGACCCTGGGGATGTCCGTAAATGAGAGAAGATCCATAATTGTTGAAACTGAGATCATCCGTTCCCGCTGCATCAATTCCTAATTGCTGGGCAAGGTAAAGGTCGTTGACCACAAAGGGGTTATGGGTTTTGATGACCTTGATGTCATTGATGGCAAGCCCCGCGTTCTTAAGGGCCATTTGGGCTGCAGGCACCGGGGCTGCCGCCATATGACCCGGTTCGGTCCTGGAATAGCCGTAACTGATGATCTGAATGGGGACGGCGGGATCTGCGCTCAACTCCTTTGCTTTCTCCTCGGTTGTGACAATAATGGAGCAGTTGCCGTCCGCCGGAAAGGTCTGGGCGCCAAAAGAAAGTATACCCCCTGGAATCACCGGTTTCAGTTTCGCCAGTCCTTCCTTTGTGGTGGGCATGGGGCCCTCATCCAGTTCCACCAGCTTGGTCTTCTTTTTGCTCAATTTCACTTCAGCGGGAAACATGTACCGTTTCTGAAAGGCCCGATCATCGGCCAGAGCCGCCATGTACTGTTCATACCGCCTCAGCACCAGTTCATCACACTGCTCTTTTGTAAATCCGCCCTTTTTGGCCACATTTTCAGCTGTTTCCACCATTTTCAATCCCACATTGGGATCACTGTTGAAGTTGTCCATGACCCAGTTTTCGGAAATCACCTCACCACCGGGACCCATAGGGTTGGGCCAAACGGTATGGGGGCCGTTGGAACAGCGGTCGGTCATCAGAGTGCAGCAGTTCTGGTAGATCCCTGCTTCCACACCCATGGCGGCGTTGAAAACACAGGTGGTGCTGGTGGTACAGGCCTGACTGATGGTGACACCGGGCATATGCCCGGCACCCATGATGGCAGCGGCCCAGGTGCTGGCATAAAACTGGTGCAACTGGCTGATGGTGACGCCGAAAACCAGATAATCAAACATGCCCGCATCCCAGCCTTTTTCGGCCAGCCACCGTTTTTCGGTATTACCGGCCAATACGATGGAATTTTCGTTGGCCATGCTTCCCTGCCAGCGGGTGAATGGGGTTGAATAATATCCGCCGAACGGAACAAATGCTTTTGTCAACATACGCTTTTTCCTCCAGTGATTTTTGTTTTACACAAATTTGCGGTTTCAGCTGGCAGCACTCCGGATTTTCACCTTTTCTAAAATGCAAGCTTCCCAGGCAGCCCTGACCACTGATAACCGACAGCTAGTTGCTTGAAATTACGAATCACTCCATTTACCGTATTTCTCCCTGAGAATACGGTGTAGAATTTTTCCTGTGGGGGTTCTGGGCATCTCGTCATCTTTAATAAAATCGATGGTTTTAGGCCGTTTGAACCCGGCAATCTTGCCGCGGGAAAAATCCATGATCGCCTTGGCTGTTTCTTCAGTTTCTTCATACCCGTCGTTTAAAACCACCACTGCTTTGATGGCTTCTCCCCATTTTTCGTCAGGAATTCCTATGACGGCAATATCCTTGACGGCCTCGTGGGCGCCGACGGTGCTTTCCACTTCCGAGGGATAAACATTTTCACCGCCGGTGATGATCATGTTGGCTTTGCGATCCACCAGCGTATAATAACCGTCTTCATCCCGCACGACCATGTCCCCGGCGGAGGACCATTCGCCTTCAAAGGCCTCCTTGGTCTTTTCCGGTTCTTTCAGATACTCCTTGAAGAGCATGGGGGTCCGGTAGAAGAGTTCCCCCACCTCGCCGTCTGGCACTTGGTTACGATCTTCATCCAGGATTTTGATGCGGTCTGTGCCAAAAATTTCTTTGCCGATGGATCCCAGCTTCTTAAACTGATCCTCGGGCCGGAGTAGCGTTACCAGGCCCCCTTCCGAACTGCCGTAGGCTTCCCACAATTCGGCGTTTTTGAAGTATTCCATGATGGTCAGTTTGAGGTCTTTTCTGGCGGGTGCCGAAGAGATGAGCAACTGGCGAATGGAGGAGACATCGATATTGTTCTTCACGTCATCGGGAAGTCCCAGCATCATGATGTAATGGGTGGGCACCAGGGACGTGAAGGTGATTCTGTATTTTTCGATGGTCCGAAGCAGATCTTCCGGATCGAAACTGACCATATTGTAAACAAAGACCGGGGCGGATACCAGGGTATAAGGAAAGGAGTAAAAGATGGAGTTCACGTGGCACATGGGCATGACCAGCATCACCTTGTCCGTGGGCCGTACGCCCATGTTGATGTCGTTCAAATAATACTGGCTGACGTTGGATTCATGGGTTCTCATAACCCCTTTGGGCCGGCCGGTGGTTCCCGATGTGTACATGATGCACCAGATATCCGCGCCATCCACCATGACGTCCGGCTCTTCCGGTGAAGCCTTGGCCAGGAAATCCTCATAACCCACATAGCCATCCGGCACAGGACCATCTCCCATATAGATGTAGCCGTTTTCAGGTATGGGAAGATTTTCCCGAATGCTGTCAATGAGTTCCACAAAAGGGGCTTCCACAACAATGGCTTTACATTCGGAATGGTTGACGATGTAATCAATGTCAGGCCCCGCCAGGCGAAACATGATGGGGACAACCATCTGACCGCCTTTGGCACAGCCGGCATAAACATCCATCCATTCTCCGCGGTTAAATGCGATGATGGCAAAGGCATCCTTGTGCCCGACGCCGATGTCGTGTAGGCCGTTGGCAAAACGGCAGGATCTTTCATTCCATTCCTTGAAGGTAAATTCCTGGCTTTTATCCTGCCACCCTAGCTTATCGGGATAATTTAAGGCATTCATTTTCACCATCGTGCCCGCGTGCATCCATTTGCTAATGTTCATGATCATCCCTCCTCATGATTACGGATTTCGGTTTTCCCTTATGGGCGGTTTCTTGAGGTTGCGTTCCGAAACCCATGGCTGTTGATTGTTCCGGGGTATTCAAACCCCAGCCTGTTCTTCCATGGCAAAAAGCGCTGCGCCTACGGCGCCGGTCAATTGTGGGTGTTCCGGGACCAGGATCTTTTTTCCGGTGGTCTCTTCCACCATTTGAACCAGAAACGGGTTATGGGCCACCACACCCCCTGTCATGGCCACTTTGTCGGTCAATGAATCCATTTCAAGAACCCGCTTCATGACGGAATAAAAGAGTCCCTTGATGATATCGGCCACCTTTTTACCCTGCCGAATTTTTTCAAGGACTTCCGTTCCCGAAAAAACGGTACAATAGCTGCCCAACTCCACCATTTCTGTTGATTGACGGGCAAGGGCGTCCATCTCTTCCAGTGGAATATCCAGCCGCATAGACATTTCTTCCAGAAACGCACCGGTGCCGGCGGCGCATTTTCGGTTCATCTTAAAATTGAGTCGCCGGCCCTTTTCGTCAACCTTGATGATTTTGTTGTCCTGTCCCCCAATGTCAATAATGGTCATGGCCACTGGGAAATAGTGGTAACATCCCCTGGCGTGACAGCCGATTTCAGTCTTGGTTTCACTGCTGAAAGATACATTTCTTCTGCCGTATCCGGTGGAAACACAATTGGCAATATCTTTGCGATTGGCGCCTGCCATCATTAAGGCATCTTCCAATCCCATGTCTGCGGTTTTTCCGAAATCGGTCCCCGATTTCAAAACCGAATACCCCAAAAGCTGCCGTTCCCGGTCAAGAAAAGCGATTTTGGTCCTGGAAGCGCCGATGTCAATCCCTGCATACAGTTGATTTCCCATTTAATCCTGCCCCCTGTCCCCTACTCCTCCAACTGCTCAATAAAGGCTTCGATATTCGTTTTGGCCTGTTCTTCGGAGTAACACCTGAGATCGCATAAATCTCCATTGATGGTGAGCACAGGCACTCCCAGCTTTCGGCTTAATCGCTCCGGCATGCCGTATCGGTTATTGGAATTGTTGGGGCAGGTTTTGGCGTCGTGAAACAAAATTCCGTCAAATTTGTATTTTTCAAAACAATCGGTTATGTACTGCTCCTTGAAAGGCTCATCCCGGACAATAAAAAGCTCCGTATAAGCCCTGCCCATACTTTCAAAGGGGGCTCGCGGATCCAGCTGGTCAAATATCCAGCTGTTACAGTAAGTGGATGCCACCACGCAGGTTTTAAAGGATGCGAATTGATCCGACAGGGGCCGCAATTTGCCCCAGATGGGCATGCCTTCCCAGTAGAGCCGGTGCTTCTCGCCTTCCACGGCAGCAACGCCGTCCTTGATCCGTTGCTGCAGTTCCGGCAGCAGAAGTTCATAATAGTCCACCGCTTCGCGGGTTCCACGGGCCACCACGGCCGGACCCATATGGATGGTGGCATCAAAAAAAGTCCAGGGAGAGGGTATGGCGCTGGCCGATTCCAAACAGGCCCGCCAGAGCTCGGAGGTTCGTTTGGAGTAGGCAACGGTCTCTTTGAGCCGGTCCATGTCCAGTTTTTCACCGGCTATTGTTTCAAGTTCAGGTACCAGACTTTCTATTTGGCTGGCGATATCCTGTATTTGCACCGAACCGATTGCACCGATGTCCCGATGGGTGTGGACTCCCACCAGCGGTACGTCCAGTTCTCTGGCATACCAGGAAAACCAGTCCTGAACGTCACGGCACTGGTTGGTGTTGAATACCAGCACGTCAGGTTTGGGAACCGATTCAATGTTGTATGCCATGGTAAGCGGACTTTTTTTCTGCAGGTAACTGCCCACATCGCATGTGAGATAAGAGCAGATATCGGGCGAGTACCCTAAAGCATTGGCGTAAGGGATCAGATCGGTGGCCATGCGCGTAGCCCCCAGCATGGCGCCGTGATTCTCTGGAAAATAAACCAGAAATCCCAGTCCCCTGAGCAGTTCCGCAGGCCCCACACTGGTACACCATGCGATTTTTCTGGAACCGGTCTTGGAAGCCTCATCCAGTTCATAAAAATGGTCGGCCATGAGTTTCTTACATGCTTTGGCCGCAGCGATTTTCTTAAATGGGGCTTTGTTTTGTTCTGTCATGTGTTTCCTCTCCTCATGCGTCCAGCGACTTGGCCACCATTTCGGTAATATCCATCACTTTCATTTTGCCACGTTCTTTTTTGGGGATGGCCTTGACGCCTTTTTTCAAGTTGTCTTTGCAGGCAGCGCAGCCGGAGACAATGATTTCCGCTCCAACCGCCATGGCATCCCGAACCCGCTCCGCAGCGATGGCCACTGCCAACTCCGGATCATTGGCCTGAATGCCGCCGCCGGCTCCGCAGCAGCGTGCCTGAAGACGGTTGCGGCCCATTTCCACATATTCCAGGCCCGGAACATGCTTCAAAATATTACGCGGTTCTTCAAAAATCTTGAATGCCCGGCCCAGATCACAGGGATCGTGATACGTCACCTTTTTACCCAGGTCTCCTTTCAGTTTGATGCGACCGTCCGTTATAAGTTTTTCCAGATAATGGACTGAATGATAGATGTCGATACCCAAGTCGCCGATTTCCGGATACAGCTTGGCAAAGGTCTTGTAACAGCCCGCACAGGGCGTCACCAGTTCTTTCGCGCCTGTGGCTTTGATCTTTTCCATCAGCTTTTCTCCATTGGCTTTGAATCCTTCGCGATCCCCCATCAAAAACAGCGGAAATCCACAGCAGCCTTCGTTGGTGGCCAGCGTGGTGTAATCCACTCCCGCCGCGTCAAGCGGCTTGATCAGGCTGGGCACCATTTTCATATCCAGGTAGCTGGGCACGCAACCCATGAACAGAAGGGTTTCGGCCTGAGGTTTCAACTGCGCATCCAGTGCCAGTTTCTTGAGGGCCGGCGGGTAGATGTCGATCCGGTCTTCTTTAGCGCTGGCATAGACGTTTCCGGTTTTGCTGATGTTGTCCTGGACCGCGAGGACCGGTTCGGGGGTCAGGCCCTCCTTGTAAAGTTTTTCCCGGACACCTTCGACAATTTCATCCACTTTCACCTGGGCCGGGCAGAAATAGGTGCAGGACTGGCAGGTGGCGCAGGTGTAAAAGGATTCAACGAACTCCTTGGAAGGCTCAACGGTCCCGTTTAAGTAATTGAAGGCCAGCACATTCCGGCCTCTGGCGTTTTTGCTTTCACGATGCGTGATACTGAAAGTGGGGCATCCCAGCCGGCAAAAACCGCAGCAGATACAGGCCAGCAGTTCATTGTCAATACGCTCCCCGAAAGAATTGACGCCTTCGGGGTGATCGATGAGCGGTTGAAAGGCGAAATAATCGTAAATATCGTACTTCTTTTTTTCGAGGCCCATTTTCCCCGGGTTCAGAATATTGTTCGGATCCAGGGCTTTTTTGATGGATCGCATGACATCCAGTGCCGGTCCCAGCTGTTTTTCAATGTAGGGAGCCCGGGCCAGGCCGGTTCCGTGTTCCGCGGTGATGGTGCCTCCCATTTCAAGGGCCAGATTTGCCAGCTCGTCGGCAGCCGGTCTTAGTCGGGCCCACTCTTCCTTGCTTCGCATGTCGGTGACCATGGTGGTGTGCACGTTTCCATCACCAATGTGGCCAAAGGTTGTCATAAGCAGATCATACTTCTTGGATATTTCCTGGGCGCGCTTGATGACTTCCGGAATTTTGGTGGGTGGGATCCCCAGGTCTTCTGAAATGGCCACGAGCCGGTTTCCCGGTTTGATGCGGGAAAGTGTCGGCACCAGTTTTCCGCGGGCCTCCATGATTTCCCCGGCTTTTGCCGGATCATCGGACCAGGTAAAATCCTTGACGTGATGGCCTTGGCAGATTTCGTTGATCCGTTCCATGTCTTTCTTGACCGCTTCCTTTGAACCGTCGCTCTCGATAATCAGCATGGCCTCGATGCCGGTAATATCTCGTTCAATGGCCTTTTCCACCACTTTGAGGCTGTACTTGTCGAGAATTTCACAGGCGGTTAGCTGAATGCCCGACCCGATGATAGCGGTGACGGCCGCACCGGCCGCAAACAGGTCGTCGAAAACGGCCAGGGCCAGGGCGCTGCATTCGGGCAGGATCTGGATCTTCACGGTTATTTCCGTGATGACACCCAGGGTTCCCTCCGCACTGGTAAAGACCCGGTTGAGATCATAGCCAAAAGAACTCTTGGGTGTCTTGAATCCCGTCTGAATGACGGTACCATCGGCCAGGACCACTGTTAGGTCCTTGACGTAATCCCTGGTGGTACCATATTTGACTGCCCGGTGGCCGCTGGCGTTGGTGGACATCATGCCTCCGATGGTGGCGATGGCCTCGCTGCCCGGGTTGGGGGGAAACATAAGGTTCTGTTTGCCCAGTTCCGTATTCAACTGCACGCAGATAACGCCCGGTTCCACCCGGGCATAGAAGTTGTCCTTGTCGATTTCAAGAATCTTGTTCATGCGGTGGAGATCCAGGAGGATGCCTCCTTCCACGGGTAAAGATGCACCGGTGGTGGCGGTTCCCGAACCCTGCACGGTCACCGGCACCTTGTTTTCATTGGCCAGCCGCATAATGGCGGAAACCTGTTCCGTGGTATAGGCAAAAACAACCACATCAGGGATTCCTTCATGTACGGAAAGATCTCGAGAATTACTCAGACATTCGACGCGATCGTCAAAAACGTTTTCCCGGCCGACAATCTCAATCAGTTCCGATATGATACCCATGGTATGACCTCCTTGAAGTGTTTCTCCTGAACCAGCAGTTGTTGTTGATTTTCGAGCTTAAGGTGGAAAGCCTTCGATGGCTATGATTTAGCTACAATGTAACTGAATACCAATGGTTCAATTGATTGTCAAGATAAAAACAAGGACCCTGATCTCAAGGGGTTTTCTCAAAAAGTCCCCTGATTTCCAGACGGTCGAACCATCCCAAGGATCGCCGGATCTGTCCCAGCCAGCTGGAAGTGTAAATATAATTGACCATAATCCCGCAGGATTCTTGCAGGCCCTTTTGGGAAGGGTTGGCCAGAAAATGCACGTTTTTTTCAGATACGGCGGCGCCATTTGCCAGGTGAAAACCGGCAACGGGATCCAGGGGCTTACCCCGGGGCGTTTTTTCTTCGGCGATATAATGGTAGGCGATTTTGCAAAGGGGGATTTTCAGGTCTTTCGTCAACGCTTCGTCTTGAACCCAGGATGCGTCACTCAAAATAGCGAGGAGTGCCGTGCAAAATTCCGCTGAACCTGTTCTGTTATCCTCAATCCGTTTTACTATCCTGGCGACGGCTCTTTTGGAAAAATACCCCATGATGTCATCCTGATTAAGGGAAATCCGTTCATCTCCTTGGAGCAGGGGCCTCAAATACCGTTTCCAAAACCCTGGGATCGGACTCAGCGTAATAAAATCTTTAAGTTTTTTGTTTTCATCTTCCAGATAAGCCACCACTTTTCCAATGAGCATTTTTCCCATGCCCAGCCCCACAAG
>JAJDOH010000205.1 GCA_022340265.1 Deltaproteobacteria bacterium | reverse complement strand
GGGGTTCTATCATGTCACCCGAATAGAAGGTGATGAAAACAGCGCCATGGTTAAACTCATCATTCGGGATTTCGATACATCAGTCAATCTGCGCCGAATGGACTATCTCAAGAAACTGGCACAGTTATTTGAACGCCGCTATGGCGGCCTTGAAATCAATATGGACGCAAAAAATCAGTACAAAAATATGAATGAGGTTTTGCGCCGGCTTCCGGAAGTAGTAGATAAAGCCAGGAGAGCCATTGCGCTTACCGGTGTCGCTGTTAGGGAAAATCCCATTCGTGGCGGCACAGATGGCGCCAGGCTCTGTTTTATGGGCGTTCCCACACCGAATATCTTTACCGGTGCCATGCGGGTTCACTCAAAAACCGAATGGATTCCAAGGGTTGCCCTTGAGAAAGCTTCAGAAGTGATCGTGCGCCTGTGTGAGCTCTGGTGTGAGGTATAAGAAAAATGTTTCGAAAAAATGCAGTGTAAACAAAAATTTGGTGAAAAAAGGCTTGATTTTTTTGGAAATCATGCTAGGTTCCTCTCCAATATCAATTTTCCGCTCCTAGCTCGTGGACTGGCTTCGTTTTTGAACGAAATTCCATTTTCAAAGTGGCAGCCACAAGTAGGTCGTGTGGATTTTTCAGAAAGAAAAGGAGATGTCACTATGGCGAATGGAACTGTAAAATGGTTCAGCGATCAAAAAGGTTTTGGTTTTATTGAGCAGGAAGATGGCCCGGATGTATTTGTCCATCACTCAGCTATTCTCATGGAAGGGTTTAAATCCCTGAATGAGGGAGACCAGGTCTCTTTTGATATTGAAGAAGGGCAGAAGGGTCCCGCGGCCGCAAATGTGAAGGTAATGTAGCCAGAATAATTTTTTTTGACCAATCCGGGGCGTTTTTTCAAATTTGAAAAAGCGCCTCTTTTTTTGGTGTTGCCGCCACCATAAATACATTATATCAATCGTTACTTCACTGTTTTCCCACCTTTACTGAACCTCTCCTGATGGTGTACAATCCACCCGATGAAGTTCAATCTAATAGATAAGATCAGAAACAGACGCATACCCAATCAATGGTGACCGTGGAACAGGGCACCATTTTGACCATAAGACAAAACGCGGCATCATTAAAAGGCGCTGTACAGAATTTTAAAAGAATAAGGTGATGCTTTCTTGTAAACGGAATCGCTTTAGGGTTATGAAAGAACATCATGCTGGAGGAACCGTTTGATGAGAATTTTAGTTGTTGAAGATGATCCGAAAATTGCATCCTTCGTCGCCAATGGTTTTAAGGAAGCCGGGTTTGCCGTGGATGTGGCCCATGATGGCGTCGATGGGCTTCATCTGGGCGAGACGGAGCCCTATGATGCGGCTGTGGTGGACATTATGCTGCCGGGGCTTGACGGCTTGACCCTCATCGAAAAACTTCGTGAGAAAAAGATCACGACGCCGGTGATCATCCTCAGCGCAAAGCGGTCGGTGGATGATCGCGTAAGAGGATTGCAGACCGGTGGAGATGACTATATGACCAAGCCGTTTTCATTTTCCGAACTCCTGGCCCGTATTCATGCGCTCATTCGCAGATCAACCCGGGTAGCGGAACCTTCAGCCTTGAGTGCCGGGGACCTGACACTTGACCTGCTTACCAGGGAGGTCAAACGTGGAGGAGAGGAAATCACCCTGCCCGCCAGAGAGTTTGCGCTTCTGGAGCATCTGGTTCGCAACAAGGGTCGTATCGTCTCCAAAACGTCCATTCTGGAGCATGTTTACGACTACAGTTTTGATCCTCAGACCAACGTGGTGGATGTGCTGGTCTGTCGTGTGCGAAACAAGGTTGATAAGGATTTTGACAAAAAACTGATCCACACGGTACGCGGGATGGGTTATGTCCTCAAAGAGCAGTAGCAAGGTCGGTCTCACATTCAGCCTCAAGTTGAGCCTGCTATATGCGCTCTTCTTTGTCATCGCCTCTGGCGGGCTTTTTCTGGTGGCCTACTATGTCATCGACAACCTGGCTGAGCAGCGTGAAAAGGAAATTGTGCGGGACCGCATTCAGGAATACCGTGCCTGGTTTGAGGAAGGGGGAGTTCGTGCACTGAAAGCGCGTTTTGACCAACAGGCCAACCCACAGGGAGACATTTTTTTCGTTCGCATTGTGGGACCGCTGAACCAGGTCCTCTTTTTGAAGTTTCCCCACGGGTTCGAAGGGCTCGACCCGCGCCGTCTGAAGGGAATGCAACCAGGGAAGAAGGACTTCTGGCTCTCCCTTGAAGACGCCTCGCACAAAGGTGCCTGGACGGTGGGGATGGCATCTTTGCCCGGCGGCGTCACCCTGCAGGTGGGAAAGAGCTCGGCGCGAAGTCGCGAACTCCTTTCCTATTTCAGAACCGTCTTTCTGATCTTCATGATTCCCATCCTTTTACTGGGTGTCATTGGCGGAAGCATGGTCACCTTTCGCGCCATTAAACCGATTCGGAGCCTCATTGAAACCGTCAAAAGTATTTTGAAGACCGGAAAGATGAGCCTGCGCGTTCCGGTTCGCAAAGAAAGGGGAGAGCTGGATGAACTGGTGGGATTGTTCAACCGGATGCTGGACAAAAACGATTCACTTATTCAGGCCATGCACAATTCTCTGGACAATGTGGCTCACGATCTGCGGACCCCCATGACGCGCTTACGGGGTGTGGCGGAATTCGCCCTTCAGGACGACAACAATCGCGAAGCCTGCCGTGAAGCGCTGGGAGACTGCATGGAAGAGTCGGAGAGGGTACTCACCATGCTCAATACGCTCATGGACGTGGCAGAGGCGGAAACGGGTGCAATGCGTCTGAACCGGGACCTGCTCAGTGTTTCCCATGTCATTCAGGACGTGGTCGACCTCTACGGGATTGTGGCGGAAGAGCAGGATACGAAGGTGGTGTTGAAATTAGACGACAACCTCATGATATGGGCTGATCGAACGCGGCTGCAGCAGGTCTTGGCAAACCTCTTGGACAATGCTCTAAAATATAGTGAAAAGGGCGGAAAGGTGAACATTGAATCCGCTGCAAAAGGCCCGAACGTGGTGATTACAGTAACCGATGAAGGGGTGGGGATTGCGGAAAACGAAATCCCCAGAATCTGGGAACGGTTGTACCGGGGAGATCTCAGCCGCTCCAGGCGTGGCCTTGGACTGGGTCTCAGTTTTGTCAAAGCCATTGTGGAGGCGCACGGGGGCACGGTTCATGTGAGAAGTCGATTGAAGGAAGGTTCCAGTTTTATTGTCAACCTGCCTCGATCGGAGGAAAAACTTTGAGACGCTTCGTTCCATGAAAGGTATCTTTGTGTTGTGTTGCAGCCGTCATGTGTGCTTCTTCCGGAACAGCGGGAAAGACCCTCTTCAACAGCGGTGTGACTCCTTTCCAGCTGGTGCAACTGCGGGTGACGGTTTGCACCGTACTCCTGGCCATTGTTTTTGAGGTCTGGTTTCGGCCTCTTTGGCCTCTTTTTTGTGGGCGTAAACTATGTCCGTTCCACAAGGGCGTCTATTACCGCCACCCTGGAACCGATTTCAGCGGGTGTGTTTGCCTACCTTTTCTTAGGTGAATCGCTTCAGCCCCTGCAGATTGCCGGAGGCGCCATGGTGGTAACGGCAATTGTCATGCTCCAGCTGAATATGGAACGGGATGAATTGTCCCCGGAAAACATCAGAAACCGTTGCAGCGTTTCCTGAAGGGTTTTGCTGATATCGACTGGAAATATACCCCTTTAAAATGTGTGTTAAAGAAGTGATTCACGCCTTGACTATTTTTAGAAAAATAATAACTTTGATTAAATTTCTATATTTTCTGAGAAGTCTATCATGAAAAACCGGCTGGCAGCGGTAATGGTTATTCTACTGGTGATGTGCGTTATTTTGGGGAATGTTCCCTTTCGTAACATGCTGGTTTGCGTTCACGGGGGTGGCGGCGAAAGAGTGGTTCACCTTCATTATGGTCAATTAGAGGGACAGCCCTGCGATGAAACTAGAGCAGGACTTAGCCGTGTGACCACAGATGAAGAGCGATGGCATTTTTCCCTGGATCTGGAAACCATCAGCAATACGCAGACTTCTTTCAAACGCCCTTTGAACATGCTTTCACCCGCTCTGCTTCACAGCGGAGGGTTCGCGACGTATTCGACTGCCGGCAGCCGAGGTGGCTATCCTTTTTATGACCCGTCTTTTGTTTTCCTTGATCCCGCTCTTACCACCACTACCATTTTGATCATTTGATCATCTCTTCTCATTCCAAACCGTTTTTTTTTAGGCCCTTTATGTTTTTTGAGCTGTCCGCCATTCATAACGGAGAGATGATCCATGTATTCCATACCCTTTCGGAGACCCCAATGGCTCCGGATTTCACTGTTGTTTCTTTTTGTTGCCTCTTTTCATCCCAAGGTTCGGGCGGAAGTCCCTTCAAAGGGTTTTGATTTCAAGGGAAATCCCGTTACCCTTCAAAAAGCCATTGACCTGGCCGTTAAACACAACCCTGTTTTAAACGCCTCCCGATGGGAAAGGCGGGCCATGGACGGCCGCGTCCTTCAGGCGGGACTGCTTCCCAACCCTGAAATTGAGGCTGAAACGGAGAATTTTGCCGGTTCAGGGGCGTACAACAGTTTTGATGGCGTCGAGACCAAGGTTGAACTGAGCCAGTTGATTGAACTGGGCGGGAAACGGGCCAAAAGAAGTACTTACGCGGCGCGCGGTCGAGATCTGGCCCAATGGGATTATGAGGTGACCCGCGCCGACGTAGTGGCCCGAGCAAGGTTGGCCTTCATGAATGTGCTATTTGCCCAGGAGCGTCTGGGCCTCATGCGGAAGTTGCTGCAATTGGCCGACCAGGTGCTTCAAACCACCTCGGAGCGGGTAAAGGCCGGAAAAATTTCCCCCATGGAAGAGATCAAGGCCGAGGTGGATCGTTCCGCAAGCCTCATTGATGTGAAGCACGCTCAATTTGACCTGAAAGTGGCCAGAAGAAAACTCTCCGGCACCTGGGGAGGGACGATTCCCACCTTCAGCGAAGCGAGTGGCCGTTTGGGTCATCTGCTTCCCATCCCCTCACTGGAAGCTTTTCAAGGCATGGTTTCCGGAAACCCGGATGTGGGACGATGGGCCGCCTCGGTGGAACAACACCGTGCCGGTGTCGATTTGGAAGAGGCCAGGGGGATTCCGGATTTGACCGTGCGCGTGGGCGCAAAACACTACAACGAAGTGGATGATACGGCCTTTGTCATGGGGGTTTCCATTCCCATCCCCATTTTTGATCGTAATCAGGGTGCGGCCCTGGAGGCCAGGGAGAGGCTCGCCAAATCAAAGGAAGAGTCCCGCGCCGTACGGCTGAGGGTGGCCAACCATCTGGCGGAAACCTACCAGGAACTCTCGAGGGCCCATATGGAAGCCACCGATCTTTCGACCCATGTCCTGCCGCGTGCCCAAGATGCTTTCAAGGTTTCCAAAGAAGGGTTTCGCCAGGGAAAATTTGACTATCTGACGCTTCTGGACGCTCAAAGGACCCTGGTTTCGGTTAATTTGCGCCACCTCAACGCCCTGTTCGCATACCAGAAAGCCCGTACCCGGGTGGAGCGGCTTATCGGTCTCGATATGGGGGTGCTGGTTTCGGCGGATGAAAATGAAAAAAAAGGAGTTGGCCAGTGAAAGCAATGAAAACGGTTTTGATCTGTATGGTTGTGGCGGTTCCGGTGGCCCTTGGCGCGTTTTATTTCGGTCGAAACGTGGAATCTTTTTCAGGAAGGAGCCAGATGATAGGAGAAGAAGCCCACGCCGAAGAAAAACATGAGGCCCATCAGGAGGAACCGGGCCATGAGTCGGAACAGGGAGAAGGCTTTCATGGGAAAGATTCCCATCAATCTTCCGAATCCCATCGGGAAGAAAATGGTCATATTCCGTTAACCGAGGATCAGATCCGGGCCTTGGGAATTGTAACGGTCAAAGCGGGCCCGGGAACCGTGCAAACGGTTTTAACCTTGCCCGGTGAGATTATCCTCAACGATGATGCGCAGGCCCTGGTAACCCCCTATGTCTCGGGTTATGTGAAAGAAATCAGAAAAAGAGAGGGGGACCGGGTGCAAAAGGGCGAAGTGATGGCCGTTCTGGAAAGCCGTGAACTGGCCGACGCGGGCACTTTATATCTGGCGGCCCGGGAGCGGCTGGTTTTGGCCAGGAAAAACTTCGAGCGGGAAGCATCCTTGTGGAGAAAGAAAATAACCCCCGAGACCGACTACCTGGAATCGAAGATGGCGTTGTCAGCGGCCAGAATTGCGGTCCGATCAACCCGGCAGAAGCTCATGGCCCTGGGATTGTCCAAGACTGTCGTTGACCGGTTCCCTCAAAAAGCGGATGACTCCCTGACACGTTATGAGATCGTCTCTCCCCTGGAAGGCCAGGTACTTCAAAAAAACCTCACTTTGGGGGAAATGGTGGAGAGCACCGATGCGGTATACCGGGTTGCGGACATGAAAACGGTCTGGGTGAAGATCAATCTGCTTCAGAAACAACTCCCCTATTTAAAAAAGGGTATGACCGTTCACATTCGCAGTGACGACCCTCTGCCCGAGGCCACGGGCACTCTGACGTTTATCGGTCCCCTTGTGGGGAGACAGACGCGCACGGCGAGTGGGCGTGTGACCCTTTCCAATCCCAATGGGGAATGGCGCCCCGGACTTTTTGTTACGGCTCGGGTCGCGGCGGGTGAAAAACGGATTCCCCTCCTGATCCCCAAAAAGGCGGTTCAGCAGATGGGGGGTAAATCCGTGGTATTCGTCCCCGGCGAGGAAGGGTTTGAGGAAAGGGTTGTGACAACGGGGCGGTCCGATGAAACCCATGTGGAAATTACCGGGGGGCTCTCTATAGGGGATGAGATTGTGACCGACGGGTCTTTTGAACTGAAGGCCACGCTGATGACCGACGGCATGGACAGCCACGCGGGGCATGGGCACTGATCCTCATTGACGGAGAAAAATCATGATCAATAAACTGGTTGAAGGGGCCCTCAAAGTCCGCGCAATGATCCTTCTGGCCGTGGTGGGGATTCTGGCTTTCGGCGTTTGGGAATACCAGAGAATGCCGGTGGAAGCCTTTCCGGACATTTCGCCCATCATGGTACCTGTTTTTGCCGAAGCCCACGGCATGGCGCCGGAAGAGGTGGAACGGTTAATCGCCTATCCCATCGAATCGGCCATGAACGGCCTTCCCCACGTGACCCAAATCAAGTCCACCTCCGCATTCGGTATGGCGGTCGTTTACGTCTATTTCGAAGACGACGTGGATATCTATTTCGCGCGACAACTGGTGGGCGAAAGACTTTCCGCCGCCACATCCGAATTACCCCATATGGAGGAACCGCCGCGTTTGGGGCCAATATCCACCGGGCTCGGGCAGGTTTTCATCTATTATCTGACCCTGGACAAAGGCGTTGACACCCATGGAAAGGATCCCGGAGCCTATTTGCGGGAAATCAACGACTGGGTGGTTAAATTTCAGCTTCGTACCGTTCCCGGCGTCACCGACATCCTTTCCATGGGAGGGCACGTGCTGCAATTCCAGATTCAGGTGGATCCCCGGGCCCTTCAGAAATACGGCATCGGTCTTGAGGATATGGTCGCGGCGGTGCGGGAAAACAACCGAAACGCCGGCGGGCAGTTTCTCGTGCTGGGAAGCGAGGAACACCTGGTGAGGGGCATCGGGCTTTTAAAAGACCTTGAGGAGATTCGAAAAATCCCCATCAAGGTGGTAGAGGGGGTTCCCGTCCGGGTCGAGGATGTGGCCCGGGTGGGTTACGGCAACGGGGTTCGCAGGGGTGTGGTCACCCACAACGGGACCGAGGAAGTGGTTTCGGGCATTGTGCTCAAACTCTTCGGCGAAAACAGTTCAAAGGTCATTCAAGATCTTTACCGAAAGGTGGAAGCGGTTGAAAAATCGTTGCCGCCCGGGGTAACCCTTCATCCCTATTACGAGCAGGCCGAACTGGTGAAACAGGCCACATGGACCATTAAGAAGGCCCTGGTTCAGGGGGCGTTGCTGGTCATGGCAATTCTTCTGGTTTTCCTGGGTAACCTGCGTTCCGCCTTTATCGTAGCGTTGTCCCTTCCCATCTGCGCCTTCATCTCCATCATTTTTATGCGCCTGTACGGGATTTCCGCCAACCTCATGAGCCTTGGCGGGATTGCCATCGGCATCGGCATGCTGGCGGACGGCGCCATCGTAATGGTGGAAAACATCCACCGCCATCTGAATAGCAAAAACGTGACCCACGCGGGCCGAATGGAGACGGTACTGAAGGCGACCCGGGAAGTGAGCCGGCCCATCCTCTTTTCCATCGCCATCATCATCATTGTCTTCCTGCCCATTTTTTCCCTTCAGGATGTGGAAGGGAAAATGTTCACCCCCATGGCCTTCACCATCTGTTTCGCGCTTTTCGGATCGATTCTGAGCGCGCTTTTTGTGGCCCCGGCTCTTTCCTCTCTTCTGCTCAAGAAAGAGGATAAAGCGGAGTTCCGGCTCACAAGGTTTCTAAAACGGGTGTACCGCCCCATGCTCCTTTACGCCCTTCGAAAGAAATATTCGGTGATGGGTGTGAGCCTGGCGATATTTCTTTCAAGCCTCGGCATTTTGCCCCTGATCGGAACGGAATTCATTCCCACCCTGGAGGAAGGCTCCATCATGATCGGCGTCACCATGGCGCCCTCCATATCCCTTGAAAAGGCCACCGAAACCGTCATGAGAATGGAACGCACAATCATGGCCCGTAAGGAGGTGTCCGAGACCGTTTCCCGTATCGGGCGACCCGAAGCGGGCAGTCACCCCCATCCGGTCAATTATGCGGAGATCCATGTGGAGCTGAAACCCTCTAAAGAATGGCCTGACAAAACAAATAAGAAGGGACTGGTTCGGGCCTTGAATCGGGACCTTTCCGTCTACAAAGGCGTGAAGCTCAATTTCACCCAACCCATTCAGAATGCTTTTGACGAACTTCTGTCGGGAATCAAGGCCCAGCTGGCCATTAAGGTATTCGGGGAAGATCTGGCGGTGCTCAAAGAGAAGGCCTTTGAAATCAAGGAAGCCATTGAGAACGTTCCGGGGCTGGTGGACCTGAACACGGAGCAGGCGTTGGGCCAGCCCCAGGTACAGGTGGTTGCGGATCGCCAAAATTGTGCACGCTACGGCATTACGGTGGGGCAAATCCTTGAAATCGTGGAACTGGCCGTGGGGGGAGAGGCCATCGACAATATCTATCTCAACACGCGGCGGTTCGATATTCACCTGCGGTACCAGGCCTCTTTCCGGATGACACCGGCGGCACTGGGGGAACTGCTGGTTCACACGGAGGACGGGTCGTTGATCCCCCTTTCCCGGGTGGCCGCGATCCGGCAGGTAACGGGACCCATGCAGATCAGCCGTGAAAACAACCAGCGCCGCTGGATCGTGTACGGGAATATCCGGGGCAGGGACCTGGGAAATGTGTTTAAGGAGATTCAGGAACGGATCGCCCAAAAGGTCGTACTGCCCCCGGGTTACACGGTGCAGTACGGCGGGCAGTTTGAAAACCAGCAGCGGGCCGTGGGCCGGCTCATGGTGATTGTGCCCATTGTGATTTTTACCGTGTTTATCATGCTCTGGATGACATTCGGCACCTTTAAACACGCATTTCTGATCATTCTCAATGTACCATTGGCCCTCACCGGCGGCATCATCGGCCTCTATATGATGGGAGAGTATCTTTCCGTTCCCGCGGCAGTGGGGTTTATCGCCCTGTTCGGCATTGCCGTTCAAAACGGCGTGGTCCTCGTCAGCACCATCGACCAGTTGATGGTGACGGGCCGAAACCCTTTGGAAGCCATTTTGGAAGGGGGAATGCTGCGGCTGCGGCCGGTGCTCATGACCGCCGCCACCACCATCCTGGGGCTTCTGCCGCTGCTGCTCTCCCGGGGCATCGGCTCCGAAGTCCAACGGCCCCTTTCCATCGTGGTGGTCTTCGGTCTGGCTTCCTCCACCTTGCTGACGCTTTTTCTCCTTCCCGCGGTGATGCATTGGATTGAGGCAAGAGGAGAAAATAAACGTGAGGAGGCGTTGGGGAAAAGTGTTTAAAGGGGGTTTTTCATCGGTAATAATCTCTTTGGATGCTTGACATTTGAAGGCATTTTAGTGAAACTTAATAATTTACTCCTCTGATTTCCCGAGGCCCTTATGAACCCGAAGTTTTTAAGGCCTTTCTGATGAACACATACGCTCCCCCCTATGGCGATGTCACCGAACTGAATACCTCCCGCTTGATCATGGATTCGGTAGGACAAGATACTCTCAATCAGATCGCCGAAGACGCCATTGATCTTCTGGAGACCTCCGTGGCCATCTATGAAGCAAACGGGGACTATGCCTTCGGCATGTTCTCTTCGGGATGGTGCCGGTATATGGACGCCACCGCCCGTGATCTCTGCGGAACCGACGACAACCTGGAGGCCCTGAATTGCGGAAAGTGGCTCTGCCACGAAAACTGCTGGAACGATTCGGCAAAAGTCGCCATTGAAACGGGCCGAAGCACGGATATTGAGTGCGTGGGCGGGATTCATTTATATGCGGAACCGATTTTTTCCCTGGAACGGGTCGTGGGTGTTATCAATATCGGCTACGGTGATCCACCCACGGATCCTGAAAAGCTGAATCAACTGGCTGAGACCTTTGGGGTAGATGCGAAAATACTGAAGGAAGTGGCAGGGTCCTATGAGCCCCGACAGAAATTCTTGGTGAATCTGGCCAAAAAACGATTGAAATCCTGGGCAAGATTGATCGGCGAGATCGTTGAAAAGACTCAGATTCAAAATGAGCGTCAGGAAAGCAAATCACTTGAAATAGCGAAGCTCAAACAAGCCGAACAGGCGTTGGAAGCCAGGGAATCATTCCTTAGCAATGTCATCGTTCAAAGTCCATTTGCAACCTGGATATCCGATGCGGAAGGTACATTGCAGATTGCAAACCCGGCCTTGAAGAAATTCCTGAACCTGACCGATGAGCAACTGGTCGGCAAATACAATGTGCTTCAAGATCCGGTTGTAGAAAGGCAGGGGTTGATGCCGCTGATCCGCACTGTATTCGAAGAGGGTGAGTCCATCAGTTTCACCTGTGACTGGGACGGCAATGATATCTCTTCACTTGACTTAAAAGGTTCCAAATCGGTCAGCATTGACGCGACCATGTTTCCCATTTTCAGTCCGGAAGGGGAACTGACAAACGTTGTTCTCAACTGGATTGACATTACCGAACGGCAGGTGGCACAAAATGCCTTGCTCGAAAACGAGGCAAGATTTCGATCCCTTTTCGAAAATATGTATGACGGTGTCGCCATATACCGGTCTGAAAATGACGGAGAGAATTTTCTGTTTGTGGATTTGAATGCCTCGGGGGAAGCCCTGTCCAAGGTCGAGAAAAACCGCATTGTCGGAAAAAGGATTACGGAAGTCTTTCCGGGCGTAACGGAAATGGGCTTGTTTGATGTGATGAAGCGGGTTTACCGCACCGGCAAAACCGAAAAACGACCCATAACCTTATACAAAGACGATCGAATTCTAGAGTGGGTCGACAATACGGTTTTCAGGCTCCCTTCCAATGAAATCGTTGCCGTGTACCGGGATGAGTCGGAACGGCATATGGCCGAGGAAGAAATCAGAAGATTGAACAAAGTGCTTGAGCAACGGGTAATTGAGAGAACCAAACAACTTGAAGCAACCAATGAAGAGCTCGAGGATTTCGTCTATTCAGTTTCCCACGACCTGCGTGCACCGCTCCGCTCCATCAGTGGTTTTGCAGAAATCATCGATCGCAGGTACAAAGCGTCTTTAAACGAGGAGGGCCGGCACTATTTCGATAATATCATCAAAGCGAGCCGGCAGATGGGGAATTTGATTGATGACCTGCTCGAGTTCTCACGGTTGGGGCGAAAATCCATAAAACAAGAAGCGGTGTCGCTGGCTGATGTTTTTGAAGCCGTCATTGAGACGCTCGGGGATGAAATAGAAAAGACAAACACCCGAATTGGGATTCCCAAAGATCTGCCGGTTGTTCAAGGTGATTCAGCACTGTTGGTCAACATCGTTATCAATTTGCTCGATAATGCCATAAAATATCATAAACCGGATGAAACCCCGGTGATAAATGTGGCATATGAAATATTGGACCGATTCGTGGTGCTGTCCATCAGCGACAACGGAATCGGCATCGAGCCTGAATATCAAGAGAAGATATTCAAGATGTTTCAGCGGCTTCACAGCCAGACCGATTATCCCGGAACCGGTATCGGGCTGGCCGCTACAAAGAAAGCCCTGCAAATGATGGATGGCGAGATTCGGGTTGAGTCAGCGCCGGGTAAGGGAAGCGCTTTTAAAATAAACCTGTTAAAACCGATGACCGCATGATTGGAAAGGGCACACCCATGATAAAACCTGCCTCAATACTGTTGGTTGAAGATAATGCCATGGACGTCGAGCTGATTCTGGACGCGTTTAAAGAGGCCCGGCTCGATAATAAAATTCAGGTCGCCAGGAATGGGAAGGAGGCCCTTCAATACATGTTCGGAGAAGGAGAGTTTGCCAATCGCAAAGAATACCCCTTGCCCGACATTGTGCTTCTGGATCTGAATATGCCATGCGTTGATGGACATGAAGTCCTTAAAAAGATTAAAAGCACGGAAAAGCTAAAACGCCTGCCGGTCATCATCCTCACCTCTTCAAAGGATGAGGGGGACAGGGCCATGAGTTACGACAACGGGGCCAACAGCTATCTGGTCAAACCGGTTTCCTTTGATAATTTCCTGAAAGTCGTCAAACAGGTGTCTGAATACTGGCTCACATTAAACATCAAACCGCCGTTGAATTGATTCAAGACGAGGAAGCAACAACCCATGAGCGATAAAATCAAAATCCTCTATATCGATGATTACGAACTGGATCGTGAACTGGTGAAGGATGCCCTTGAAAGGGAGCACGGCGGATTCGAGGTTTTGGAAGCTTCCAACAGGGTGGAATTTGAAACACTGTTGCAGACCCACGATTTTGATGTGGTGTTAAGTGATTTTAATATTGCGGGGTTCGAGGGACTTCAGGTTCTTGAAACGGTTCGGTCAATTGATGCAAATTTGCCGGTCATTATTGTCACGGGAACCGGTTCTGAGGAAATAGCGGTAAAGGCCCTTAAACAGGGTGCATCCGATTATGTGATCAAACGAACTGCGCATATCCGTAGACTGCCGCAAACCATTTTGGCCGTCATTGAAAAGCAGTCTTTAAAAGACCAGCGTCAGCAGGCCAAAGCAGCGTTGCGGGAGAGTGAAGAGAAATATCGCCTGTTGGTCGAAAATGCAACGGATGCCATCTTTATCGCCCAGGATAGCAGCTTAAAATTCACCAACCCTAAAGCTGAAAAAATGACCGGATACACTGCGGAAGAATTGGCTCAAATTCCATTTGTTGACATTATTCATCCTGAAGACAGAGATATGGTGTTTGAAAGGTACCGGAAAAGGCTGCAAGGTGAAGAAATCCCCAGCCTCTATTCTTTCAGAATCATTAACAAATCCGGGGAAGAATTACCGGTGGAACTCAATACGGTTCTAATTGCCTGGGAAGGAAGGCCCGCCACTCTTAATTTTTTGAGAGATATTACGGAAAAAAAGAAACTGGAAGCCCAACTTCGGCAAGCCCAGAAAATGGAAGCCATCGGTACACTTTCGGGCGGTATTGCCCATGATTTCAACAATATTCTGGGGATTATCCTGGGGAACACGGAACTGGCCATGGATGATGTTCCGGAATGGAATCCCGCCAGACGTAACCTGGAAGAGGTCCGCAATGCCTGTTTCAGGGCAAAAGATGTGGTTCAGCAGATTCTCAGCTTCAGCCGTCGAACCGAGACCAATCGAAAGCCTCTCAGAATTGTGCACATTCTCAAAGAATCCCTCAAATTACTGCGGGCATCCATCCCCACCAGCATAGAGATTTTGCAGGATATCCAAACAGATGCGGACACCATCCTTGGAAATCCCACCCAGATCCACCAGGTATTGATCAACCTTTGCACCAATGCGGCCCATGCCATGGAAGAGGGAGGAATTCTCAAAATTACACTGACGAACCATCTGCTGGATGGAAGGGCCGCGGCCCGATATCCGGACGTTCGTCCCGGCCGCTACGTGAAACTGTCCGTGAAAGACACAGGCTTCGGAATGGCAGCTGAAATAATGAACCGGATCTTTGATCCCTACTTCACCACCAAGGATGTGGGCAAAGGAACGGGCATGGGATTGGCGGTGGTGCACGGCATCGTAAAGGGCCATAAAGGCGTTCTTTCAGTGAAGAGCAAGCCGAGAGAAGGATCGACTTTTGATATCCTCTTTCCGGCCGTTGATCAGAAATGTGCACCGGAGCCCGGAATGAGCGGGGCTCTGCCCCTGGGGCACGAAAGAATCCTTTTTGTGGACGACGAAGAGGCTATGGTCAGTCTGAATCGGCAGCGATTGAAGCGCCTTGGCTATCAGGTGGAAACCAGGACCGATCCATTTGAAGCATTGGCGTTGTTTCGCTCCCATCCTGAACGGTTCGATCTGGTCATCACCGATATGACCATGCCCGGAATGGCCGGGGACGGGTTGGCACAGGAACTCATGAAAATAGAACCGAGCATCCCCGTCCTGCTGTGTACCGGTTACAGTGACCGGATCGATAAGGATAAAGCAAGAAGAATGGGTATTGCCGGATTTGCTCTGAAACCTCTGGATTTGGGTGAACTGGCGCGAACTGTCCGTGACCTGCTGGACCGCCAAAAAAGGAAATGACGCCAAGTGAGATCCTTGGCAGGCAAAGGAGGTGTCCCATGGCTGGATTATTTATTTTGGTTAATTTGTTGGTCGCGTTTTCTTCGTTTGCGGCGTTGGCACAGGAGTTTGAAAAGGATGTCATAAAAACATCCGCCGGTGATTTGGAAGTTTTTTTCATCGGCCATGGTACGCTGATGTTTGTTGTTGATGGCAAGGTGATCCATGTTGATCCGTGGAGCAGACTGGCCGATTATTCCAAAATGCCCAAAGCTGATATCATTTTGTTGACCCACGAGCATCGCGACCATCTGGATCCCAAAGCCCTCCAGTCAATTCGTAGCGAAGACAGTGCAGTGGTATTGACCGAAACTTGTTCTGCTCAGGTTCAAGGCGGCACCGTTATGAAGAACGGAGACGTCAGAACAATCAAGGGAGTGAAGATCGAGGCGACTCCCGCTTATAATCTCGTCCACATGCGAAGTGAAGACTTTCCCTTTCATCCAAGAGGCAACGGCAATGGCTATGTGATAACCTTTGGTGACAAAAGGGTTTATGTGGCGGGCGACACCGAAAACACACCGGAGATGAAAGAGCTCAAGGGAATCAATGTTGCATTTCTGCCCATGAATCTGCCGTACACCATGACACCTGAAATGGTGGCCGATGCGGCGAGAGCTTTCAAACCGAAAATTCTCTACCCCTATCACTTCGGGGATACCGATACCTCAAAGGTTGTGGAGTTGCTAAAAGATGTGCCTGTGATAGAGGTGCGTATCAAAGCGTCCATGCGCTGATAACGCCGTCCCGGTGAGGCATCAAGTAAATTCTCCTATTATGTTTTTTTCGAATCCGGATCCCGGATTCCCTGAATTTAGAGGAACCCGGGACGCAGGATAAACGATACAGGTAAATTTGAAAAAAGGATGCTACCGTTTGCAGCACTCGGAACTCTGAAGCCCTTCGGCAATGAGCGCCTTATAGTCCCCCAGGGCATCATGGGTCCAGCAGTCGTCACCGCCGGCCGCTTCCCTGAAGGTCAGTGCCATAATGTAGGAAAGTTCCTTAACGGTGGCCCCCGCTTCCAGCGCGCCCATGAAATGTTTCAAGAGGCAGGGCTTCGACCGGGCTTTGATGGCCAGCGCAAAGCAGATGAACTGATAGGTTTTTTCGTCGATGGTCCGCATCTCTTTGTAGGTTTCATCCATTTTGTCCAGATGTTCTGCGAACTCAGGGAACCATTCCGCCAAAAGACGTGCGTCGGACATGATAGATACCTCCTTGTTTTTTATTGGCTAATCCACTCCTGTATTTGTTCTTTTGAAGGGACTTTACCGACGGATTTCACTTCTCCGTCTACCACCACGGCAGGTGTCATAAAGACACCGTGCTTGGCGATTTCAGTGATATCCTTTACTTTGGTGACGGAGATATCTTTTCCGGACTCGGCAATTGCATCCTTCACCACTTTTTCAGTCTGTTCGCATTTGGGGCATCCCGGCCCCAGCACTTTGATCTCCATGATCTTCTTCCTTTCTTCTAACGGGTTATGCCTGTTTGGCGGTTGCTTCTTCAAGCCATTCTTTTAATTTGGCTCTCGGAGGAATCTTTCCTACCGACTTGACCTGACCATTGATGACCAAGGCGGGTGTTCCCATAACACCCCAACGGCCGATCTCCATCGTATCCTGAACATGCTCAATGTGAGCTGTGATTTGCGCTTCCGAAACCACGCCCATCAATGCCTGCTCCAATCCGTCACACTGAGGGCATCCCGGTCCCAGCACTTTGATATCAATCCCCGTAACAGCCTCTTCCTCAACGGGTTTTCCCAGATATTTCCTGAACTCTCGCAAAAATGCTTTTTTGTAGGTCCCACGGACTTTTACAGGGATGTAATTTCTCTTGGACAGCCTGTTTAAAAGCGCATCCCCCACTTCTTCATCCGGTTTTTCGGCATGGGTGGCAGCCGTTTCTTCAAGGGCGGCATTCAGCCCCATGATGCCAACAGTGTAGCCGTCCACCTTTATTTGCGTGATATCTTCCTTTTTCATGATTTGCCTTTCATTATACAAAGATCAAATGAAATTGTTAAGAGATTATCCAACGATGGCACCGTAGATCATGCCCGCAATGGTGCTCAAAACGACGATGATGGTGCAGAAAACTGCCGTTTTCTTGGCGCCCATGACCCCGCCGATCACCAACATGTTGGGAAGCGACAGGGCGGGGCCCGCCAGCAGCAGGCTGAGCGCAGGGCCTTTTCCCATCCCGGCCCCCAGAAGCCCTTGCAGGATGGGAACTTCGGTTAAAGTGGCAAAGTACATCAGCGCTCCTGAAACCGATGCGAAAAGATTGGCCCAGAGGGAGTTTCCGCCCACAAGATTCGCTATGTAGTGATCCGGAATGAGGGCGGCATGACCGGGTCTGCCCAGCATGAAGCCGGCCACGAGAACCCCGGCCCCCAGCAGGGGAAAAATCTGTTTCATAAAACCCCAGGTTGATTCAACCCAAGTCACTCTTTCTTCTTTCACAAACCAGGCTTTGAGCATGAACCCCAAGATAATCAGCAATCCTGCTGTAACGTACCACTTGGCGGCAAATATGGCGGGCCAGAGGCCAGTGGATCCTTCGGCCGGTTTCGCAAAGGCAGCAAAAATGAGAATGAGAACCATGGTCAGCATAAAGAGGGCGTCCTGCAGAAGGGTACGGCCCGTCCCCTCGTCCTCGGGCAGGAAGAGTTCACCCTGAGCGCGGGCCGCATCGTCTTTTCGAAAAATGAGGGCCATCAATAGACCGGTGATAACGGCAAAAAACACTGCGCCGATGGCACGTGCCAGACCCAATTGCCATCCCAGGATTCGAGCGGTAAGCACAATGGCCAGAACGTTGATGGCGGGGCCGGAATAGAGAAAAGCGGTTGCCGGTCCGATGCCTGCGCCCCGTGTGTAGATCCCTGCAAAAAGCGGCAGGACGGTACAGGAACAAACTGCCAATACGGTTCCTGAAATTGAGGCCACCGAATAGGACAAAATCTTTTTGGCGGTTGCACCGAAATATTTGAGGACCGACGCCTGGCTGACAAATACGGCGATCCCACCGGCAATGAAAAAGGCGGGAATGAGACAGGTGAGCACATGATCCCTGGCGTATTCCTGGAGCATCATAAAGGCTTCGAGCCCGGAACGGCGGATGACGGGGTTGGCCCATGGCACATAGTAAGCGGCTATGAAAACCAGTATGATTGTCAGCAGTTTCCATCTCTCTTTCATGATTTTTTCTCCTTCAAATCGACGGGCAGAAGAAGCCCCATTTATAAATAGCAATTTGGTAATATAGTGTCTCCAAAAAAAATCCTCTACCGTTTACAGATTTCTTCCCGGTTGACAAATGGCAGACGGTTTGTGAGGCGGGAGATGTCTTCGTCTTTCTCCAGCCAGTGCCGAAGGTTGCCCAGAAGGGAGCCCGCATACGGGCTGTCACCGCCGTCTGATAGAAAGTAATCAACCCACAGACCATCTTTTCTACTGTTGACCAGCCCGGCTCTTTCCAGAATTTTAAGGTGTTTGCTCACGGTGGGCTGAGATACCTGAAGCATTGCTCTGAGTTCACAAACGCACATGGAGCGGTGCTGAAGCATCTTCAGGATTTTTACCCGGTTTGGATCAGAGAGAGCTTTCATGACTTCCGTAAATTTTTTCATGATATCTCCTATATTCTTTAAATGGAATATATAGCCACCGCACCGGCATGTCAAGATGTTTTTTGGGGGTTTTCGAAAATGAGTCCCATGAGCCATAAAAACCAGTGTGAAATATTGCGGAAGTGTGTTCGTGTGTGATAGATAATCTCTGATGGGTAACAATCAAATAAGATGCAGGGAGGCGATCATGGGGTGAGGAACCACGTTGAATTTGTGAAATCCGAAAGCTATGCGTCAAATTATGCAGGTGTCCCCTTCGGACTTACGTTGATCGAAGGATGCACGAATTTTGAAAACCCGGAAGGGTTTGATGCGCACAAACGAAAGCTGCTGAGGAAAATGCGAAAACGTTCTGCCTTGGCCGAGATCACCGAACGGATCGATGCCTATGAGGCGTTTTTCGGGAAATTCGGATATCCCTGCCCGCTGTCGAGACATCTTAAGCGAACCGTCAACAGCGGTTTTCCCCGGTACAACCTCATGGTGGATGCCCATTTCATGGCGGAGATGTGTGCCGGCATTCTGGTGGCGGTGACGGACCATGACCGCTTTGAAGGGTTTTTGACACTGGACGTGGCAGGCCCCGGTGAATTGTGCAAAGGCATGGGCGGGCGGGAGATGCGTACGGTGGATCAAGAAATCGTGCTTCGTGACGAAAAAGAGATCGTTTGCGTTCTGTGCCAGGGAGCCGATGAAAAGACAAGGGTTTCGGAAGACACCAAAAATGTCCTTTTTTATGCTTACGGCATCCCCGGCGTGGAGACAGCGTCTCTGAAGGAAGGTTTGACCATTGCCGCGGAGACCATGGCTGAGTTCGGTGACGGAACCGTCCGGGAAATCGCCCTTTATTGATCTTTCAGGGAACAAAAACCTGTTTGCGGTAGTACTGCATTTCGCCGATGGATTCTTTGATGTCGCTCAGCGCCAGATGGGTTTTTTGCTTTTCATAGCGTGGAAGGGTCGGGTACCATCTTTTGGCCAGCTCTTTGACGGAACTGACGTCGATGTTGCGGTAATGAAAAAAAGCTTCCAGGGTCGGCATATGCTTCACCAGAAACCGGCGGTCCTGGCAGATGGAATTGCCGCACAGGGGTGAGGCGCCCCTTTTGCAGAATTGGGAAACAAAAGACAGGGTTTCCGCTTCGGCATGCGCGTTGCTGTGAGCAGATGCCTTGATCTGATCCAGGAGACCGGATGCCTGATGATGTTCAAGGCTCCACGGTTCCATGGCGGACAGAACGGTATCGGGTTGGTGAATGACAATATCGGGTCCCTCAGCCACCACATTGAGCTGGTCGTCCGTGACAATGGATGCAATTTCCACGATCACGTGGTGTTCGGGATTCAGTCCCGTCATTTCAAGGTCGATCCAGACGAGATTTTCGGCCATTCTTGCCTCCTTGTGGCGTTTTCTGGGGATCATACCGTTATTTTGCCCATGAGACCAGAATTTTGTTTAAAAAGCGAAAGGGGGAGGATTTGATGAGTGAATTGAACGGAAAAGTGGGGGGGCTCAAGAAAGTGCGTGTGCTTTTAGAAGCCGGTACCCGCAAAGAAAATATGGATTTAATGCCGGAGCCGGTCACTTTTGAATGGGTCGCCGGTATTGATGTGGAAGGTTTTACACCTTTTGAATACGCGCTGCTTGAAAAAGAAGTGGGCGATACGGTGGAGCTGGAGATTGCGGGCTGGCGCATCGATGAGATGTTCGGCAGGCTTGCGGTGCCGTTGCCTGAGAATGCGAAAAGCCTGGACCGGTTTTTTATGCGGGTTACGATCCAGGGCATTGAGGGTGTGGATGAAAAAGAGGTGGTGAGGGCCATGGCGGGCATGGTGGGCGAGTGCGGCGGCGATTGCTGCGGAAATCATTAGGCTGCAAGAGGCAGATTTTGTATGACGCCGGAAGATGAAAGGTGATTTCAGAGTGGTCTGGGAACGGTACAGAAGATATTCACCTCACCTGCAATATTTCAAACGATGACCGAATGGAGACGTTCAAGGCCTTTTGCCGGAAGTTGTCTCAACTGTCATCTAACGTGATTGTTAACTTCAAGA
>JAJDOH010000079.1 GCA_022340265.1 Deltaproteobacteria bacterium | reverse complement strand
CCGGACAACCATCATCAATGGTGTTGCTGGGTTATTCTTGACAGCATCCCGGTCTATCGTATATTAAGAAAGCCCTTATCAAAAGCATATGAAAGAGGATTTTATGTTTATGAAATTAATGGATATTGTGGCAATCGTTGCCGACAAAGGGGCCAACCTGCTGGTAGCTGATTGATCATCGTTCCGCGGTATCCAAGAAAAGCTGTTCAGTTTTAAAGAGAGATTTATTTCTTCCAGTCTGTTCCCCAGCAGATCTCCGTTTGAGAATCTACCACTATCGTTGCCTCGTCTGTCGGCAGCGTCGCCTGCATCGAGATATCAAAAAATAATCAAAAGTGCCGGTGGGCTGCGTGCTCTGCCTTGTGCGGTTTCATGCGCCCATAAAAACCGGTAAAATTATAGGCAAGACAGGTAGGACTCAACCATGCGCATCAAACAAGATACAAATAATAACGACAACAATCATCACCTTTCACAGATGGGATGGACCTCCCATTTTCAGGCACAGCTGGAACACTACTCCAACGACGGGTTTATCCCGGCCAGAGTGGTCGGGGTAAGAAAAAACAGCTTTCGCACAAGCAACGGAAAACGCGAATGGCTCGCCACCCCGGCGGGAAAGCTCAAGCATGATGCCTGCGGCATGTATCCGGTCACGGGAGATTGGGTCCTCATGACCGATGCCGTGATTTCCAGGGTGTTGGTACGAAGGAATGCCTTATCCAGAGGCGCTTCAGGCACGCATAACAAACAGGATGCACAACCGCAAAAGCAACAGGTCATTGCAGCCAATCTTGATACCGTATTTATCGTTTCCGGTCTTGACCGGGATTTTAACCTACGCCGCATGGAGCGGTACTTGACCCTGGTCTACAACTGCGGCCTGAATCCTGTCATCATTCTGACAAAAGCAGATCTTCACCGGGATCCGGAGCATTTCGTCGGTGACGCAGAGTCTGTCGCATCAGGCGTTCCCATACATCTGGTTTCGGCATCAGATGACACGGGGCTGGCCTCCCTGGAACCCTATCTGTCTCCAGGCCGGACAACCACCATGGTGGGGTCTTCCGGTGCGGGCAAATCCACCCTGGTGAACCGGCTTTACGGTAAGACGGTACAGCTTACCAACGCCATAAGCGCCCATGTGGGCAAGGGCAAACACACGACCACCTCCCGGGATCTGATCATGATGCCCCAGGGGGGAATGGTGATCGACAACCCCGGCATCCGGGAAATTGTCTTCTGGGAAGTTGATAAAGGGATCGAAGCCGCGTTTCCTGAGATTGAAAAGCTCGGTCTGGGATGCCGTTTTGCAAACTGCAGCCATACCCAAGAGCCCGGCTGCCGGGTACTTGGGGCAGTGGATGAAGGTGAAATTTCAAGGGACAGGCTGGAAAGCTACCGGAAAATGAAACGTGAAATGGAGTTTCTGTCCCATCGCCGTCACAAAAGTGCTGATCGTGTGGAAAAGGAGCGATGGAAAGAGGTCGCCATGAAAATTAAAGCCATGAAAAAAAGAAAATGAAAGATGTAAGATTGTGATTTAAAAATCAGATCTTCAAAAGAAAGACAAGGAACACATAATGCCATATGATCCGGCGGGGATGGGTCCATAAACTCAAACAGGTTTCTTATACTGTGACGGTATATTCAGAACAGCCATGGTGAGGCGCGAAATACACACCAGATTTTCGTCTTCATCTCTGATAACGACTTCCCACACATGGCTTTTTCGTCCAAGGTGCAATGGTTTCGCAATCCCGTACACCACCCCCGACTTTACTGCCCGAATATGATTCGCATTTACCACCTGACCCACACAGTAATATTTAGAGGCGTCAACGGCATATTCCGCCCCCCAAGATGCCAGTGTTTCGGCGAGAACCACCGACATACCGCCATGAAGAACTCCTCCGGGTTGTCGTGTGCGTTCATCCACGGTTATCCTGCCCTTTAGATAATCCGGTCCGACCTCGATGATTTCAATTCCCACATGCTGGTTTGCGCTGCCTTCGCCACGCCGGGTCACCTCAACGGCATCCGGCTTCCGAAACCAAATATTCATTTCATCAACCATCCTTTAATTCCTTAAAGAATAAGTATTGCTGGAAATATTTACCTAATATAGTCCATATGGACCTCTTAATGCAAGACGGGAGATGGGATGGGTTAAAATAAGTTGTAAATTTCAGACAGGTGAATTATCATAAAAAATTAACCGAAAGCCACGGTCCGGGTTGAACGGGGCACCCATCGGTGGCGTTGGAGATCGGAAAAGCGAAAAGGAAAGTTGAAAACGTGAAGATGACTGGGGAAATTCCAACTCTCGCTCTTTTTGAAGCGCATTTTGAAAAGATAAATCGGGAATTGAACAAGGTTTTTGATTCCCGGGTGCCTCTGGCCAAGGAAATTGCAACATATGCCCTGTTGGGGGAAGGAAAAAGGCTCAGACCGCTTATCTTTGTCCTCAGCTGTCAATTGTGCGGTTATGGAGGTGAAAATTTATATCCTCTTTCAACGGTTTTTGAATATATTCACACTTCATCCCTTCTTCACGACGATGTGCTGGATAACGCTGAAATCAGGCGCCGGAAGCCCTCCTCAAATCAGATATGGGGAAATCAGGCCGCGGTTTTAGAGGGCGATTTCCTCTTTTCCAAAGCATTATCCATCGCTGTTTCAGCCAACAGTATTCCGCTTATTTCAAGTCTCACCCAGGCAACCATGCGGATGTCGGAAGGTCAGATCCTGGAACTGGTTCACACGGACGATCTGGAAACCGGGCGGGACAACTATATGCAAATCATTACCGCTAAAACCGCCATTCTGATTTCAGCGGCTTGCGGTTGTGGGGCCATCGTCTCCGGCAGCAGTCCTGATATTGAAGCCTCTCTGACGCGATTCGGCCGATCCGTGGGGATCGCTTTTCAGCTGGTGGATGACCTTCTGGACTATACGTCTTCGGAAGAAGTATTCGGAAAGCCCGTGGGAAAAGATCTGCTGGAAGGGAAGATAACGCTTCCCCTTATCTATACCCTGGCTCAGCTTGAACAGGATGAGAAGCAGAGATTTTCGGAGTTTTTTAGACACCGGAAAACAGACAGGGCGGCTTATGAGGCCCTTCTGGATCGGGTGAGACGCGGCGGGGTTCTGGAAAAAATCAGGGAAGAAGCCCAGGGGTATGTGGACGACGCGGCC
The DNA here is from genome assembly GCA_022340265.1 of Deltaproteobacteria bacterium. Lineage (GTDB taxonomy): Bacteria > Desulfobacterota > DSM-4660 > Desulfatiglandales > Desulfatiglandaceae > NaphS2. The sequence goes on along the minus strand of JAJDOH010000079.1, from coordinate 4,831 downwards.
ATGTGTTTAAAACCTTTCCGGGATTCTGCCGTTAAAACAAACCTGCTCACGCTTATTCAATACATTATCGACCGAACCTACTGAGAAATCGGTTTGTTTAACAACCGTCAAACGCGGATTTGCAACAGATCTTCAGCAAGGGTGAGTTCCCCCTGCCAGGTCCTTCGGCATTGCGCGGCGATGTCCGTTTTCAGACACTCCGGGTAGAAATGGGTTAAGACAAGGCCTTTGACTCCCGCAAGACCAGCCATCCGGCCGGCCAGCGATGGGGTCAGGTGCCCTTCCATTGGTTGATCGTCGGGAAAAGCGGCTTCCAGGATCAGAAGGTCGGCGTTTTTTGCCAGTTGGATGATCGGATCACAATAGGCTGTATCCCCTGAGATGACAACGGCTTTTCCGGCGTTGTTTTCCAGTCGGTAGGCCAGGCTGTGGGGTGTATGGCTGGCGGGAGCGGTTTTGATGCGGTAATGACCATGATCCTGCCACATTTGTTCAGTGCCGGACAATTCCTCGATCTGCATGGTTTGGCTCGGGATATCGAGCCAGTTTGAATAGGCGGATTGAAGGGCTTTGATAAATTTATGAAGCCCTGGGGGGCCGGAAATGGAAAACGGGGATCGTCTCTTCAAAATTTCCGGATTTCGGCAGGCAAAGAGAAAATGGATCAGGTCCGCGGTATGGTCGGGATGAAAATGTGTGAGGAAGATTTTTTCAATTTTTTCAGGACCGATGCCCAAACGGGCCATTTGGCCCAGGGTTCCCGGGCCCATGTCAAACAGGATGGGCCCATTGTCCATAAAAACCGCCAGAGAAGGTGAACCGCGGCCTCTCATGGGAATGGCGGTGCCTGAACCCAAGATCGTAACGTTCATCGTGAAGCCCCTTTTTGCCAGGCACTTTGCCGGCGATGATGCAACAATTTAAGCCTTAAGGAGAAAAATAGCCCCCATGTTTTCCATGTCAGCTTTTCATGAGCAGTATGAAACCGACATTTCACCCCTTGCCATTGGAGAGAACCGCTTTCAATTCTTTGTTCCCAAATCCCTTGATTCGTTCCTTGATAAAGACGATGTGTTCAATGAATTTCCACTGTGGAGCAAAATATGGGAAGCATCCATTGTTCTGGCCAATCATTTGACGGCCATGCCGGCGGACCCGCAAAAACACTTGCTTGAAATCGGTTGCGGTATTGGTGTTGTAGGGATTGTTGCCGCCTATTGCGGCCATCGGGTTACCATGACCGAATATAACCGGGATTCGCTTAATTTCGCACGGGCCAACGCGCGTGTCAACCATGCGCCTGAATTTCCGGCACCTGAAATTGTGGAACTGGATTGGACCAGGCCGGCACTTGAGGGCCGGTTTGACATGATCCTCGGTTCGGAGGTGGTTTACAAGGAAGCTTATTTTGAGCCTCTTATGGAACTGTTCAAGTGTTATCTGAAGCCCAACGGGGAAATTGTTCTTGCTGAAGGGCTCAGAAAGACCAGTATGGAATTTTTTAAAAGAATGTCCGATACTTGTAATGTAAAAGCCCAGAAGAAGATCCTTCGTTCAGCGGGTGAGGAAAAACGGGTCATTCTGGCCAGCATGCGTTTTAAGAAAAGTTGAAATTGCTTTTTTGCATCAGCAATCGATTTAAGTCTATATCAATATTCCTGAAGTAAGTTCCAAACGCGCGTCCCGATGGGAAAACGGTATCTTCGTTCAGCTCATCAGAAAAAATGCCGTGGATATCATCTTCCCTTAAAATGTGCGAGATCACAGAAGCGTATCCTTTTGGGTTTTCTTCAGTCGGGCCACGATTTTTCGGATGTCTTGAGAGTGGGCAAGATTAGCCACCAGTACGGTGTCCCCGGTATCTACAACCAGGCAGTTTTTGAGCCCGAGACATGCCACCAGCCGGTCTCCATGACTTCTGATGAAGCTTTTTTCACAGTCAATGATGAGGGTTTCACCTTCCGAAAGATTTGCGTGTTCGTCGCACTCCGAGCCCCTTAATTCATACAGGGATTCCCATGACCCCACATCACTCCAGCCGCATTCCGAGGGGATGACATAAACCGGTTGCTTGGTATGTTCCATGATGCCGTAGTCAAAGGATATCCCCTGTATGCTTTCGTATGCCCTTTCAAATTCCTGTTCGAAGTGATCCGTGCCCATGGATTTGGCGATCTGTCCCAGTGCTGCATGAAGGTCGGGCAGTTGCGTCTCAATTTCCTTAAGGATGGTTTCCGGTGTGGCGACGAAAATGCCGGCATTCCAGTAGTAATCGCCGCTTTTAAGATAAGCGTGCGCTTTGTGAATATCCGGTTTTTCAACGAAAGCGGACACGCGGAAAGCGGGTGAAGTAGTTGAGCCGCCCGTATTCGGCGATGTTTGAATGTACCCGTATCCGGTTTCCGGACGCGTGGGTACAATACCCAGGGTGATGATGCCGCTGTCTTCGGCCAGTTTTCCAGCGCTCTTAAGATCTCTTAAAAACACCTCGGGCTTTCTGATGTAGTGGTCCGCCGGCAGGAATGCCACCGGCGCTTCAGAGCCCAGATGCCGTGCATAAAGGGCCCCCAGCCCCATGCACGGGGCCGTGTTTCTGCCCGCCGGTTCCGCCAGGATGTGAACCTTCCGTCCCTCAAAAAGCGTTCCGGCTTCCTCCTGATGTTCTTTACCGAGTATGAGAATAACACTGTCGTCGGCGATTAAAGGCGCGAGTCGATCACAGGTGTCCACCACCATGGGCCCTTTGCCTGTAATGTCCAGAAACTGTTTTGGCCTTTGTCGCCGGCTTGCGGGCCAGAAACGGGTTCCGGAACCACCGCACATGATCACTGCAAACATGGCATCTCCCTGGTTTCGATCAGGTCCGATAGTCGGCGTTGATGTCGATATATTCGTGGGTCAGATCGCTGGTGACAACGTGGTCGCGGAAGTTGCCCTGATGGAGGTCTACGCTCAAGACAAATTCATCTCTTGTCATGATTTGAGCGGCTCGTTTTTCTGCGTCCATCCCACAAGCAAGTCCGCCGGATACAATCTGGACATCGTCGATCCGAATATCAATTTGTGATTCATGCATTTCAATATCCGCCCGGCCAAGGGCCGCCATGATTCTTCCCCAGTTGGGATCCTGCCCGTAAAAAGCGGTCTTCACGAGACTGGAATTGGCCACGGTCCGGGCGGCTTTCAACGCATCGTCGGCTGAAGCGGCATTGTTGATGATCACGTCCACCAGCTTCGTGGCCCCCTCACCGTCTTTAACGATCATGCGAGCCAGATTCTCCATGACGCCGGTCAATCCTTCTTCGAACAGTTTCTGATCTTCCCTGCCGAGCGCTGTGTTGCCGGCCATGCCGTTGGCCATCATCAGGACCATGTCATTGGTGCTAGTATCCCCGTCCACGCTGATTCGGTTGAAGGTCTTTTCAGCGGCAGCCGAGAGCATCTCCTGCAAGGCATCCGGTGCTATTTGAATATCGGAGAGGATGAAGCAAAGCATGGTGGCCATGTTCGGCATGATCATGCCGGCCCCTTTGGCAATTCCTGCAATGCGGTAGGACCGGTTTTCAGCCGGTCCGTCAAAACTGCTGATTTTGGAAAATGAGTCCGTGGTCATGATGGCTTCAGCAGCCAAAGGGATGCCTTTCGGTGTCAGGGCCTCTTTCAAGTTCAAAATGGCCGCTTCCACTTTGCCCATATTCAACCGCTGGCCGATAACGCCCGTGGATGCCACCAGGACACGCTGAGGTTGGATTCCGAGCGCCTCTCCAACCAGATCGGCGGTGCGATGGGCGTCTGCAAGGCCGGGGTCTCCCGTGCAGGCATTGGCGCATCCGGCGTTGGCGATGATGGCACGGGCACGGCCACCTTTCATATGCTTTCGGGTTAGCAGGACGGGGGCGGCCTTCACCTTGTTGGTGGTAAACACCCCTGCTGCTGAAGCCTCTTTTTCAGAGACAATCAGGGCCATATCGGGCGCGCCCCCTTTTTTGAGACCGGCGGCCACCGCAGCCGCCTTAAATCCCTTTACGCTTTGTTTCGAAATGTCGATTTTGTCAGGCATGTCTTTTTTTCACCCCTCTATTTTCCGGCGCCACAGCATTTCTTGTACTTCTTTCCACTGCCGCACGGGCAGGGCGCATTCCGGCCGATTTTCTCCTCTTTCCGACGAACCGTAACACCGCCTGCGTCCCCATCCCCGTGACTGAGGTTCAGATTTCTTCTCTTTTTCTTGGGGATGGGATCCGGTTCCTCTCGAACGATCTGTATCCGGAAAAGGGTTCTGAGGGTTTCCTCCCTGATTTGATCCATGAGATCACCAAATAGGGCAAATCCCTCTTTCTGATATTCCTTCAAGGGATCAAGTTGCCCGTAACCCCGCAATCCGATCCCTTCCTTCATGTGATCCATGGCCTGCAGGTGCGCCACCCATTTATCATCAATGATTTGAAGAATCAGATAACGCTCGAGCCGCTCCAGATCTTCTTTTCCGAAAAGCTTTTCCCTTTCACGGTATTCGGACAGCGCGCGCTCTTTGATCATCTCCGGAAGGTCTTCTATTTTGAGCGCATCAAAGGCCTCTTCGCCCATTTCTTCGCGTCCGATACCCGATGGAAAGCCGAACAGCCAGGAAATGCTGTCGTTTAATTCCTTTGTATTCCAGTCTTCAGGGTAGGCTTTGGGATCGATCCACTGTTCAACCAGTGCTTCTATTTTCTGATCGATCATGTCTTGGATGATCTCATGAAAGTCTTTCCCTTCGAGGATGTCTTTTCTCAGGGAGTAGATGATTTCCCGATGTTTGTTCATGACATCATCATAGTCCAGAAGGTGT
>JAJDOH010000056.1 GCA_022340265.1 Deltaproteobacteria bacterium | reverse complement strand
TCCATTGGAACGGCAGGGACCGGCTCCGGTTTTTGAGCCTCAGGTTCGTTGGCCTGGGGGGGATTTTTATCGCCGGCATTTCGTGACTTTTCTTGAGTCGCTTTATCCTTCTTCTGATCCCGTTTCTGATCTGTCTTGTCCGGCTTTGGCTTTTCCTGTGATGGGTCTTCCTCTCCTTTTTTTTGATCTTCTGGAGAGCTTTCCTTTTTCCGGTTCTTTTGTTGCTGCTTTTGCTTTTTTTCCTCCTCCTCCTGTTTCTTCTGCTTTTCCAGTTCCTTTAATGCCAACTCCAGATTGTATCGCGCATTTTCGTTTCCAGGATCCAAAACAATAGCCTGCTGGTAGTAGGTTTTTGCGGAGGCGAAGTCGCTCTGCTTATAAGCGGCGTTCCCCAGATTAAAGAGGGCTTTTACACGGGTTACCGGATCATCGGTGCGCTTTAAAACGCTGGAAAAGGCCGCCATGGCACCCTTGAAATCGGAAGTCTGATAATCCGCGCAGCCCCGGTTGTACCGGTACCGGATATCCCGGGGGTTATCCATGTCCTGATCAGCGTAGCCTTTGGCGGCTTCTGCAAATCGTCCCTGCGCATAAAGTTCGTCCGGATTTTCTGCAGAGTACCCCTGTGTGAAAGGAAGAAGAAGGAATGCCATCATCGTAAGCAATCCGAACCTTTTATGTTTTAGGTGGCCGATCATCCCTTCCAGGAGAAGGAATAAGAAGGCCGCAGCAGCAAAAATGAAAAAGCGTTCTTCATGAACCTTGATCTTGCCGCTTTTGACAACGGCCGCATCGGTTTTCTGTTTGATGCCGTCAAAATAGAGGAGATCCAGATCCAGGTCACCCGCCATGGATCGCACATATTCACCACCGGTTACCGCCGCTATCTTCTGCAGGCCCGCTTCGTCCAGTTTGGAGAGGACCAGTTCACCTTTGTCATCTTTTACGAATCCTCCCTTTCCACCGGAAGCGGGAATGGGTCCGCCCGCCGGATCCCCCATACCGAAGACAAAAATTTTGATGCCTTTTCGAGCGGCTTCACGGGCGGCATCGAGTCCCCGTTCTTCATTGTCCTCACCGTCGGTGATGAGCAGAATCACCTTGTCGGTTTCCGATTTGGGATCAAACGCCCTTATGGCCCCCAAAATGGCTGCGCCCAGATCGGTTCCCGGCTGCGGTATATTGTCCGGGTGCAGAATATTTAAAAACATCATCAACGCGCCGTAGTCAAGTGTCAGGGGACACTGGGTGTAAGCCGCGCGTGAAAAGGCCACCAGCCCCACACGATCCCCCTTGACCACCTTCAGAAAATCCGCAATCTCACGTTTGGCCCGCTCCAGCCGGTCCGGTTTGATATCTCCCACCAGCATACTGGGAGAAACGTCCAGTGCGATCACAATATCCACACCCTTCTGGGTCACTTCCTGATAGTGGCTGCCCCAGCGGGGTCCAGCCAGCGCCAGCAGCATGCATCCAAGGGCCAAAAGGCATAAAACCGCCTTGAGTACCCGCCTCCCCCGGGAATCCTCGGGCGCGAGCCGCCTGAGCAGCCCGGTTTCTGCAAACCGGGTCATGGCTCGCCCCCGCTTTCGATACACGACCACGAAGGTGACGGCCACCAGCGGCAGGAGCCAGAGGAAGTGAAGGATCCATGGATGGGACAGGTTCATGGAATAATCCTCAATATCCAGGTCTTGAGCAACATTTCCAGCAGAAAAATCGCAATGGCGGGCACCAGGAACCAGGGGTAGAGTTCCCTGAAATGAAAGAACTCCTTGACCTTTACATCGGTCTTTTCCGCCCGATCGATAATGTTATAGATCTCCTGAAGTTCCTGGCTGTTGGCCGCGCGAAAATATTTTCCGCCCCCGGTCTTCGCCACATTTCTGAGCGTCACCTCGTCCAGATCCACATGCTGGGGTACCAGCTGGGTTCCAAAAAGGGTTTTCATACGAAAGGGCGCGGGGCCTTTACCCCCCACCCCGATGGTATACAGTTTGATGCCGAATTCCCTTACCGCCTGGGCTGCGGCCTGAGGACTGATTTCCCCCGCATTGTTCCGGCCGTCCGTCAACAGAATCAGAATTTTTGATTTGGATTTCAGATCCTTCAGGCGTTTGCCGCCGATGGCAATGGCGCTGCCGATGGCGGTCCGGTCGCCCGCCATGCCGATCTTCATGCGGTTTACCAGTTCCAGCAACAGGCCCTTATCTATGGTCAATGGCGACTGCGTAAAAGCCTCTTCTCCAAATACCACCAACCCAATACGATCCGTCTCCCTTTTACTGATAAAATCCGCCACCACTTTTTTAACCGCTTCCAGCCGGGTTACCGAATTCCCTTCCACTTTAAAATCAAGCGCCTGCATGGATCCGGATGTATCCAGACAAAGCATGATATCAACGCCCGGCGAGCGAACGTCTCGGGATACATTATATAGTTGGGGTCTTGCCGCCACCACGATCAGCAATAGTAAAGTGCAGGCCCTGAGGATCTTGGGAATACGGGGGACCAGGGTGCTGCCGCCATCTGAAAACGCCGCCATGGAAGCGGCCATGGAATAGGTGATCCCTTCAGGCTTTTTAAAAAACGAATAGACAAGCCATCCCAGGGCTAAGGGAACCAGCAGCAGCATGATCGGATACGCAAACCGGAACATCATGATGGCGCCCTCTCCTTTCGATGGGAACTGAAGCTGCGGACGGCATACTGCTTGCCGCCGCTGTGCTCAGACGACGCTTCGCTCATCACGGGGTCACGTGTACTGCGAATATAGGCAAAGGCCCCCTCCATGTCATCCGTCTTTCTGGCGAGGGTGGCGGTGGAATCGGCAAATTTCACCATGTCCGTCCGGCGAAGCAGCGACAATAACGGCTGATCTTCTTTTTTCCTGGCGGCCCTGGCAATCTCTTCAAGGGTATATTCCGCGGCTGGAAATCCCCGAATGGCTTCCAGATAACGTCTCAGGATCTCTGAAAATTCAAAGTAGAAATCCTTGATCCGGCCTTCCTCAAACAGTCTCTGCGCATCCAACGCTTTCAGCCCCCGCATGGCCAGCTTATCCGGGGGCGTTCGCTCCAGGGCCGATGAATCTTTCTGGCGCCTGTTTCTAAACCACCACTCGATGGCGGCCCCCAGGAGCAGAACCGCAATCCCTCCCAGAATCCAGAACCGGTATTTGGCCATGAATGATTGGGTGGGTATGATTCCGTAGATGGGCTTCAGCCGTGCTGCTTCGGGTTTTTCCCCAAGATTGGACAAAACCGTAAGAGGAACCGTTGCCGCCTTAAGTGACGCCTTTTCACCATCAGCGTTCACGTAGGAAAGGAATATGGGCCCCACCGCTCCGGAATCAAGGCGGTTTACCATCAGACGAATGTGATATTCCCCTGAAACGACCGTGTCCGGACTTTTCTTTCCGTCGGTCTTTTTTTGAGTGTCATCCGGAATCATCTGCTGATCCAGAATCCGGAAACCCGCAAGGCCTTTAACGACCGGTTCCGGCGCGAGGCGGGCACCCGTGGGAAGCTGCAATTTCAGTGTTAGGGTGATGATTCCGCCTACGCTGGTTTGGTTGGGCACCAGCGACGCCGTCATTTGAGGGGCCGTTTCAGCGCCAACGCAAATCTCTGAACCAGACCATGCCCCCACAAAAAAGCACAATATCATTAAGAAAAAGCGTCTTTTCAGACCCTTTAACATAAGCGCCGCTTCCTGCTCTCAAAAAGCCGGGTCAACGGTTCCACCACGGGACCGTCCGTGGTCAGTTCAACCTGGTCTATCCCGGCTTTTTTAAATATTTCATTCAGATACGTCTTTTGTTCTTCCCGATGGGAACGCCACTTCTTTTGAAGTTTTCGGCTGCTGCTGTTCACCAGGGTCTTCATACCGGTCTCGGGATCCCGGAGATAAACGAACCCCACATTGGGGAGGGTTTCTTCGGCAGGATCGGAAATGCGAATCACTGTGAGATCATGCTTTTTGGATGTCAGACGAAGGGATTTTTCAAATCCCGTATCCATACAATCGGAAATGAGAAAGACGATGGCGTGGCGCTTGGACACGCGGTTTAAAAATGTCAAAACCCCGTCCAGATCGGTACTCAGATCCTCGGGCTGATAGGTGAAAACCTCTTTGATAAGACGCCACACGTGGCTTGCACCCTTTTTCGGAGGAATATATTTCTCCACTTTGCTACTGAAGAGAATGGCACCCACCTTATCATTGGTACGAATGGCCAGAAACGCCAGCATGCCTGCCACTTCCGCCAGCAGTTCCCGCTTGAACTTCTTTCGGGTCCCGAACCGGTGGCTGCCCGACAGATCCAGCACCAGCATCACGGTCAGTTCCCGTTCCTCATGAAAAACCTTCACATAGGGATGACCGAATCTGGCCGAAACGTTCCAGTCGATGGTGCGGATATCGTCACCCACCTGGTACTCACGCACTTCGGCGAATTCCATCCCCCTTCCCTTGAAAGCGCTCTCATACTGGCCGGCGAACATATCGTTGGCCATGCGCCTTGTGGTGAAATGAAATTTCTGGATTTTCTTGAGTATTTCCTCCTGAAGCATCTCAGGGAACCTCGATCCGTTCCAGCAATACCTGGATCAGGTCATCGGTGGTTTTTTCCTCGGCCTCCGCTTCATAACTTAAAATTATGCGGTGTCGCAGGATGTCAGGTGCCATGGTTTTAACATCCTGGGGCGTTACATAACCGCGACCGCTTACAAAAGCATGGGCCCGCGCCGCCAGACCCAACCAGATGGATGCCCGGGGAGAGGCCCCGTAATGAATCATGGGGGCGAGCTCCAATCCGAAGGCTTCGGGCGCACGGGTGGCGCGCACCAACCGAACCACATAGTCCATGATCCGGTCCTCCATATGGATGGCCCGCATGGTCTGCCCAGCCCGTGCAATCCTGGCCCAGTCCACCACAGCGGACATCTGATTCTCCACGCCGCCGTAGACCCGGGTCATGATCTCCCGCTCCTCTTCCGCCGATGGATAATCCACCTTAATCTTCATCATGAATCGATCGATCTGGGCTTCGGGCAGGGGATAGGTCCCTTCCTGTTCAATGGGGTTTTGTGTTGCCAATACCAGAAATGGCTTTTGCAGGGTGAAGGTGGTTTCTCCAATGGTAATCTGAAGTTCCTGCATGGCTTCCAGAAGAGCGCTCTGGACCTTGGCCGGTGCGCGGTTGATTTCATCGGCCAAAATAATATTGTGAAAGACAGGGCCCTTTTTAATTTCAAAAGTAGCCGTGTCCGGCCGGTAATACTGCGTACCCAGAATGTCCGCAGGCAACAAATCGGGAGTAAACTGAATGCGTTGAAAGGTGGTTTGAATCGTCGTTGCCAGAGATTTCACCGCCGTGGTCTTGGCAAGCCCCGGGAGCCCCTCGAGCAATAGATGCCCTTCACACAGAAGACCAATGATCATCCGTTCAATCAAATACTTCTGGCCAACGATCACTTTTTCAATGTTGGCCATGATCTGGCGGATAACGACGCTTTCCTGCTCCACCCGTAGGGTGATTTCCTGAATGTCCATCTAACTGCCGCCTCCCTTTTCTCTGATGAAAAAAGTTCTCATTTGTCAGCAAAAAAATATGTCAAAAATTGATTTTGTCAACCGCTTCAAAAGGCTCTCTAAAGCGGCATTTCAGAGGCGCTTAAGCTCTCTTTGGCTATTTTTCCGCCATGAAATTTTCAGGGATCAATACGGCAATCACCTCGCCTTTGGCAACCACTTTATCTCCGGCCGAAAGGGTCTCGGAAATGGTAACCTTCCGCCCCTTGACCTCTTTTATCTTGCCTCGGACTTCAAGGATGCCGTCAATGGGCGTAGGCGCTATAAAATCCACCTTGAGGGAAGCGGTGACAAACCGCAAGGCCGGCTCGGTTCCCATTTTCCGCCCTTCTTCCCGGTATTTTGCCGCTGCCGCCGAAGCCGTCCCGTGACAATCCAACAGCGATGCCACCAGCCCCCCGTAACCGAACCCCGGGAAACCGCCGGTGTGGTAGGGCCGCGGCTGATAGCGGCATACGGTTTCATCACCATCCCAGTAGCTTTTGAGCTGCAGTCCATCCTCGTTGAGCCTGCCACAGCCGTAACAATGGGCAAAATCATCGGGATAATAATCCTGAAATGCCTTCGTCTCACTCATATTCATCATCCTTTCATGGGGTTATGACAACCATCTCAATAAATTCCAACACGAAAGCTTAATGCGGCAAGATCCACGCCCACAATTTCCTAAGACGCTTAAATCCTGAACTTCCATAACACTGCAGTCTCAATTTTTCAATTCTTTTTAACCCGCAATAAAGCCGGCGCTTCTAACACAAAATAAGCCTATTGGGCGATTTCCAGGGTTGATATTGGTTCAACAAACTGAAAGCACAGATACCCCCCTAAAAAATATAACAACGTCTCCAATATCCATTCCCCCATAAAGAATTATCGCTTGACTTGCTCCCGGTTATTGCTATAGTTAGTCCCTTTTCCATAGGAAATATCATCTAGGCGGCGTTTAATTTCGAGGAATGACCTAATGGTTTTATGGCGGGTTCCGTTAGATTCGGAAGAAATCCAAACCACTATCGGCATCGTGCATATTCTGGAAGACCGGTGTAAGGGCTGTGGCTTCTGTATCGAATTCTGTCCGAGGCAAGTGCTGCAGTTTTCGAAGCGGTTTAACACAAAAGGATACCATCCCCCGTCGGTGGTAAAAGCGGGTGAATGCGTCAATTGCCATTACTGTGAAATCATATGTCCTGAATTTGCCATCTATTCGGTGGAAGACCTCACCCACAGCGCGCGAGCGGCGGGAGCCGAAACGGAGGCCACATGAAACCAGCAGTTCTGACAGGAGAGCATTTCATGACCGGGGACGTGGCCTGTGCCGAGGGAGCCCTGGCAGCGGGATGTCGTTTTTTTGGCGGCTACCCCATTACGCCGGCGACGGAAATTGCCGAACACATTTCAGGAAGGCTCCCGGAAGTGGGCGGCACATTCATCCAAATGGAAGACGAAATCGCGGCCATGGCGTCCATTGTTGGCGCATCCTGCGCCGGGGTCAAGAGTATGACCGCCACTTCCGGACCCGGATTGAGTTTGATGCTGGAAAATATCGGACTGGCCGTCTGCACCGAAACACCTTGCGTTGTGGTGGATGTTCAAAGGGCAGGACCATCGACGGGACTTCCCACCCTGGGGGCTCAGGGGGACATGATGCAGGCCCGCTGGGGATCCCACGGTCATTATGAAATCATCGCCCTGGCCCCTGCGTCACCCCAGGAGATTTTCTACCAGACCATTGAAGCCTTCAATCTGAGCGAAACCTATCGCGTTCCGGTACTGATTATGACCGATGAAATGATCGGTCACCTGAGCGAACGCGTGGTCATTCCGGAAGCCAAAGCCATTCATACGGTCTCCCGCCCGAAAGCGAGGGGTCGAAAGGACCGCTTCAAACCCTTCGCGCCAGGCACCAATGGTGTTGCGCCCATGGCCATCGCCGGCGACGGCTACCACATCCACGTAACGGGACTCACCCACGATGAAAGGGGTTATCCGGATATGACGGTGGAAGGTCAGGAAGCCATGATGAATCGCATCGTGGGCAAAATCAGAAACAACCTGAAGGACATTATACGAACCGAAAGCTATCTTCTCGATGACGCGGAAATTGTGATCGTTTCTTACGGTGTTTCCACAAGAACGAGCCTGGCCGCCGTTGACGAAGCTCGTGCGCAAGGCATAAAGGCGGGGCTTTTTCGGTTGATCACCGTCTGGCCCTTCCCCGAAGAACAGATTCGAAAACTGGCTGAGCGGGTGAAAGGTTTTGTTACGGTGGAACTCAATCTGGGGCAGATCCATTTGGAAGTTGAACGGTCCGCACGCGGACAAGCGCCGTGTATTCTGGTAGGCCACGCCGGCGGAACCATCATTTCACCGGATCGTGTTCTGGCAACATTAAGGGAATCCTTTTAACAATAAAATAGCATGCCAAGGGGCTTTTTATGACCTCCACCAACAAGCCAATAAACCATCCTTTGGACGACCTGCTCAGAACGGATCGAATTCCCCACATCTGGTGCCCGGGATGCGGCATCGGTACGGCCTTTGCGTCCTGCCTCACGGCCATGAAGGCCAGCGGCATCGATCTTGAAAAGACAGTTATGGTTTCCGGCATCGGCTGCAGCGCAAGGGGAGCCGGCTATGTCATGCTGGACTCTTACCATACCACCCATGGCCGGGCCATCCCATTTGCAACGGGTTTGAAGCTGGCCAATCCTGAACTGAACGTTGTGGTCTTCAGCGGAGACGGAGATCTTTTCGCCATAGGGGGCAACCATTTCATTCACGGCGCCCGCCGAAACGTGGACATCACCGTGATCTGCGTCAACAACCTGAACTACGGAATGACCGGAGGACAGGTAGCCGCCACCACGCCGCTGGGCTCTAAAACCACCACCACACCGGCCGGAAATCCGGACGGTCCATTTAATCTGCCGCTCATGGCCTATGCAGCCGGGGCCAGCTATGTCTCTCGATGGACCATCCTGCACACCCGGGACATGACGGAATCCATCAAAGATGCCCTGTTAAACCGCGGCTTCGCCTTTGTGGAAGTGCTTTCCCCCTGTCCTGTCAATTTCGGTCGACGAAACAAGGAAAAGGCGCTGGATTCTCTTCGGCTTTATCAGGAAAAGACCATCATCAAAAATGACGCGCACCCGTCGGAGCTGGACATTGATTTCGAACGGGGGGTAATCCTTGGAAAATTCGTGGATATCGAACGCCCCACCTGCATCGACCGCTACGACGCCACATGCCGTCCCCCGGAAATTCTTGAGGAAGAAAAGGCCGCCTGACATGACCACCAAGATCGATCCCCCAAAACGGCAGGAAATTCTGTTCACCGGATTCGGTGGCCAGGGCATAGTTCTGGCAGGCCGCATACTGGGTAAAGCGGCTGTGATCGGTGATCACAAAGAGAGCACCCTGGTGCAGGCCTATGGTCCGGAAGCCCGTGGTGGTGCCTGCAGTGCCCAGGTTATCATTGCTGAAGGGGCTATTCATTACCCGTACGTGAGAACCCCCGATGTTCTGGTATGCATGAGTCAGGGTGGTTTCGACAAATTTATCGGCGACATGAAAAAGGATGGAACCCTGCTGATTGACCAGGACCTGGTCAACCCGTACACGGTTTTGCCCAAAGGAAGTGATAAGATTTATTTCGCTATTCCCTCCACGCGAATGGCCGAAGAACTTGGGCGGAAGATGATGGCCAACATTATCATGCTCGGGTTTTTTACGGCCGTTACAGGTGCCATCTCCATCACTGCCGCTGAAAACGCCGTCACCGAATCGGTGCCAAAGGGGACTGAAGAAAAGAATATTAAAGCTTTCCACAAAGGATATGACTACGGCATGGCTGTTCTCAAAGGCCGTAAGAAAAAGGCCTCTGGAAATAGAGGAGCCTGATAAATGAAACGTTCTAAGGATCGACTGCACAGTGTGGTCATTATCGGTGCCAACCCTGCCGGTATCGCCGCTGCCAACAAACTGGGAGAGCTGGGCATTCCGGTAACCCTGGTGGACCAGGAGGCAGACCTGAACCGGAAACTGGCCGAAGAACAGTGGCGGCTTCCTTCCGGGGCCCCTTTTAATTTCGCCCATCGACCCGGCCTTCTCCGCATTATGAGAAACACCGATATTCATTGCATGCTTCCGGCACGGGTGACCGACATAAAGCATTCACCCCAGGGGTTTCGTGTCCGAATTCAAAGCCCGGAAACCTATGTCAATACCGAACAGTGCGTTTTGTGCGGCCGCTGTGCCGCTGTTTGCCCGGTTATCACGCCGGATGCACTAACGCCTGTTCAGTTTGGCGGCCGCCATGCCATTCCCGGAAGACCCGTCATCGAAAAAAGAAAAGAACCGCTGTGCCAGTCAAACTGCCCCTTGGGCGTGAACGCCCAAGCCTACGTGGCCCTTGCGCGTGCCGGACGTTATGAGGAAGCGCTTCGCGTGGTCCGAAAGGATAATGTCCTTCCCGGTATCTGCGGCAGAATCTGTACCCATCCCTGCGAAGAAGCATGCCGGCGCGGTGAAATGGACGACCCCATTGCCATTCGGGACATCAAACGTTTTCTGGCGGATCATGAAATAACCGGGTCCCACGAACCAAAACCTGAAAGCGTCCCTCCACGGGAAGAACGGGTGGCGGTCATCGGCTCGGGACCCGCCGGGCTGGCAGCGGCTGCGGAGCTGGCGCGGCTGGGTTACAATACCACCGTATTCGAGAAGGAAGAGGAGCCCGGTGGACTTTTGCGATATGGCATCGGAGCCCACCGTCTGCCGCGACAAATTCTGGATTATGACCTCGATTATATTCGGGAACTGGGGGTTCAATTTAAGACTTCGCACCCGGTCGATTTAAAAAGGGACCTCAAAACCTTAAAAAAAGATTTTCATGCGGTACTGGCCACGGTTGGCGCCTGGACAGACCGTAAACTGGGTGTTCCCGGTGAAGCGCTAAAAGGCGTGGCAGGGTGTCTTTCGGTGCTGACAAGGGTTTATCGAAATAACGTAGAAAAACAAAGCCAATCTGAAAATACTGAAACTGGCGCTGGCAAAATAGCGGTGATCGGCGATGGCAACGCCGCCTTCGATCTCGCACGGACCCTTATTCGTCAGGGTAAACAGGTAACCCTTTTGAGCTGGTTTCCGGAGGATCTCATTCCCGCGGATCCCCATGAGGTTGAAGGCGCACGAGAAGAAGGCGTTATGATTGTGGACGCGACTCGCGTCATATCATTTGAAGGGGAAAACGGCCATCTGCAAAAATTACGATGCCAACCGACTCAGCCCGGCGAACCTGATGCCGGCGGCATCCCCTGGCCGGTCACCATTCCTGGTTCGGAATCCTTTGATTTGGCCTTTGAACAGGCCATCGTTGCCATCGGTCAGAATGGTCCCTTTACAAACAACGACGCTTCCGACCCGGCACCGGACATGGAAATTGACGCGCATGGGTGCCTAAGCGTTGATGTCCGTTACAAAACAAGTATCCATGGCCTTTACGCGGCAGGCGACGGTGTAACGGGACCGACCACGGTGGTGCAGTCCATGGCATCGGGACGGTCCGCGGCGCGGTGCATACATGAGGCTCTCAGCGGAGAAGAAATCCATCCATTGATGACCGGACGGTCCGAAGACCGGGACTACCTTGAAATACCGAAAGAAATTCCCGCTCTTTCGCGACCCACCATGCCCGAAAAGCAGCCGGGAGTGCGAAAAGACAATTTTTCGGAAGTGGCCATGGGCTTGAGTGAATCGCAGGTCCTTTTGGAATCGGAGCGATGCCTTCAGTGCGGTATTTGTTCGGAGTGCTTTCTTTGCACGGATGTCTGTAAAGCGGTTGGCGCCATCAGGCACCAGGATAAGAGGAAGGAAACCGTCAAAAATGCCGGGGTCGTCATTATTGCGGATCCCAACGCGGCACCCTCTGTCAAAGGAGAAGACGTCATTCGGGCCTACGGACCCAAAGCGGCAAAGCCGGATGTTTACGCCATGGTGGCCCGGGGCTTTGCGGCTGCGGCCCATGCCATGATTCTTCTGGAAGGAGGCTCCCAGAGACCGAAAGGAAGAGGGGTTTCTTTCTTCCCGCCTGATCCCGAACTTTCCCCGGAAATCCGTATCGGTGTTTTCGCCTGCCGTTGCAATGATGCGTTCGGATGGTCGGATGAAATGGACCGGTATGTGAAAGACCTGGCCCAGGGAGAGGACATCATTCATTCTCAGGTCATGACCGCGGCGTGCGTGCCTGAAGGTACCGCCGGCATTCTCAGGACCATTCGGGAAAAAGGCCTCACACGGGTGGTCCTGGCCTCGTGTGTATGCTGCCCCCATGATTTTGTCTGCAGTGCCTGTACAGACCAGCGAAGCAGGCTCAAACACGCACTTTTCCGCGGAACAGGCATCAGCCGGGCCATGGTTGAAACCTGCAACCTGAGAGGGGAAGCATTACGGCATCTGCCGAAAGACCCTTCCACGGCCATTGACACATTTAAAGGATTAATCGGACGTTCTATTAACCGGGCCAGGCATCTGCAGCCGCTTCCGGCACCCATGCGAGACTATAATTTCACCACTGCGGTCATTGGTGAATCCGAAGCCGCCGTTTTCTGCGCCAAAACCCTTGCCTCCTCTGGTTACGAAGTATTCATGTTCGGTGTGCAGGAAGAACCGCTCAGCAATATTATCGATCACCCCAATATCCACTGCTTTCAAGGTTCTCAAATCACTTCCATCGGCGGCACGCTGGGCGATTTTCAGATTACCGTCAAAACCGCTGATTTTTCACAGGTGATGCAGGTGGGCGCTATTATTCTGGGAGAAAAGGCCAGCCTGCGAGTGCCGTATGTTCACCAGAAGGGCCTTCCCAATACGGTTTTGAACACCAAAATGCAGAAAGAAGGGGTTCCGGACATCCCCTTTCACTATCCCGGCGCCACACCCATTTCAGGCCTTTTTCTCACATCGACGCCCGGCATTCAGATTTCAAATCGAAAAGCCGGCTCCGTAGCTGCGGCACTGGCCGCCGCTGTCATGCCCCGGGGACCCAGGCAAAGCAAGGGTTTTACCGTGGTGGTGAACGAAGAGCGATGCCGCGGGTGTGGGCGGTGTATCGAAATATGTCCCTACCGGGCTGTTTCCTTTAATCCCAATGGTGTGGGTGGATGGCACGCAGTGGTGGATGAAGCCCTATGCAAGGGGTGCGGCAACTGCATTTCAGTGTGTCCATCCAACGCGGCTGACAGCCCGTATCGAAACCAGGAATACCTGGAACAGGTCGTGGAAGAAGTGCTTCTGTAAATATTCGGTTGCGCTGAACATTTTTTTTAATCCAGGAGCTAAAAACCATCGGTTGACGGCTAATCACTATGACGAATCCCAAAATCATTCTTTTTTTGTGCAACTGGGGACCTCATTCCGCTTTTCAGATACTTCAGGACGAGGCGGCTGCAATTCCCGTAGAAGTCAAAATGGTGCGGATTCCCTGCACCGGTAGAATCAGCAAGGCCCTTCTTTTCAAATGCTTTGAGATGGGCGCGGAAGGCGTGGCCCTGGTCGGTTGCAGTCCCGGAACATGCCGCTACGGAACCGGCACCACCAATGCCTCAGGGCATGTGGAAGATACGCGGGGCATTCTGGAGCTGCTGGGACTGGGAAAAGAGCGTTTACGTCTTGCCACCTTCCTCCCCGACGAATCAGAGGCGCTTCTTGAATTTCTTCAAACCTTCCGTACCGAGATTGGAGAAATGGGTCCAAGCCCGGTGGTACCGACTCCGGCGAAAAGGCCAGAGACGGATCCGCGTGTGGCCCTGCAACACCTGGCGGCCCTTCACGATGTGTTCGCCTGCCAGGATTGCGGGAAGTGTTCTTCCGCCTGTCCCCTCACCCTGGTCGGGAAACCCTTTTCACCCAGAGCCACGGCCAATGCAGCCATTACCGGTCAAATCGGCTCCCCATCCGTCCAGAATGACATCTGGTCCTGTCTCACCTGCGGCCTGTGCTATGAAAGGTGCCCCTCGGCGGTCGATTTTTCCCGTTTTGTCAGAGATCTGAGGGACGTGGTAGTGGAAAACAGAGTGGACACGCACGCCGTGCACGGTGGATTTTTCCATTCGCTCATGCGGACCATGACCTCTGAGGATCTTCAAATCAGGCAATGGGAATGGCTCCCCGATGACGTCACCATCGATAAAAAAAGCAAGATACTCTTTTTCGGAGGATGCGCACCCTATTTTGACCTTTTTTTCAGGCGCCACATTGGCCTCAAAACAAGAGACATCCTGGTGGACAGTATTCGGCTCCTCAATTTTTTTGACATTCACCCAGCGATACTGCAGAACCTTAGGTGCTGCGGCCACGATCTCTTATGGTCCGGCGACAAACCCAATTTTTTGAAACTGGCAAAACTGAATGTGAACGCCATTGAAGAAGCCGGCATCGAAGAAGTGGTCACCGCCTGTCCTGAGTGCTACCGGACGCTTCTGCGCGACTATCCGGAGCATGGGATCAACCTCAACTTCAAAGTGACCCACATGTACGATTTTCTTGAAAATGAAATCGACAAGGGCGCCGTGGGTTTTAAACCTTTGAACCGCCGATTGACCTTTCAGGACCCGTGCCGCTTGAGCCGCTTTGAAAATCGACCGGATCTGCCCAGAAAACTGATTGGCCGGTTGAAGCCAAAGGATTTCAAAGAAATGCGTGACCATGGAGCCAATGCCATATGCTGCGGCAACAGCGCCTGGATCGGGTGCGATTCCTTCAGCAAGGCCCTTCAGGTAAAACGCATCGGGCAAGCCAAAGATACGGGAAGCGATCTGTTGGTCACCGGCTGCCCCAAATGCCAGATTCATCTTCGCTGCGCCATGGAAGACCCCTTTAAGGGGGATGTGCTGAAAATGGAAATGATGGATCTGACGAGCGTCCTCGCCAAAACAATCGAATGGGAATAAGAAGGAAAAACAAATGATGGCTGAATCTCAAAAAATGAAATCTTCATTCCGCAATCCGCAATCCGCAATCCGCAATGGAGAGGATTCGCAACCCGCGGTTGGTGTCTATGTTTGTCACTGCGGTTTAAACATCGCTCAGACCGTTGACTGCGAAAAAGTGGCGGCCTTTGCCGGCGGTCTTGAAAATGTGACGGTCAGCAAGGATATCGCCTATGCCTGTTCCGAGCCTGGCCAGCAGGAAATCAAGGATGACATCATTGACCGCAACCTGGACCGGGTGGTGGTCGCCTCCTGCTCACCCAGGCTTCACGAACCCACCTTCAAACAGATGCTGCAATCCGCCGGCATCAATCCCTACCTTCTGGAAATGGCAAACCTGCGGGAACAGTGCAGCTGGGTACACATGCAGGAGCCGGAAGCAGCCACAAAGAAGGCATGTGATCTGGTAAGGATGGCGGTTTCGCGCATTCGCCTGCTGGAACCTTTAAAGGAAGATACCATTCCAATGACCCAGCGAACGCTGGTCATCGGCGGGGGCATTGCCGGCATTCAGACAGCGCTGGACTTGGCCGATAATGGTTATGATGTGGTCCTGGTGGAGAAAAGTCCCGCCATCGGGGGCATGATGGCCCAGCTGGACAAAACCTTTCCCACCATGGATTGCTCCATCTGAATTCTGGGGCCGAAAATGACGGATGTCGGTCGACATCCCAGGATCACACTCTACACCATGAGCGAAGTGGTGGATGTCAAAGGATATGTAGGAAATTTTGACGTTCGCATCCTTAAAAAGGCACGTTATGTGGACGAAAAAGAGTGTACCGCATGCGGGGACTGTGCAACTGCCTGCCCGGTCATACGGCCCGATGAATTCAATCTCGGTCTTTCTTCACGACGGGCCATTTATTCCCCTTTCCCTCAAGCGGTTCCCTCCGCCTATGTGATTAATGTCAACGAATGCCTGGGACACAACCCGGTGGTGTGTGCCAAGTGCAAAGACGCCTGTGACAAAGGGTGTATCGATTTTCACATGTCCGACGAGGAGATAGTGGAAAACGTGGGAACCATTGTGGTGGCTACCGGCCTCGAAGTATACGATCCCACCGAGATGGATGAATATGCCTATTCCCGCTTTGAAAATGTACTCACCAGCGTTGAATTTGAACGGCTCATCAACGCGGGCGGCCCCACAAAGGGAGAACTGGTGAGACCCACCGACCGGAAATACCCCCAATCAATCGGGTTTGTTCAGTGCGTCGGTTCCAGATCCGCTCGAAAAGGGGGCAGCTATTGTTCCAACACTTGCTGCATGAACACGGTCAAAAGCACCCTCATGCTTAAAGAACATTACCCGGACATGGAGATCAAGGTTTTCTATATTGACATCCGGGCTTTCGGAAAAGGGTTCGAGGATCTCTACACACGAAGCCGGCGGCTGGGAGTGAAATTCATTCGAGGGCTTCCCGGATCGGTGGAAGAAGATGACAATAAAGGGCTGAGAGTAGCCGTTGAAAATACCAGTACCGGCAGCCTGGAAATGCACAATCTGGACATGATGGTCCTGGCTCTCGGCATGAAACCCGCATCCAAGACCCAAAAACTCCAGGAGATGCTGGGCTTGCAGCTGACACCGGACGGGTTTTTTCTGGAAGCACATCCCAAACTGCTGCCGGTGGATGCAGCCACCCGGGGCGTTTTTTATGCGGGGTGCGCCGAAGGCCCCAAAGATATCAAGGAAAGCGTTACACAGGCCTCCGCGGCAGCGGCGCGGGTCATTCGCCTCATGCACAAGGGAGAAATCACCACCGAACCCATCACCAGCATGATCATCGAGGACAAATGTAAAGCCTGCGGCAAATGTGCCGAAGTCTGCCCTTACAATGCCATCACCGTGGACGTAAAACGAAAAATCCCCGCAACGGTCAACACGGCCGCCTGTGCCGGGTGCGGCACCTGTGCAGCGGAATGCGGATTTGACGCCATTATCATGAATCATTTCACCGATGCACAGATTCTGGAGCAGTCCCATGCAATGCTTGAAACTGAACCCCATAATAAAATACTGGTCTTTGCATGCAATTGGTGCTCCTATGCAGGTGCCGACTATGCCGGGGTTTCCAGACTTCAATATCCACCGAACGCACGGTTGATCCGTACCATGTGTTCCGGCCGCGTGGACGAAAAATTCATCTGGGACGGATTCAAAATGAGAGCGCCGGTCATTTTGGTGAGCGGCTGCCACATCGGCGACTGTCACTATATTGACGCCAACCATTGGACCGAAAAACGCATCGGGAAGGTCCACAAAAAAATGGAAAAGCTGGGCATTCGTCCCGAACGGCTGCAACTTGAATGGATCAGTGCCGCCGAGGGCGTGCGTTTCGCAGAAGTCATGAAACGGATGGAATCGCTTAGAAACGATGTTACCCTGGAAGAAATTGATGAGACGGTTC
>JAJDOH010000323.1 GCA_022340265.1 Deltaproteobacteria bacterium | reverse complement strand
ACATAAAAAGTTAACGCTTTCTCAGGCGCTTTCAAGGTGCAAGTCCCACAAAATCGTTTTCCCTGAAGCGATAATACCCTTTTTCCGTCATTCGAATGAAGGGAATGGCGGCCGCGGTCATGACACTCAGACTCAACAGGGCATTATCGTGAATAAAGCCCAATGAAACCATGATATTCTGAAAATTTTCGAGCCGCAGGGCGAGTTCGGGCATTTTCAATTCAGAAACATATCCCCCGGCCCGAAGCGGAATCTCCGCTTCGAGACGCCCTTCCACGAACAATGACATTCCCCCCTGTATTTCGATCACGCGGTTAACGGCAGCTGCCAGGTCCGCATCGTTTTCACCGATCCCTACGATACCGCCCGCATCCCAGCACGTGCTTGTGGCTACGGCTCCCCGTTTCTGCCCCCAACCCCGGACAAAGCCTACGAACATTTCTCCCTTGCCGCTGATGCGCTCAATAAAGACGATTTTCAATAGATCCTTTTCCGGGTCAGACATGAGATATTTGTCCGAAACCACCGGCACCCCCCGCCCTTCACGGGCCACCAGGCCTCCCGGCTGAATATCGATGGACCGTATCCGCCCTGCTTCATCGCTAAGTGATTTGGAGATCCCCAGGTCCGCCGGAGAGATCGGTTCGACATTGACGGTATTCAAAAGGATTTCAGGCGGATCGGCATCCGCTATGGAAATGCACAGATGCCCCTTTTCAGCCACAATCCGACCCTTTGAAATGACCATTTCCGGCATCATGTTGTTTAGATCCGCGAGCAGCAACAGATCACCGTAACGGCCCGGGGCAACCCCGCCGATCAAATTGTCCAACCCCAGATGTTCGGCGGGGTTGAGCGTCACCATGCGAACCGCATCCATGGGCGCAACGCCCAGGTCCACCGCCTTTTGCACCACATCATGCAAATATCCTTTTTTCAAGAGAAAATCCGGATTGGTGCCGTCGGTGACCAAAATCATTCGCCTGAAATCAACTTTGTCTTTAAGCGGCAGAATGATCTCCAGATCGCGGCGAATGTCGCCTTCCCGAATCATGGCATAGAGCCCCATCTCCAGACGGTTGAGGACATCCTCCGTTGAAATGGCCTCGTGACAGGATTCCACTCCCGTGGCCACGTAAGCCGCCAATTTACGGTCAAAGGCTCCTGCGGCATGACCCTGAATGGACTTTCGCATCTTCCGGGTTTCCGCCATCAGATCGAGAACCGAACCGTCACGGGTTAAGATGGCCCCCTGCCAGTAGGATTCCCCCAGACCCATCACACGACGATGTGTGAGAAGTTCAGAAAGTTGCTCCTTTGTGATCCGAATGGGTGCTGTTGCAGGACTCAGGGACACCATGGGTGGCACCACCACGTAGACTGTTATCGGACAGGATTCAGTCTGGGCCAGAAAAACGTTTATACCTTCCTTTCCCAGAGCGAATGCATAACTGTCTATTTCCGTCAACACGGTGGTGACGCCGGATGGTATGGCATAAGCCAGAAAATCGGAAAAATCGGAGTAATTGACCAGATGGGTGTGGGCGTCAATGTATCCGGGGCAAATAACGCGCCCGCCCGCGTCGATCACATGGGTTTCCGGGCCGACGGCGTAACCCGCATCGGGACCCACATAGGAAATCCACTTATCGGCCATGGCGACCGAACGGTCAGGCACCATACGTCCCGTGTAAACATCCATCAACACACCATTTTTGATCACCATATCCGCCGGTGCTTTTCCCAAGGCCACATCCGCCAGTTTCCGCAAAGTTCTCCCGTCTTCCATCGTATTTCAACTCATCCTTCTAAATTTATTTTTAAAATAACCCGCAACCCCTTCAAGCTTCCGGCGGCAACCCTATCATGATCATTTTGCCGGATGCAATCAGAACCTTCACGAAATTAAAGTTTTCGTAATCGTATTTTTAGGATTGATGGTTATATCAAAATGGGTAAAAATCTGTTAGTATCGGTACCGGAACGAATATGGATATTGAGGCACTCTTTATGGATCATAAAAGCACGAAAAACAGGCAGTTGATATTTCGCTATTTCCTGACCATCTTTCTGATTGCCTCGGCCGTTGTAATCGGAGTCGTCGCCGGCTTTTATTATAATGAAAGGTGGGATTATCTTGGACGCTTGAAAGTGGAAGAGCGGGCGAGCGTGATGCTTGCAATGGCGCTCATTAGCAACAATCTTTCGGAAATCGTATCGGATATCAGATTTTTGTCTCAGCAAAACGAACTCATCCATATGTTGGATCAGGAAGATTCCAAAACAATATACAAAGACCTGCTCGTCAATGAATATCTGGAATTCAGTCGACAAAAAAAGAAATACGATCAGATTCGCTTCCTTGATTCAGAGGGCATGGAAAAAGTAAGGGTCAATTTCAACAGTGGGGTTCCGGTAATTGTTTCAGATAAAGCGCTTCAGAGTAAAAGAATGCGTTACTACTTCAAAGATACCATGGCGCTTGCACAAAACGAGATTTTCATTTCGCCTTTCGATCTGAATATTGAGCACGGCAAAATCGAGGAACCCTTCAAACCGATGATTCGGTTCGGACTCCCTGTTTTTGACAGCAAAAATCAAAAAAGGGGCGCCGTGATCCTTAATTATCTGGGCGATCGGCTCATTAAAGACCTCAAGGCCGGTTCGAAGATAGCGCCCGGCAAATTCATGCTGGTCAATTCGGACGGCTATTGGCTCTGCAGCCCCAATGCGGATGACGAATGGGGGTTTATGTTCCCAGAAAAAACGAATCGAAAATTTTCAACGGATTTTCCTGATGCATGGCACCAGATACACGGGTCCCAAACAACTCAGATCAAAAATAAGAATGGGCTTTTTACTTCCACGACTGTTTATCCCATCCCTGAACCCTTCAAAAGCAGTTCCGGTTCGGCGAATGCCTTCGGCAACAGCCGGAAAAAATTCGAAGGCGATTCCTATCTTTGGAAAGTCATTTCCCATGTCCCGGCAAAAACCCTCCATGAGAAAATGAGGCAACTTCAAAAGGCGCTTCTTCTATTGGTTGCCATCCTCCTTCTGGTGCTTGGAATTATTTCCTGGATTATTGCCCGCGATATGGTGCAGCGGAAAGCTTATCAGAAAGCGCTCTATCATTCCGCAAACTTCGATAAATTGACAAATCTCCCAAACCGCGCTCTTTTTCATGATCGACTCAATCAAACGCTGAAGCAGTCTGAACGATACCAGCGGAAATTTGCGTTGCTTTTCATTGATCTGGACGGTTTTAAGTCCGTCAACGACACCATGGGCCATGATGCAGGGGACGGACTCCTGGCCCAGACCGCTCAACGGCTTCTTGATTGTGTGAGAGGCGCGGACACGGTCGCCCGAATGGGCGGGGATGAATTCACTGTTATTTTAAGTACCATCACTTCCCCCGATGATGCAAAAACTGTTGCCAAAAAAATCATTGAATCGATCTCGAAGCCTTTTGAAATTGAGCACCATAAAACAAAGATCGGCGCCAGCATCGGCATCAGCATCTTTCCTGAACATGGAAGGGATATCAACACGTTGCTCAAAAATGCGGATGATGCCATGTATGCCACCAAAAAAGCCGGCAAGAATGATTTCAAAGTGAGTTCGATTTAGATCCCGGACCAAGGGCACATCATGCATGCATTTCCAATGATTTTCAATTTCTTGTCTTATAATTGAGCCATATAACATAAATAATCATGAAGATAGTTGAGACCGTTGCGGGAAGTGCTGTTTCTCTGCTGAAAAGCGCAAGGGAAACTCCAGCCGCCAAGCCATAATTTTTGAGGGTTCCCAGCAATACGGTGCTGGTCGTGACGGCTGAATCAACCCGGAAAAAACGGCAGATCTTTTCGATCATGAATCCAAGCACAAATGTACTGCAGAGGGCAATTAAGAAAACGGGTAAAAGACCGATAGGGTCTTGAACGAAGTGTTCCTGATTGAGCCCAACCACCGTGTAAACCACCAGAAAAAAACTCCAGTTGGTCATGGGACCTTTATACGGGGAGATCTTTTCATCCAGGTGGGTTTTAATGAGGATTCTTGAAAGCACAAAAGGACCGATGATAAGTTCCAGAATAATAATCAGAATGCTCAACGGATCCGCAATTTCAGTTTCAAGAAATAGGAAGGCTATCAACGGCATCAGAAGAAGACCGGCCAGATAGCCGCCCGCGGTGCCTATCAGGGCATAAGGGCGATCCCCCTTGAGAAAATCAGCGAAAGGAATGACCGCAACCGCCGGTGGAACGGCCGCAACAATCACAAAGCCAGACCAGAGGTCTCTGTCGTTCACCAGAAAAGCGGCCATAATCAGAATAACCGCAGAAAGAATCCCATAGGACATCACCGTTCCCATAGCGGCTTGGAGAAGCACTGATCCGGGCTTCTCAAATGTACGGCCCGAAATCCCCATGACGGAAAGGGTCATGACCCAGCCGAGGGCCGGGAGGACCAGTGGTCTCGTCCATTCGGCCCCGGAATCAAAGAACAGCCCCAGAATGAGTCCCAGGAACAGGATAAAATCTCTGTTATTCAGATGCCTCCAAATTTTTCTGAACATGAGTTCCCCATTCATCGAAAATCAAGAAAAAGAAGCGTAACCGGCCTTCAGGGATTTTTCAAGGCGATTCTGGTGCTGGCATTCTCCCGTATATTCATGTATAGAGTGGATCAAACGTTAAAGATGCTTAATATGGATTTCATGATGCTGAAACCGAATCTGCCTTCATTTAACGACCCGGAAGAGTTAACCGTTCCAAATGGGCTCCCGCCAGTCATCGATGCGCACGTGCATATTTTTCCGCAATCAATCTTTTCATCTATCTGGAAATGGTTTGATGAAAACGCCTGGCACATTCGTTATCAGATGGCAACCAACAAGGTGTTTGATTTTCTGCTGTCACGGGGCGTTCGCCATATCATTGCCCTTCAGTACGCCCACAGGCCGGGAATCGCCCGCCGACTGAATGACTATATGGCAGAAAAATGCGCGGCATACGCAAATCAGGTGACAGGTATGGCCACTGTGTTTCCCGGTGAGGACAAGGCCACGGGAATTTTGCAGGAAGCGTTTGACCAGAGGTTAAAGGGTCTAAAACTGCACACCCATGTTCAGTGCTTTGACATGAACAGCAACCATATGGATGAATTGTATGAATGCTGCGGGCTCAACCGTAAACCCATGGTCATTCACGCGGGCAGAGAACCCAAAAGCTTCGCTTACAGGTGCGACCCTTACAAAATTTGCAGCGCGGACAGGGTGGAACGGGTTTTGAAGGATTTTCCCGGTCTCCGCATCTGTGTGCCGCACCTTGGGTTTGATGAGGTTACGGCATACCGAAAAATGATCGAAAAATACGACAATCTCTGGTTGGACACCACCATGGTCGTTACGAACTATTTTTCCATTTCGGCCGATATTGATCTCACCCGCTACAGATGGGACAGGGTCATGTACGGATCCGATTTTCCAAACATCCCCTACGCATGGGACAGGGAACTCAAACAGTTGAAGGCGCTTGGCCTCCCGTCACAATTGCTGAAAATGCTGCTCTCAAAAAATGCCACCGATTTTTTCAGTCTCGATTCGCAGGCTTGAGAGCCTTTGCTTCCATTACGCGAATGATATTAAAAAGGGTTTCGTTAACCGGTGTCGGAATATGGAACTCTTTCGACAGTTGAACCACCTTGCCGCCGAACACCTCCACCTCGGTTTTTCGCCCAGCCTCAACATCCTGAAGCATGGATGTTTTTCCGTCCTTTGAAAGGGTCATCATCACCTTGTCCCATTCGTCCATGTCTTCCTCCGAAAGATCGACCCCGGCGGGCTGGGCCAGTGCAACCACTTCAAGCATGAGTGATTTCATGACCGCACTGGCTTCAGTGGATGTCTGAAAAACCCCATAGGGTGCACCCATCACGGCGGATGCCTGATTCATGCCCACATTGACCATAAACTTCCACCACATGACGCGGATCATGTCCGACGGTGTTTCCCAGTTGATTCCGGCACGATCAAAGGCATGCTGGACCCGAACCACCCTTTCGGAAGGTGTTTTATTCACCGCTTCGCCAAAATAATGCTTCCCGGGGTTACTGAAACGCACCCGATTCCCCTGGCGAAGGGCATCAATTCCCACCGAAACTGCATAAAGCATTTTGTCCGGGCCATAAACGGATCCGATATAGGGTTCACTGTCCAATCCGTTCATAATTGAAATAATGGTGGTATTTTCCCCCACCAGGTTCTTGAGATCTCCAATCGCTTCAGGCAGATGGTGGTGCTTCAGTGCAACGATAATGAGATCTGCAGTCGCATCGACCTTGTCCGGATCCAAAACGGGCACGAAACAGGGTTTACCGTTTACGACCAGGCCATCTCTTGAAAGCCGCTCGCTCCGTTCGCCCCGCGCCACCAGGGAAGTATGCAATCCTGACGTTTCAAAAAACCGGGAGGCAAAATATGAACCCATGGCTCCCGCTCCCAGTACGGCAACATTTTCTATCTCTTTCAAAGTTTCCTCCGGTTACATCTCTAAATCCATTGACCGCAAAATTCTTTTTAACAGCATTGCGGAAAAAATCCCGCTGTAGCTCTCTGACAAATAATTTTACCCGCATCGGACCCAAAAATCCAGAGAAGAACGGTTGAACCCGGCTGGGAATTCAATGCTATCTTTTTCTTGAGAACTTTGACCCGATGCTGCTATATATGATGCGTTTGCCATTTTTTTCTCAAACGCGTCACTTGCAAATGGAATGGAATATATGGATTTTAAAGTACTTTTTACTGTTTTTGCGGCAGTTTTCATAGCCGAGCTGGGTGACAAAACACAACTGGCCACCATGCTGTTTGCTTCAGACAAGGAAGTAGGCAAGTTGACCGTATTTGTAGGCGCATCGCTGGCCCTGATTGTTTCATCGGCCATCGGCGTGCTGGCAGGCGGCGTTATTTCCCAATATGTCAGTGAAAGGCACTTGAGGGTCATGGCAGGCGCTGGCTTTGTGGCCATCGGCATATGGACCCTTGTTAAAACCTGATATCACCCCTTTCATTCCATACGACCATCACGACAACGCTTTACACCAGAAGGAGGGCAAACCCATTTATTACACCAAAGAACGGTCCGGGCTGATCAAGCGCATCGGTCTCGGTCTCATTCACATCTATTACGGACAGGGGGTCGGCAAAACCACCCGTGGGGTGGGGCTGGCCATCAGAGCGGCAGGCGTCGGACTCGAAGTCAATTTCATTCAATTCATGAAATCGGGAACTTCCGGAGAAATCCTTATTTTTGCCAACATTCCCAATATTCGTTACCAGTGCCCGGGAAGGCACCCTTTTATACTCTCCAAGGGCCCCGAAGCCATCCACTACGAGCATGCCTCAAAAGCCCTGCAATGCGCCCTTTATGCGGCGAAAAGCGGAGCCCAACTGCTGATCTGCGATGAAATTCTGAGCACCCTTATTTTCGGGATCCTGAAAAAAGAACAAGTCATCGAACTGATGGAAAGGTGTAAGGGCAAAACGGAACTGGTCATGACCGGCACCAGTGCATCCAACGACCTCATTAAAATGGCGGATTATGTGACCGAATTCAGGCAGATCAAACACCCTTACTACTCAGGTGCCAAAGCACGACCGGGCATCGAATTCTAAAAAGGTTCCCCAACGTTTTTCATGGGTTTCGGTCCGGCTTGGGACCGATCGGACTGCACATTTCAATTTTCAGGTCGCAGCCGGCACGCGGATTTTCTGAACGGCGATCAGGCTGATAATACTCATTCCTGCTCCCGCCAGAAAGGGGATCCGATAGTCCACCATCCAAAGAATGCCTCCCAATGCCGGCAGAAACACGGCAGCAATATGATTGATGGTGAATCCCACCGCCATGCTGGGCGCAATATCCTTCGGATCTCCCACTTTCTGAAAATAGGTGCGAATGGCAATGGCAAAATTAAAGAAAATATGGTCCAGGATATAAAGAAAAGAGACCAGGAGCTTTGAATCCACAACGGCATAGGCAAGAAAGATAAAAATCAGGCTGAGATATTCCAGGGACAGAATTTTTCGTTCACCGAAGCGCACGATACATTTTCCCACCATGGGGCTCAGGAAATAATTGATCACATTGTTGATCACAAAAAGCGCCGTCACCTCCTGCACGGAAAATTCAAACTTTCGCACCAGCAGCAGTACGGCGAATGCCATGAAAATCTGCCGCCGGGCGCCGGCCATGAACGTCAGGAAATAGAACAGCCAGTATTTCTTGCGAAAAATCATTTTTTTGTGCTGGGAAATGATATTTTTGTCCACGGGGTTTCGGGTGAAAGCCCAGAGACCCGCAGCCGCAATCAATCCCCCGATGGTCAGGTAGGTGCTCCTGAAACTTAAGAAATGCGAAATGAGGAAAACAAAGATACCGATACCGATACTGGAAGCGGCGGCAATACTGCGTAATCTCCCAAACACCATGGGACTTTGGTATTTGTCAAAATATTGAAGGGTCAGGGACTGATTGGTCGTCTCGTAGTAATGGAACCCGAAACTCATGACAACGGTGGTCGCCATCAACCCCGCATAGGAGGGAAAAAATCCTGTGAGCGCAAGGCCCGCCCCCAGTGTAACAATGGAAATAGCGGATAGCCGGTGTTCCCGGATCACCATCATGACAAACACTGCTACAAACGTCAAGAATCCTGGAATCTCGCGCACCGACTGGATCATGCCCACCTGTTCCCCCGAAAGATGAACCTGTTCCACGGCAAAATTGTTAAACAGCATCATCCAGGCCTGAAGGCCGATGGTGGAACTGATGGTCATCACCATCAGAAAACGAAACATGGGATTTTGTTTTAATGGCATCATATTAGGGTGCTGGCAAGCTCAAAGCGGCTTCAACCGCCGTTTGGAAAGGGCTTATTGATCAGAGACAACTCCGACCCCCTCTGTAGCGAGGTGCATAATAGACATTGGAAAGGGAATCCGTGCGAATGGTCCTGCCATTCCCTGGCGCGTGAATAAACTTTCCGTCCCCCACATAAATTCCCACATGGGAAACCCGGTTTCCGCCGATGGTATCAAAAAAAACCAGATCCCCTTGGTTCAGGGAGTCCTTTGCAGTCGCTTTTCCCACGCGATACTGCTCCCCTGAAGTTCTCGGCAACGTAATGCCATTCAGATAGTAGACGGCCATCACCAGCCCGCTACAATCGAATCCGGTTTCCACCGAGTTTCCACCCCACCGATATGGGAGTCCGATAAAACTGCGGGCGGTTTCTACAATTTCAGTCCTGAGTTCCTCTTTTGCGGCTTCTTCTTTCCTTCCGGAAAGTGCATGGGCATTGGGAGGGACGACATAATAATCATCAATAACGCCGGCACGAACCAGTTGACCCGCACGTCTTTTAGCCTCCACCAGTGAAGAAAAATCGCCGAAACGAACCTTTATCAGATTCTCCTTTGTTCGAAAATAGTAGGCATCGATACCTCTTGCTTCAAGAGAGCGGGTAAGGAGAACCGCATTATCCACGTTACGAAAAGCACCCACCTGAATTGTGTAGCCGGTCAGAGTGGCCGTCGTTTCAGACGGTATGGGGGCAGAAACAGGTTTCTGGGATTTGTTCGCGCACCCCTGGGCCACAACGACCATAAAGCCCCACATGAACAAGTTACCCAATATCCTCAAATAATCGTAGTCCAATCGTAAGGACATGAGTTGTTTCAAATCTGTTAGTTGAAAGGGGTTTGTCCTTCGCCACCAAACGGCGGCCGACCGTAATCATTTTCCCATGAAGGGGGCGCATCACGGGGGGGGCGGTACTGCCACCCCGATGCCTTGTACTCTTCTTGCAAATCCGCGCAGGACATCATGATGACGCTCAATCCCAGAATGGAAAAGACCGTCATCGCCCACTTTATGCATTTTCTTAAATTCCGCTTCATTTTCTTTTCCTTTCCGTTCATGGAAAGATTGTCTTTCCAACCAGTATTGACTTGTAACCGCGTATTGTTTACGCTTCCTGTCAATTGGCAAAAAAATCCCATTTGTTCGTCATTAGACATTGGCTTTATAACATACTCCGAGCTGTCAGTACCAGCATCAAAGCATTTTTTCCACATGGCAAGTTGGGTCCATCCCGTGGCGATACTGCAACTGCGGATTGCGGATTGCGGAATATGAATTATATTATCAGACGAAGTTTTTGAGGGAAACGTAACCTTTTTGTTTTTTCAGTCTCTAAAAGACATAATGATTGACAACATAAGGGAGAAAAATAATGCCCATTTATGAATTTAAGTGTAAGAAGTGCGGAAACCTCTATGAGTCGCTTTGTTTCCGTTCAAACGGCGAGGATAAAGGTCCCTGCCCTTCATGCGGTGCAGAGGAGAGCGAAAAACAGCTCTCCATTTTTTCATCCGGAGGATCCGGCTCCAGTCTGGATCTGGGTGGCGCATCTTCAGCCGGGTCGTGCGGATCCCACGGTGGTTTTTCGTGAGGCGGATGATCCGACAGCCGTGTGCTGTTAATGAAATGTCAGGGAAATGATCTTTTTTATGGAAACATCCAACACAAAAAGAGAAGGGAAAGACATGGGTATCTGGATCATATTAGCGGTCATAGCCTTGTGGGTGTTGCTTCAGGCCTACATTTTGCCCAAAATGGGCGTCACCACATGAATGAGCAACAGTTGCCAGGTAGGCGACAAGCAGCCAAAGGTCATGGAAACCATCGACAAGAAATAGTTTTTTGTCGAAAACCATCACTTATTCGTTTCTAAAATCCTCCATTTGTCTTTACAGAGAACTGCGCCAATGGTTCTGCTGAAGGACGTGGGGGATTTTTTTGTGCATTGACGTAAAGGTTGTTTACTGTTTTCGGCAATTAGAATACTGTTGAAGTGCGGATGAATTGATTTTCTTTTTATACGGTAAAAAGCATCATTAAGAATTTCGACGGGAGAAAACGGATGAACGAAAAGAAAGCGGATCTGGCCGGTCCCGGCATTGGCGATTATGCTGAAATCGAGCGTATCCTGCCCGACGATTACGTTTCTCTTCTAAACCCAAGGGAAACCCAGCTGGCGCTTTATGCCGCCAAAGATTACATCGAAGAAAACCTGTGCAGGGAACTCAATCTGATACGGGTCACCGTTCCGCTCATCGTGGATGCGGAAAGCGGCGTGAATGACTATCTGGATCGGGACGGTTCCAGAACGCCCATCCAGTTTCATATTTCCAATGATCACGGCAAGCATCCCATTGATGCACAGGTGGTTCAGGCCGCCACCAAATGGAAACGGGTAGCGCTGAAACAGTTCGGATTAAAGACGGGCGAAGGACTCATCACGGACATGCGTGCCATCCGCAAGGACTATTTCCTGGATCACGACCACAGTGCTTATGTGGACCAGTGGGACTGGGAGCTGGCCATCTCCAAAGATCAGCGCAACCTCGCGTTTCTAAAACGGATCGTGGAAAAGATATGGAAAGTCCTGAAAGGCGCAGAGAACCACGTTCAAAGCCTGTTCCCAAAGCTCAAAACCCATAAATATCCGGACCTGGCGGAAGAACTCACCTTTCTGCACGCTGAAGAAATTCTGGCCCGATACCCCCATATGCCACGCAAAGAGCGCGAAACGGAAATGGTGAAAGAACATAAGGCCATCTTTATCTACGGTATTGGCTGGACCCTCGAAGACGGCTATCCCCACGAAATGCGGGCCGCCGATTATGACGATTGGGTAACGGAAACGGTCTCACAAGACGGCCGGCCAATGCACGGTTTAAACGGAGACATTCTGGTCTGGAACCCGGTTACGCGGCGACGCCACGAACTCACATCCATGGGTATCCGCGTCGATGCCGAAACCCTGAAGCAACAACTTCAAATCACCAACCAGATGGATTTCCTGAATATGCCGTATCATCAGGCTGTTTTGAACCATGATATCCCGCTCAGCATCGGGGGAGGCATCGGACAATCCCGCACCTTCATGTCACTGCTCAAGAAAGCCCATTTGGGTGAAGTGAGTGCCACGGTATG
>JAJDOH010000285.1 GCA_022340265.1 Deltaproteobacteria bacterium | reverse complement strand
GTTGTAAGAGCGACAAGCCTTCACTTGTGGACGAAACAATCAGGCTTTTTCCCTGGCCGCTGGGTTGGCTTTTCAACCAGCCCTTCTTTTCGATGCGTTTTAAAGCTCTGTTCACTGTTGATGCGTCCATGTTCAGCACACGACACAGGGGCTTGATCTCCATGGGTCCGAATTCCGAAACCACAACGATAATGTTCATCTGAGTTGTCTTGATGCCATGAGGGTGAAGCGCCTGATTATATATGGAGGTTACCGCACGATCGAGAATTCTGAGCCGAACCGCAATGCAATCTCCAGTGATCTCTTTAAGAATGTCTTTGGTATCCATCAATGCCATGCCCTTTCTTTGGATGATAATGTATATGCAATTTATTAGGTTGTCAAACAAAAGAGGCTATTGCTTTTCGTTTTCTAAAAAAAGACTTTACAAAAAAGATAAACCGGACATTTTTTATTTCGACTGGCCCGTATAAAAATGAGGAGGTAGATGCCAAAAGTTGGAATGGCGCCTGTTAGGCGGGAGATTGTCAAGGCTGTGATTGAGTGTGTTGCTGAGCAAGGTCTCGAAGCCATGACCATGGATGGTGTCGCCAAAAGGGCCGGCGTATCCAAGGGAGTGGTCGATTACTATTTTGCAGTTAAGCGCGATCTCCTTTTGGAGGCGTTTGAAGCTTTCCTGGAATCCTACAATCGACAAATCGTCGAGTTGGTCCGGCCTGAGTTGGGTGCCGTGGAAATGATGGAGATTGCCATTGATGTATTCATCTATTTTTTTTGAACGCCATTAAGATATTACGCACTCCTAACTTGGCGCTCACTAGAATCTAACAAGCGGGCGATAACTTCACCAAGCTTCTTTTTTGCTCCCTTTGGGTGGCCCAAGAAGGGGATCCTCCCCCCGAGCTACCCAACCCTATCTCCATTCATTCTTTAATTTCTTCCCAAGAAAATCCAAATACTTTTTTCAAGCCATACGAATAAACAGCCAATTATTATACGTAATTTATACTCATGATAAAACTTACAATAATTTAACTCTCTTCTAATTCATTGCTAACGCACATGATTCACCATGTCGCCGTTTAAAGTTTTCAAACGTTCTTAGGAGAGGAGGTGAAACAGGCACGCTTTTGGGAGGAGGGAGAAACCAATATTTCAAAAATACTAATTGAAAGGAATAAGACTCAAAATGAAAAAGATCACAATTCTTTTATGCTTGATGGCGGCGCTGCTGCTCAACGTCAACATTTTGCCATCACAGGCTGCAGAAGTTGATGTCCTGATTAACAAGTTGGTGGAAAAAGGAATTTTAAGCCAGCAGGAAGCCCAACTGCTCCTTAAGGAAATGCAGAAAGAAGGGGCACGTCAGGACATCACGGTGAAGGAAACGGCTGAGAAGGTGGCCAAAGAGACCGCGGAAAAAACCGTCAAGAAAGAGGCCGCAAGCGGCAAGTGGGCCAGTGTGCCCAAGTGGGTTGAACGCATCCATTTTAAAGGGGATTTCAGGTTGCGTTACCAGTATCAGAGCGTAGACTTGACTGACGGGACCGAAACCAACCGAAACCGGGGCCGTTACCGCTGGCGTTTTGGAGCGGTTGCCGATGTCACAAAAGACAAGAAATGGCAGGTGGGCTTTGGTCTTTCATCGGGTGATGGAGACCCCAGATCCACCAATCAGACCTTCACCAACTCATTTGAGAAATTCGGGGTAAAGATCAATTATGCCTATGCTCAGTACAAACCCTTCGAGTGGCTTACAGCGATTGCTGGCCAGATGAAAAACCCCCTTTACCGGGTACAGGACCTCATGTGGGATACCGATATCACACCTCAGGGTGTGGCGGTGCCCGTCAAGTACTGGTGGAACAAAGACGCTTACTTTTTTGTTACGCCGGCCCTCTTTGTGTTGGATGAATATAAAAGCAACGATTATGATGATCCCTGGATGTTTGTGCTCCAGGGTGGTGTGGGCGCCAACATCGGAACCATGTGGGCCAAGGGTGGCCTTTCCTGGTATGCCAATCAGAAAATCAAAGGAAACATTCTTGAGTGGAGTTCACATTCTAATACCCGCAATGCCGATGGTGAGTACATCTACAATTATTCGTCTTTTGCTTTGGATGCAGAATACGGTTTCAAGTTTGACGCTTACATCCAACACCTGGCCTTTTTCGGACAATTCGTAAGTTCAGATGCAGACAGCGACTACAATGGATGGTTAGCCGGTTTCCGGTTTGGGCAAAAAGTCAAGGAATTTGGGGACTGGGAACTCAGATACAGCTACAGGTACCTCGAGAAAGATGCGGTGCTGGATGTCCTGCCCGACAGCGATTTCTATGGCGGCAGAACCAATGCAGAGGGTTCCGAGGTCAGGGTTAATTTCGGACTGGCCAAACATGTGGTCTTTTCCCTTGATTACTACAATACCCGGGCGATCGATCCCGCCCAGGGCAAAACGGATGAACCTGAGAACCTGCTGCAGGTTGACTTTAACTTCAAGTTCTAATCCGTTTAAGAACATATCCATCTGGAGAAGCTTTGTCTCCGGATGGGTATCACAAGAAAATTCTACTTCTAAACCAATAACCCCGCAGGCAACCCATGACAAGTTCAAAAACAGTTCTTGTGGTTGACGACGAACAGGACATCCTCGATCTGGTACGGTTCAGTCTTTCTAAGGAAGGTTACCAGGTCACATGTACCACAACCGGGGAGGCGGCCATCGAAAGGATCAGAGCCCTTGCGCGATTCTAATATTTATCAAATGTTTTTCTAATAAGCGGTCGCTATGTTGATCATGCCAATACGACGTGTGAATTTAGGTGAAGAGTGATTGTTTGTTTGGGGAAAGGGGGTGTGGATGAAGCTCTTAACCGAATCTTAACGTTCTCCTAACAGAAATCTAACAATTTGGAACTACTTTTCGTCAAAAGAGGCTTTTGATGGTCTCATTTAAGAACATTTTAGTTAAAGAAAATCTATGGAGGAAGAAAATGAAAATAAAAGGTATTGTAGTCTTGGCGTTTTTCGCAGCAACTCTTTTCGCGGCAAATATGGTGTGTGCCGGAAGTATTGTCATCAAAGGATCCACCACCGTGCTGCCCATCGCACAGAAAACAGCTGAAGCATATATGAAACAGAACCCCGACGTTAAGATTTCCATTTCGGGTGGTGGTTCCGGTAATGGCATGAAGGCGCTC
>JAJDOH010000228.1 GCA_022340265.1 Deltaproteobacteria bacterium | reverse complement strand
TGCATGGCTTCGAGACCATGAAACGCAATTGAAACCTATGATGACAGGTTATTAAGCGAAAAGGAAATTAATTGGTCATATGAAAGTGGCAATCATTACCGGTTCAGCCGGTCTTATCGGTTCTGAGTCTGTACGGTTCTTTTCAGATAAAGGGTTTCAGGTGGTTGGCATCGACAATGACATGCGTGGCTATTTTTTTGGTGCTGATGCCTCAACGGCCTGGAACAGGGATCTCTTGAAGGTGGAAGTGCATGGATACGATCACCGGGAAGAGGATATCCGCGACCAAAAGGCCATGTGCCGGATTTTTAAAGAATACGGCAACAGCATCCGTATTGTCATCCATTGCGCCGCTCAACCGTCCCACGATTGGGCGGCGAGGGAGCCTTTCACGGATTTTTCCGTAAACGCCAATGGTACATTGGTCCTTCTTGAAGCGACCCGGAAGTACTGCCCGGAGGCAGTCTTTATTTTTACTTCAACCAACAAGGTCTACGGGGATAAACCCAATTCACTGCCGTTGGTGGAAATGGAAACCCGATGGGAAGTGAATGAAGTCCATCGGTTCGCGCTACGGGGCATCGACGAGAGTATGGGGCTGGATCAATGCAAACACAGTCTGTTTGGTGCCTCCAAAGTGGCGGCGGATATTCTGGTGCAGGAATATGGCCGGTATTTTCAGATGAATACGGTATGTTTTCGCGGCGGATGCCTGACCGGTCCCCAACATTCGGGAACTGAGTTGCACGGATTCCTGGCCTATCTCATGAGATGCGCCATTTCAGGCGGACCCTATACCATATTTGGCTACCAAGGCAAGCAGGTCAGAGATATCATCCACAGCCGGGATCTGGTGAATATGTTTTGGCATTTTTTTCAGAAACCCAGACCGGGTGAAGTCTATAATGCCGGCGGCGGTCGGCATGCCAACTGCTCCCTGCTGGAAGCCATCCTCGCATGTGAGAACATCACCGGGAAAAAAATCAACCGGTCCTATTTTGAGAACCATCGATCCGGAGACCACATCTGGTGGATCAGCGACAATGCCAAGTTCATGAAACATTATCCGAACTGGGCGTTTGCCTATGATCTCACCGATATCCTTTCGGAACTGTTTGAGGGAATCAAAAAGAGGCTATGAAACTTTCCGTCGTTATTCCGGTCCACAATGAGGCGGATGGCATAGAGGAAACGGTATTGAACTTGTTTGTTCGGTTGAAACGTGCCGATATCGCTTTTGAAATCCTTGTGGTAGATGATCACAGCTCGGATGAAACACCTCTGATTTTAGAACGTCTCAAGACTGAGATTCCGGGAGTGAGATTCGTCAAAAATCCTTCCCAAAAAGGGTTCGGGCTTGCGGTCAGAACAGGCTTGAAAGCATTTAAGGGAGACGCGGTCGCCATTGTCATGGGTGATGGCTCGGATTCTCCGGAGGATGTTGTGCGCTTCTTCAGAAAGTTGGAAGATGGATACGATGCCGTTTTCGGGTCGAGATTCATAACGGGCGGAATTGTGGAAGATTACCCTTTCCACAAACTCGTACTGAACCGAGTGGTTAATCAGTTCATCCGCGTTCTTTTCCAAATAAGGTACAATGACACAACGAACGCTTTTAAGATGTACCGTAGAAGGACTGTTGAAGGTCTCAGACCTTTTTTGAGTCATCATTTCAATCTAACGGTAGAGCTGCCGCTCAAAGCCATAACGCGGGGGTATTCCTATGCGGTGCTGCCCAATTCATGGAAAAACCGGCGATCGGGCGAATCTAAATTAAGATTGAAAGAGATGGGAAGCCGTTATCTCTTTATCATTTTATATTGTCTGATCGAAAAATGGCTTTCTGTTGGAGACTACAAAAAAGAAACCTTTTAGCATGAACGCCGGCAAACGCTTTTCGGTAGTCTTTTCTAAAAAAATATCGATTCAGAGAAAATCAGTAATATAGGGATTTGTCGCTTTTTCATGGGCCAGGGTGGAAGTGCGACTTTCACCATAGTCGTGTCCCGGCCAGACCGTTGTGTCGAGGGGAAGGGTCAGGAGTTTTTTAACGGACTGCAGCAGGGTCCCCAAGTCGCCCCCTTTAAGATCGGTCCGGCCCACGGCCCCCACAAACAGGGTGTCACCGGTAAAGAGATTTCCGTCTCCGTACAGGCATATGGCCCCGGGGGAGTGCCCCGGGGTGTGTATGACCCGAAGTGTTTCCCTCCCGATGGTCATTAAATCCCCGTCTTTCACCAGAATGTCCGCTTTCGGGGAAGGTTTTTTCCCCAGTGCCAGTGTAAATGCCTTGTTTTTGCCGCTGGTCAAACTTCCGGCGTCATCTTCATGAATTACCAGTTGGGCTTTTGTTTTGAACAGGATCGCGCGGTTGCCGCAGGTGTGGTCCCCATGGGCGTGGGTGTTGACCACGTATTTCAGGACCAGGCCGAGGCTGTTGATCCGGTCCAGGATTTTTCCTTCCGAGCCGGCCGGATCAATGACCAGCGCTTCTTTTTCTGTTTCGCAACCCACAATATAACTGAATACCGCCATGGGCCCGACTTTCATCTGATCTATGAGCATCGTTGTCGTTTCCTTTTCAAGCAGGTTGGTTCATATGCTGAAGCTCTTTCATGAGTCTGGGGATCAGTTTGCGGACAACCCCTTCTTTTTCATAGGTGGTGACGGAGAAAAATTCCTTCGAACCTTCAAAGTCCGGGTTCATCATGGGGATTTGTCCCTGAAGGTTGGGCGCCAGATCTTCAAACCGGGTGATCATTTCCACCAGTGAGATCTCCTCTCCGGGATAACGGGTTATCCAGCCAAGGCGCTTCATGCATTCGTACCGAATACGGTCCAGCAGAAATAAATACTGGTCAATGACCCGCATTTTATTCCGGGGTGACAGTTCGTTGAATTCAAATCCTGACCCCAGTAGATTGAGACCCATGATCAGATCATATAAATAAAAAGTGCCCTTCTCCTTTCCCTGTGCCAGAAATGAAAGGGTGTCGATGGACATATGGTCCAGACATGTGTCGGAAGTAAATTCTTCCTCAAACCGGCTGTTCCAGTTTCGAAAGGCCTTCTTGGCCATAAGATGGACCCTGCCTTTTTCCAGGCTGATGATCTGGTTCATGGGCTATCGGCCTGTAAAATGAGGTTTTCGCTTTTCTTTAAATGCCAACTTTCCTTCCTTTAAGTCTTCGCTCTTAAGGGACCCCTCGAAGAGTCTGGCAAGTTCTGATTCGTCGTGTTTGCTGAGAAGGCTCTTTTCGGCTATTTCATACAGTGCCTGTTTGGTTCCCCGCAAAGCCATGGGTGCATTCTCGGCTATTTTTGCCGCCAGGTCGTAGGTTATGCTGTTGAGGGCATCCGGTTCCACCAGTTCGTTCAGAAGACCCATGCGAAGGCAGTCGTGACTCTCATACCGACGGCCGGTCAAGAACATTTCAAGGGTCTTGGCAAATCCCAGGACCATGAGAAACCGGCGAAAACCGGCTGGCGGATAGACAATCCCCAGTTTTGCAGGTGGCATTCCCATGGTGATACCCCGTCTGCCGATACGAATATCGCAGGTGACAGCCAATTCGCAGCCTCCCCCGAATGCGTGACCGTTTACCATGGCAATGACCGGGTAAGGGAAATGACGAATGGCCTGAAAGGCTTCTTCAAGGGGAGATAGGCTGCAAATGGGTGCATCCGGGTTCAGATCGTTTGTGGTGGGTATGGCTGATATATCATATCCAGCGGAGAAAGATGTTTCTCCTGCGCCCCGAATAACGAGAACCCTTATGTCCCTGTCACGACTGAGTTCAGAAATGATGGAAGCCATTTGTTGAAGTAGCCCGGAAGTGAGAAAATTGTGCTTTTCCGGCCGGTTAATCTCAAGCGTGCAGACACCTTCGTTGCGTTCTGTGAGAAGCCTTGTTTCTTGTTTAGCGCCCATTAATCATTTTGCGTGTTGTTTTCGTCCGTATCAAAGGGCATGTTCAGCTCATAAATACCGCTGTCCATGACAGCCTGAATGGGGGTATCCGATGCGGATTCAAAAACTTTCAGCATTCCCTTGTTGGTGGCCAGCACATCTGCCTTGAAACCACGGATGCCGTTTTCCTTGGCAATTTTTCTGAGGGTTTGAAAGAGAAATGTTGCGATCCCCTTTCCCTGAAATTCTTCGTCTACCACAAACGCCACGTCCGCCACCGGTTTGTCGGGAAGCCGTACATAACGCGCTTCGGCAACAATGCGTCCGGTACCCGGTTCTCCCATGAGTCCCACAATGGACATGGTTTTGGTGTAGTCTATGGTGACATATTCCTGCATTTTGGCGTGCGGCATGGTTTTGATGGGAGAAAAATACCGATAATAAACTGACTTATCGCTGAACCGATAAAAAAGCCGTCGCATTTCATCCACGTCTGACGGTTTGATGGCGCGAAATCGGACGGTGATTTCCCCTGGAAAGACTCTCTCACAGGAAAGGTCGGCGGGATAGCGCGCTCCGGATTCCGGAAGATAGAGTTGATCGGCGTAAAGAATGTTTTTTTCCTTGGCCTGACGGACCAGTTCCGCCCGGTCGTCGGGATGAGCGATGTCGATGAGTGCCAGTGCTCTTTCACGAATGGTACGTCCGGTCATGGCGGCAACACCGTATTCGGTTACCACCAGATCCAGAGATTCCCGAATGGAAAATTGATTGGGATAGTCATCCACTGATATCACAATATTGGATTGCTTTTTCAGATTCCGGCTGGGCAGCGCAATAATGGTTCGACCCTTTTTCGAAAATCGTGCGCCCTTAAAGAATTCCTGCGCTTCGCTGGGGCCGTCTCCAACGTTACCTCTGCCCATGTGAAGGGCGACACCACCGCTTAAGTCCACTTTGCGAACCGGTAATACCACCATGGTGCGATCGTTTCGTGCAATTCTTTTGGGATCGGCCACCACGTCGATGCCTTGAAATTCAATCAGTGGGTTTCGATGGAGCCAGTAAAGCAATTCCGGGGTACCAATGGCATAGGCGGTCAGCGATTTTCCCAAGAAATGCCCTTTTTTTCGATTGGACACGGCCCCGCTTTTGACCAGATCCATGACGGCGTCCGTGAAAAAAGGAGAATGGATGCCCAGGTTTCGTTTGGTTTTCAAATGACGTGCGAGAGCGTCAAAAAGATGGCCTGCCGAAAAGGCCAGACAACTGCCGTCCTCAATAAGGGCCGCCACATTGGCGCCCACCCTGTCAAATATCGGATCGAAGGGCTGGCGTTCAAAATAGATGGGTGGTTCTTTGGACTCCACCAAGAAATCAAAATCATCTACATGAACAAAGGTATCCCCCATGGTTCTCGGAGTATCATGGTTGATCTCGCCGACGACCAGGGAAGCGTGATCCATGGCATGCCGTGCCACATCGACGGCGGGGCCTAAACTGCAGAAGCCGGAGCGATCCGGGGGTGTAATCTGGATGAAAGCGGCATCAATACCGATAATACCGGATTGAATCAGGTGAGGAATCTCGGAAAGAGGGCTCGGAATCATATCAACACGGCCGGAGGTAATCTCATCGCTTGCGACCCAGCCCGCAAAAAAGGTTTTGAGCCTGAATTTATGATTCTGCGTTTTCGTGATGGTGATGGCCGGTCCAAAGCTTATGAGCTGGATGAACTCAAGATCTCTCAGATTTCCGGCATCTGAATCCAAAAGGCTTTTGACCAGGGTACAGGGTTCTGCAACGCCGGTGCCCAGAAAAATGCTCATTCCGGGTTTGATTCTGGAAAGAACTTTTTGAGGGTCAACCAGTTTGGATTTCCATTCTTTGGGTTCTTTTGCAGACATGAGCGCTTTTTCTCCTGATCTAAAGAATCAAATGAAAATCAGTAGGGTTGGCCGTCCTGTTTCAACTGCGCCATGACCACTCTTTGATGATGGCTGTAATCTTCAACGGTCTTCGTATGTTGGTAAATGTCCGTCTCCGTCAGGGTAAGAAGTGCTTTTTCAACCTGATAGGGGGACATTTCCAGGAGCAACCAGCCGCCAGGGAGCAAAAATTGGGGTGCTCGGGCCATAATTTCCTTTAAATAATCCATCCCGTCCTTTCCGCCGTCCAGTGCCGCCTTTGGTTCATAAAGGGCAACCTCGGAGTGAAGTCCACTAAATTCGTGGGTGCATACATAGGGCGGATTAGATGCAATCAGATGAAACGCCGGTTTTTCGAGCATCAGAGGCTCAAACAAATCTCCCTGAATAAACGTTATGCTGCTTGACACTCCGTGCTCCTGAGCGTTTGCGCGGGCCACATCAAGCGCCTTCCCGCTGATGTCCGTTGCAAAGACGAGGGATTCAGGAATTTCCTTTGCCATTGTGACGGCAATAACGCCGCTGCCGGTTCCCAGGTCAAGGAAACGTAGCCGAGTAC
The DNA here is from genome assembly GCA_022340265.1 of Deltaproteobacteria bacterium. Lineage (GTDB taxonomy): Bacteria > Desulfobacterota > DSM-4660 > Desulfatiglandales > Desulfatiglandaceae > NaphS2. The sequence goes on along the minus strand of JAJDOH010000228.1, from coordinate 16,447 downwards.
CTTCAGCGAGTCCCTTCGCTAAAACGATGGCCTGCTCTACGAGAATTTCGGTTTCGGGCCTGGGAATCAAGACATGGGGATTGACCTGAAAAGAAAGGGACCAGAATTCCTGCTTTCCGGTAATATATTGCAGGGGTTCATGGTTCAAACGCCGTTTGATGAGATCACGAAAGCCTGAGACTTCTTTCTCCGTCAGTGGTTGCTCAAAATTGAGATACAATGAAATCCTTTGAACGTGGAGCTGGTGAGCCAGCAGTACTTCCGCGTTGAGGCGCGCGTTTTCGATTCCTTTGTCCGCCAGATAATCGGTTGCCGTTTCAAGCAGTGTTTTGATACACCATGCTTTGGGAGTCATAACGGAGTTTGCATGAGGATCAATTGCCGCCGGAGTTCTTGAGTACTTCCGACTGAAAATAGGTAATCAGAGGTTCAATGATGAGGTTCAGATCTCCCTGAAGAAAATCATCGAGTTTGTAAAGTGTAAGCCCGATGCGATGATCGGTGACGCGCCCCTGGGGAAAATTATAGGTCCTGATCCGTTCACTCCGGTCTCCTGTGCCCACCATGGTCTTGCGCTCCTCCGAAATTCGTGAATGCTGATGGGCTGTTTCAAGATCCAGCATACGGCTTCTGAGCACTTTCATGGCTTTTGCCTTATTCTTATGCTGAGATTTTTCATCCTGGCACGTGACCACCAGTCCAGTGGGAAGGTGGGTAATTCGAACAGCCGAGTCGGTTGTGTTTACATGCTGGCCACCGTGCCCTGACGACCGGTACACATCGATGCGAAGGTCTTCAGGTTTGATTTCCACATCCACTTCTTCTGCTTCCGGAAGGACTGCCACGGTGACAGCTGACGTGTGGATCCGTCCCTGTGCCTCGGTTTCGGGTACACGCTGAACTCTGTGAACCCCGCTTTCATACTTCAACCGACTGAACACCCTGTGACCTTCTATCAGGACAATGACTTCCTTAAAGCCTCCGATGCCGGTCATGTTTTGTGACAGGATTTCCGTTTTCCAACGCCGCAACTCCGCATAGCGGCTGTACATTCTGAAAAGATCTGCCGCGAAAAGGGCCGCTTCTTCTCCACCGGTGCCGGCTCTGATTTCAAGCAGAATGTTTTTTTCGTCGTTTGGATCTTTGGGAAGTAGAAGTACTTTGAGTTCGTCAGCCGTTCTTTCGAGGCGGTTGTTCAGCGCCTCGATTTCTTCTTTGGCCATCTTTTTTATTTCAGGGTCCGGGTCTTGCAGAAGGGATCGGTTTTCAGAAATTTCATCCTGAAGGGCCTGGTGCTCACGCAGAACCGTTATGATCGGGGTAAGATCGCTGTGTTCTTTTGCATATTTCTGGAACCGTTTTTGATTTTGGATGATCTCCGGTTGTCCCAGAAATGTCTCCAGTTCATGGTAGCGTTCTTGGGTTTCCTTCATTTTGTCAAACATTGCCATGAGCTGATTCTTCTCTATTTCATCCTGATGTTAAACGTGATATTTACACCTTTAAGCGGATACGGGACTATTTTTTGTACTTGGCGTATTTCTGTTTGAATCGTTCGATTCGACCGGCCGAGTCAACCAGTTTCTGCTTTCCGGTAAAAAACGGATGGCATTTGGAACAGATTTCAATATTAATATTTTCGACCGTGCTACCGGTCTCAAATTCGTTGCCGCAGGCGCAACGTACGGTGGTTTTGTAATATTTGGGATGAATGCCACTTTTCATTTTAGTCTCCTCAATTTGTTCATAAGGTCATGCCATGAGCTATTCACTCATGGAATTCAAAAAATCTATATTATCCTTTGTTCCTTTTATTTTTTCAAGCAGGAATTCCATGCTGTCCACGGGGGTCAGCGGCGCAAGCAGTTTGCGAAGAATCCAGATCCGGTTCAGATCGGCCTGTTCCAATAGGAGTTCTTCCTTACGGGTGCCGGAGCGGTTGATGTCGATGGACGGAAAAACACGCCGGTCGCTGAGTTTTCGATCCAGGTGGATTTCCATATTACCCGTGCCCTTGAATTCTTCAAATATCACCTCGTCCATTCGACTTCCGGTGTCAATCAATGCGGTCGCAATAATGGTCAGGCTTCCACCTTCTTCAATGTTTCTGGCAGCACCGAAAAATCTTTTGGGTTTGTGAAGGGCGTTCGAGTCGAGACCGCCGGAAAGGATTTTCCCGCTGGGCGGAACGACGGAGTTGTAAGCCCTCGCCAATCGGGTGATACTGTCCAACAGGATCAGAACATCCCGCTTATGTTCCACCAGTCTCTTCGCCTTTTCGATGACCATTTCAGCAACCTGTACATGGCGTTGAGGAGGTTCATCAAAGGTCGAGCTGATTACCTCGGCTTCTACGGATCGAGCCATATCGGTCACTTCTTCCGGTCTTTCGTCAATCAGCAGAACGATCTTATGGATTGATCTATCATTGGCGGTGACACTGTTGGCAATATTTTGCAGCAGCATCGTCTTCCCGGTTCTGGGCGGTGCTACAATCAAACCACGCTGGCCTTTTCCAATGGGTGTCATAAGGTCCATCACCCGGGTGGAAAAATTATCCGCTTCCACTTCCATCTTGATTCTTTCGTCAGGATAAAGCGGTGTCAAATTGTCGAAGAGAATCTTTTCCCTGCTGATTTCGGGGTCTTCATGATTGACCTTTTCCACTTTCAAAAGGGCAAAATATCGTTCTGATTCTTTTGGTGGGCGGATTTGGCCGCTGATGGTGTCTCCTTTTCTGAGATTGAACCGACGAATCTGCGAAGGCGAAATATAGATATCATCGGGTCCGGGCAAATAATTGGCGTCCGGAGCTCTCAGGAAACCAAATCCGTCCGGAAGGATCTCCAAGACCCCTTCGCCGTATATGAGGCCGTTTTGTGCTGAATGGGCTTGAAGCAGGGAAAAGGTGAGCTCCTGCTTTCGCATTCCGGAGGCGCCCTCAATTTTAAATTCCTTTGCCATCTCGGTTAACTCACTGATTTTCATTGTTTTTAGCTCTACAAGATTCATGGCAGATCTCCGTTAGAAGGTTAGTGGTCCAAATTTTGTTTAATTTTTTAATGGTTTCAAATTTGAAAAAAATGGAAAGGCTTCATTTACCTTATTGCCTGGTATCAACATTTGGATAAGTATATTTGGTTCGGCTTTCCTTAACAAATAGAAGGCACCGATTAACACCGCAGATCTGCTGTAAAGACAACCAACAAAAATGGTACGGCAACTTTTATGCGCCGCAACAGACACCTCTAGTACCCTGTTATGTGAGTTATAGTAAGGTTTCTCAGCAGAATAGTAATGGAGTTTATTCGAACGTCCGGTCTGTACCGAATCTCCCAAAGAAAGGAAACATTTATTTTTACAATCTATAACGCTTTTTTTTCGCCATGTCAAGGATTTGTTTGGGAAAAATGCATGCTAAGGTTCAGCGCGCGGAGAACCTGTCGCATGTCTTCTGGCAAAGGCGCTTCAAATGTCATATAGGTTTCTTCCTTTGGATGCACAAAGCCGATGCGAGCGGCGTGCAGCATTTGCCTTTTCACGGCGGATACCAGGCCGGGATTGCGTCTGAGAAAGCGCTTTTTAAGGGTATCGGGTCCATGACCATAAACCGTATCTCCCACCAGAGGATGGCCCAGATGGGAGAAATGAACGCGAATCTGGTGCGTCCGGCCTGTTTTGATGGTAATGGACAACAGGGAAAACCCTTCCTCGCAATCCGCAATTTTTTTCCAAAGGGTCAGCGCGTTACGACCGCCACTTTTGGCGATGGACATTTCTTTTCGGCGAACAGGATGCCGACAAATGGGAAGATCAATGGTGCCGCTTTCACATGCAAGCAGACCATGGACCAGGGCGATGTATTCCTTATGAACGGTTCCATCCTGGAATTGGTATGCAAGGGCTTGGTGGGCCCTATCGTTTTTGGCTACAAGCATGAGTCCGGAGGTATCCTTATCAAGCCTGTGAACGATGCCGGGTCTGAGTGTTCCCCCAATGCCTGAAAGATCTGTGCAATGTTTCAAAAGACCGTGGACCAGGGTCCCTGATGAATGACCGGGAGCTGGATGGACGACAATACCGGGCGGCTTATAAAGGACGATGATCCAGGCATCTTCAAAAAGGACGGAAAAGGGGACTTCTTCGGGAACCAATTCAGTAGCCGAGGGCTTGGGAATAACGAGAAAAACCTGGTCTCCCTCTTTTAGCAGACGGCTCGGTTTGGTTTGGAAATTATTGACCCGAACGCAACCGTCCCGAATCAAAGTCTGTATTCGCGACCGGGATAAATCGGAGTGGTGCCGGGAAAGAAAAAGGTCCAGCCGGGTACCGTGATGATTGCCGGCAATCGTATGGGAAAAACGGCTGTCAGTGGCGTTTTCGTTCACTATCAACGTTTTTTAGCTTAAAGTAAAGGTGAGGATGAAAAAAGAAGACAACTATTGGCTGAAAAGTGTTTCTCTGCGGTATTAGGAAAACATGCGATCCAGATCGCTCTCTACCTGCGATTCCGTGGTCTCTTTTGCCAGGGAAATTTCCTTAACCAACAGGGTTCGAGCCGTATCCAGCATTTTCCGCTCGCCGAAAGAGAGTTCTTTATCGTATCTTAAAATCAGAAGATCGCGATAGACTTCAGCCACTTCAAAGACCGACCCGGTCTTGATCTTTTCCATATATTCCCGGTAGCGACGGTTCCAGGTCTGGCTGTCCAGCGTGACATCTCGTTTCTTGAGAATGGAAAACAGTTTTGGAAGTTCCGTTTTGGGGATAATGTCTCTAAGTCCCACGTGATCCACATTCGTGGTCGGGATCATAATAATCATGTCGTTATCAAGGATGCGCATCACATAAAAATCCTGTTTGCACCCCGAAATTTCCTGGGATTCGATTTTTTCAATAACGCCAACGCCATGGGCGGGATATACGGCCAAATCACCTACCTGGAACATCTAAACCTCCATCCTACTAAGACAAGGCATCTGCAAAAGCTGCGATGCTTCGCTACAGCAAAATCAAGCGCAAATCATAATGGTTTTGTTTTAAACCCACTGCCGCTGCTTCCGGTCTAAGCATTTAATACCATTGCATTTTTTCCGGAAACAGTCGGCGGTGGATTGTGGTTTATGAAATTTGCAATTACGTCTTACCTATCCAAAGATCAAGGATGCCGCTGGAAGGATGGGTGCGATCACCAGCGAAACCACCGACATCAATTTGATCAGGATATTCATGGCGGGTCCGGAGGTGTCCTTGAATGGATCGCCTACGGTATCGCCGACCACAGCAGCTTTATGGTTATCGGAACCTTTTCCGCCAAAGTGCCCTTCTTCAATGTACTTTTTGGCGTTGTCCCAGGCGCCGCCGCCATTACTCATGAACAGGGCCAGGAAGGCACCCATGATGGTGGCGCCGATCAGCACGCCGGCCAGGGTCTCTTTGCCCAGGAGAAAACCGACCAGGACAGGCGTCAAAACGGCGATAAGACCCGGTGTAACCATCTCTCTTAGGGCCGCGGTCGTGGCGATGGCCACGCAGGTGGCGGGGTCTCCTTTGACGCCCTCTTTCCCTTCCAGAAGCCCGGGAATCTCCCTGAACTGACGTCGGATTTCCTCTACAATGGAAAATGCCGCCTTGCCCACGGAGGTCATGGTAAGCGCCGCGCAGGTCATGGGGACCATGCCGCCGATGAACATGCCGATGATCACTTTGGGGTTATCGATGAAAACATGCCCCAGCTTGGCGGCTTGTGAATAGGCCACAAACAGGGCCAGGGCGGTGAGGGCTGCGGAACCGATGGCAAATCCCTTGCCGATGGCGGCAGTGGTGTTGCCCAGAGCATCCAGACCGTCGGTGATCTTTCGGGTTTCGGGTCCCAGTTCAGCCATTTCCGAGATGCCGCCGGCGTTGTCCACAATGGGACCGTAGGCGTCCACTGTCATGGTGGCACCAACCGTTGCCAGCATGCCCACCGCCGAGAGGCCGATACCGTAGATGCCGCAGGTAATATAGCCAACGTATGTTGCCACGCAGATGCCTAAGATCGGCAGATAGGTGGACTGCATGCCCACGGCAAGACCGGCAATAATGACGGTAGCGGAACCGGTTTCAGACTGCCCGGCAATCCGTTTGACCGGAGGTCCGGAGGTGTAGTATTCAGCCAGAAGACCGATGGCGATGCCGCAGAGTAATCCGGAGAAGATGGCCCAGAAGGCACCGAACGGCATACCCAGGCCCTTGGTAACGATAATGGTAAGAATGACAAAGATGATGGCGGCCACAAAGGTGGTGTAGCGCAGGGCCCCTGCCGGTTTGCCTTTCTGAAATATCTTGATGGAAAAGACACCGAAAAAGGAACTGATCAATCCGGCGGTGACCACCAGAATCGGCATGGCCATGTATTTCAGTTTGATGGCGGTTTCGTCCAGGCCTTGGAGAACTGGAAATGCTTTAATAAATTCTGGCGTCACAGCCATGGTGGCGCCGATGGCAATGGTGGCGATGACGGATCCCACGAAAGATTCAAAAATATCCGCGCCCATCCCCGCGATATCCCCCACGTTGTCCCCCACGTTATCGGCGATGACGCCCGGGTTTCTGGGATCATCTTCGGGAATGCCCGCTTCCACTTTACCCACCAGGTCGGCACCCACATCCGCCGCCTTGGTGTACACGCCGCCGCCCACACGGGCGAAAAGGGCGATGGAGCTGGCGCCCATGGCAAAACCGTTGATGTATTGGGCGGTAGCCGGATCGCCACCGTATACCCAGAACCAGAAACCTAGACCCAGGAGCCCCAAGCCGGCAACGGCCAGGCCCATGACGGAACCCGAAAAATAGGAAATATTCAGGGCCTCGGGTTGCCCGTGCTTATTGGCGGCTTCAGCGGTCCGCGAATTGCCTCGGGTGGCGGCGGTCATGCCTGAAAAACCGGCCGCCATGGAGCACAACGCACCGGTAATGAAGGAGATTGCGGTTTTCCAGGCGACGCCCCAGCCCAGAAGAATAAAGACGATACCGATAAATACGACGAGTACCGTATATTCCCTCTTTAAAAATGTCATGGCGCCGGTGTGGATTTGTTCTTCCAAATCGGCCATCAATGCATTGCCGTTCGGCTGCTTCTTGACATAATTGTAAATCAGCCAGGCAATAATCAGACTTAAAATTCCTATAAAGGGAGCTAATTTAGTTAATCCCTGCATCACTTCTTCCTCCTCAAATTGTTAATCTTCGGCAATTGATACGGTTCATTGCCGTTTGAACCCCTTCCAAAACAAACAGTTCGGCTGCTTCTATCGCAGTCCGAATGACATCTTCCGCGAGCTTTTTTTCATTATCGTAGAAATCACTTAACACATAATCCGCGATTGCCTCCCCATGGCAAGGGCGGCCAATGCCGATTTTGACCCGCGAAAATTCTGAATTTCCCAAAATCCCTATGATTGATAACACACCTTTATGACCACCTGCCCCACCGTGCTTGATAACCTTGATTCTTCCCAAAGGAAGGTCCAGATCATCGTGTATGACCAGCAGTCTGTCAGATGCCAGGTCATAGTAATGAAGGCAGTCCCCGACCGATTCACCGCTTTTGTTCATGAAAGTCAGGGGGCAAAGAAGAACGATTTTCTTGCCCCGAAAGTTAACCGGGGCATGTTTTGAGCCAAAACGATCAATTTTGAGGGTTGCCCCAAGGGATTTCCCCCACTGCTCAACGGATTTCAAACCTATGTTGTGCCTGGTATGTTCGTATGGCGGCCCGGGATTCCCGAGACCTGCAATCAGATACAAATTTCCCTATCTCAAGGTTCACCCCCTTTCAATTATTCTGTTTCTTTAGATGCTTCGGCGGCTTCTTCTCCCGAACCCTCCGTTTCTTCACCTTCTACCGCTTCTTCCAATTCTTCTTCAGCTTCTTCTTCAGCTTCCAGATCCGCCAGCGCGGAACCCTTGATGTTAACCACGGCAACGGTCAGATTCGGTTCTTCCAAGATTTGAATGCCTTCCGGAAGTTCCAGATCCCCAATACGAACCGTATCGCCCACATTGAGATTCGCAATATCAATTTCCAGGAATTCGATCAGCTTCTCGGGAAAACAGGTAATGGTCACTTCCCTTCGAATCTGCTGAAGAATCCCACCCTCTTCTTGGACGCCGATGGGCGTATTGAGCAGGTGGACAGGAATCGGCAATGTTATTTTCCTGTCGTTGGAGATTTCATAAAAATCCGCATGGACAAAGGTGTTTTTCAGAGGATCAACGGTGAGTTCTTTGACCATCACCTTTTTGGTGGTTTCACCCTGATCGGTCTGTATTTTGAGGTCTAAAATGGCATTTTCACCTTTGCCTGCCTTTTCAAGATCGAGAAGGTGTGAATATTCGATGCGCAACATTACGGGGTCGGCGCCCGGGCCGTAAAAAATGGCGGGAATCTGGTTGTTCCGCCTTAATCTTCTGGCTGCACCTTTTCCGGTTTCACTTCTGATATGGGCAGCAAGCGCTAATTGACTCATTAGGATTATTTACCTCCAGCATTAATTAATAAAATTTTTCACAAAGTATGGCAGCCTGACGTTTCAGGCATGCGTTCCAAGGCTACACGAACAACGTGCTGACCGAGTTGGAATCGTTTATTCTCTTGATGGTTTCTCCTAAAAGCTCAGCGATGGAAAGTTCGATTATCTTCGAACATGCAGCACCGGCCTTGCTGAGTGGGATTGTATTGGTCGTTACCAGGCTGTCAATGGGAGATGCTTCAATTCTTTCTATGGCGGGTCCCGAGAGGACGGGATGCGTGCAACATGCGTAAACCGAGTTTGCACCCCTTTCGTTGAGCGCCCGGGCAGCCTGGGTCAGCGTTCCTGCCGTATCAACCATGTCGTCCAGAATAATGGCCGTTTTGCCTTCGACTTCGCCGATGATGTTCATGGCTTCCGCAACATTGGGCGTAACCCGCCGTTTATCAATGATGGCCAGTGATGCTGAAAGCCGTTTGGCAAAGGCCCGTGCCCGTTCAACCCCCCCGGCATCGGGGGATACGATCACCCGGTCCCCATTTGTGTTATCCTGGATGTATTTGAGCAGAATGGGCGCCGCAAAGATATTGTCCACGGGGATATTGAAGTATCCCTGAATCTGACCCGCATGGAGGTCCATGGCCACTACCCGATGGGCACCCGCCGTGGTAATGAGGTCGGCAACCAGTTTGGCACTGATGGGCACACGGGGTTTTACCTTGCGGTCCTGTCTTCCATAACCATAATAGGGAATCACGGCGGTGATACGCTTGGCGGAGGCGCGCTTCATGGCATCCATGATGATGAGAAGCTGCATCAGGTTGTCGTTGACCGGGGTGGAAGTGGACTGTATGACAAACACATCACGTCCTCTGATATTTTCACCCAACTCAACTCGGGTTTCGCCATCGCTGAACGTCTTGGCAAGGATCTTTCCGGGGCTGACGTCCAGATAACGACAAACCTCAAGGGTCAACGCAGGATTGGAAGTTCCGCCGAATAGTTTTATGTCGTTGTTCAACGCTGGATCCTCTCGGACAATTATATTTTTAGCATGGCTGGGGTGGGAGGATTCGAACCTCCGAATGCGGGCTCCAAAAACCCGTGTCTTACCACTTGACGACACCCCATGAATTAATTCCTTTGACCACAAAAACTTGGCCAAAAGATGCACCATCAAGGATTAATTTTGCATTAATGGCCGAAGTCTCGGATTCAAAAACACCAAAAACGCTGGGGCCACTCCCTGACATCAAAGCGCCGATGGCACCGGCATCTGTTAAAGATTTCTTTATCTTTTTTATGATCGGAAACCGTTTCATGGTGACCCGTTCCAGATCATTCTCCAGCAAACGGCAGGCTTCCATCGGCATTTTTTCTAAATTCCTAATCATATAGTAACACTCGTCCTTTGTCAACTCTAATTCCCGCCTGTCTTTCGTCGCTGACTCGGAAGACTGAAGGCCCAGAGATTTGTAAGCCCACGCGGTCGAAACGGAAATATCCGGCATAACAATCACGTAAGAAAGTGATGGCCATTCATAAACGGGTTCAAGTATTTCGCCGATGCCGTGGGCGATGCAGGGGCCTCGTCTTAGAAAAAAGGGTACGTCGGCTCCCAGGTTCAGTGCCATTTCGGCCAGTATCTCTTGGGGGAAGAGGGGACGAGAAGCGGAAAGGGTTTCATTCAGGGCCATGAGTATGGCCGCCGCGTCACTGCTGCCGCCGCCGAGACCGGCCGCGACGGGAATTCTTTTGTTGAGTTCTATTGAGAGTCCTTTTTGCCAGTTGATTTGAGAGAAAAAGACCTTGGTTGCGCGGCAGACCAGATTGTCTGCGTTTGCCGGCGCCGAAAAACCCCGGCAGGTTACGTTAATTCGAGGTTCATCAATAAATTTGAGCACCATATGGTCGAAAAGATCCACGGGCACCATGAGGGAAACCAGTTTATGGTAGCCGTCACTTCGTTTTCCGGTGATTTTCAGCCGGATGTTCAATTTGGCGGGGGCAAAGACGTTGAAAGGGTGGCCAAAGGGTACAGTTGACATGATGCTATTGTAGGCAAGTCTCTAAAAGGTTGTCTATGAGTCTTTGTTCGGGTGACGCCTGAACGGAGAATCCAGGGTTTTGCGCCGGAGACTATTTCTTTTCCTTCACATACCGCAGCCGAAGATCCGTCAGAACGTTTACGATGAATTTTTCTTCATCAGCGCTCAGGTTGCCGGCCGTCTTCTCCTTAAGCATGGCAATGGTGTCAATGGCATGCTTGGCAAGTAACAGGTCTTTTTTCTTTTCGTTGGTCTCTGGGTCGGGCAATTCTCCTAAATGGTATAGGGCAGTGGAGCTGAGGCTGAATATCAGCGATGGGAAATTGATCTCGGGCAACGGCATTTGAGATGATTCCTGCGAAGGGCCCTTTTGGGCTTTCTTCTTTGGTCTTTCTTCATTGCTGGCGGTGGCTTTCGCTTTTCCGGTTTCATCCAGGGTGCGTTTATCTTTAATCACGAATCCCTTTTCATTTTCTTCCGACATGAAATATCTCCTTGAACTCACAGGCTTATCCTGCGAACCGAAATAATGTATTTTAACGTTTTCAATTTCATGATGATATCATCTTGTACCATCTCGCTGATGGAAAGAAAAATAACATTTTCCCTGTGTTCTCTCTCTTCACCCACCTGCATCCGGTTGATGTTGATGCCGCTTTGGCCGAGCGTAGTGGCGATGGCGCCGATAACGCCGGGAACATTCTCGTTATGGATCAACAGATTGTGACCTTCCGGGATCGCTTCCAGATAAAAATTATTGATTCTCAGAATTCGCGGAAGTTTTTTACCGAAAATGGTGCCGGAAACGATATGCTCATCTTCCAGTGTTCTGACGGTAAGTTTTATGAGACTCGCGAAATTTTCATTGGTGGCGGTTTTCGATTCCACAACTTTGATGCCCCGGTCCGCCGCAATATAGGGAGCATTCACAAAATTGACATCGTATTTCAGGATGGGTGTAAGCAGTCCCTTGAGCATGGCGGTGGTCAGTGGTTTTGCATCGTACTGGGTGATGAGCCCTGAGTAATCAACTCGCACTTCCACCAGGGCGCTGTCAGACAACTGAGCCTGCAATGAACCCATTCGTTCCAGCAAAATGGCGTAGGGCCTCAAAATCGTCATCAGTTCAGCACTGATGCCGGGAACATTCACTGCGTTCTTGACGGACCCATGAAGCAGATAGGCGATGATCTGTTCGGCAACCTCCTTTGCCACATTATCCTGGGCTTCCCGGGTGGATGCGCCCAAATGAGGTGTGCAGATGAAATTGTCAAGGGTCATAAGTCTGTTCTGTCCCGGAGGTTCGACCGTGAAGACATCAAATGCCGCACCTGCAATACGTCCCGATTCCAATGCCGCAAAGAGATCTTCTTCATTGACGATACCCCCACGGGCACAGTTGAGCAATATGGCGTCCCTTTTCATCTTAGCAAGGGCCTGGCTGTTGATCATGTCGGTTGTTTCTTCTGTTTTAGGGGTATGGATGGTAATAAAATCCGCTCGGGCAAGAAGTTCGTCCAGAGAAACCGGTTCAAAGTCAAGTTTTTCAATGGTTTCAGGTTTGATGTAGGGATCAAAAACAATCACTTTCATCTTCATGCCCCGTGCACGGTCGGCCACAATGCGACCGATATGGCCGGCCCCGATAAGCCCGAGGGTTTTGTTGAAAAGTTCACGACCCTTGAAAGTCTTTTTTTCCCACCGGCCTGCTTTCAGAGACGCCGTCGCCTGTGGAATGTTCCGGGAAATGGCCATCATCATGGCCATGGTGTGTTCTGCCGCGGTAATGGTGTTCCCTTCGGGCGTATTCATGACAACGATACCACGCCGGCTGGCCTCGGGAATGTCAACATTGTCAAGTCCCACGCCAGCCCTTCCAATAATCCTCAGTTTCCCGGCGGATGCCAGAATATCCGCGGTAACCCGGGTGGTACTGCGGATCACGAGGCCGTCATAATTGCCGATAATTTCTTTTAGGGTCCGGGGATTGAGTCCGGTCTGTACATCCACATCGATATCGGGGGTTTCCTGAAATAGTTGAATGCCCACCTGAGAAAGAGGGTCACTTACCAGTACTTTCATGAATTCGCTCCTGAACGCATGCGCAGTTTCGACCAGGGATAACCGCAAGCCCCTGTCATTTTTCGATTCGCCATCGATGGCTTTTAAAAACCATTATCCTGTACTAAATTTGTGTGTTGATCTTCTTGATTTAAAGCATGAAAATATACTATTATCAACAACCACCTGAATGTCAAGAGAATGGTGGCTCAAAAAAAGCGGCGAGGGCTTTTGGCTTTAATCTCTGCTGTAATCGGTGTTTCCGCGCCATCTGGGAGATAATCTGAGGGGGATATCAAAAATATCCTGAAAGGTTTGAAAAATGCTTGACATTTTCTTCATAACTTGCTAATTCAGTGTGGCAAAGAATCAGTATGGATATGTATAATAGTAAGCGGCGGTTCTACAGCCATATCTTTTTGATGAAAGGGGGCGATAATTTTAGGGGCTTTTGAATGTTAAAATTTTTTTGATGTGTCATTTCGGAACAATTCTTTTTTTAGGAGGAGAGAGTAATGAAGAAGCTATTTATTATTGGAATTGCAGCGCTGTTGCTGGTTGCCTTTACCGTACCGGCCATGGCAAAAGTGAAGATCGGCGGTATCATCTTTACGGATTTCTATTATCTGGACAGGGACGAGAACAATTCCATTGCCTGGGGAACGGGTGCCGATGACTATCAGGTGACCACGATTCAGGTCCCGAGCATCACCCGGTTGAACGCCCGCTGGACCAATGAAGACAACGTGGGCATGTTCATCGAGTTTGGTCTTGGCGATACGGGACAGGGCGTGGACCTGGCAACCGACAACGGTGTTGTTCTGCGTCATGCCTATGGGTGGTGGGATATTAACCCCAACTTTACCCTCATGGCCGGTAAGAGCACCACCCCCTTTTCACCCCTGAATCCTTCACAGCTGATCGGTACCCAGTCGGGATCCCTCAACATCATCGGCGTCGGCTATGGTGACTGGTACAGTGGCCGTTTTGCCCAGGTGCGCGGTACGTTCAACATGGGAAAAATCGGCCGGGTCGAGCTGGCACTGGTGGATCCCAATGCCGGTTCGCGGTACAACAACCAGTTCTTGACCTATATGCCCGTGGAATATCAGGGCGCTCAGCTGTCTGTGGACTACCAGAACAACACCAAGCTTCCCCGTTTTGATTTGAGTGTTCCCCTCTATTTTGGTCCCATCGCTCTTTATCCCGGTTTTCTGTATCAGTACAGAACCGTTGATTACCTCAATTCCGCCTACAGCAATTACGATAATTCCCTTACCACTATCGCTGGAACGCTGGGCGTGAAGGGTGGTTTCGGACCTTTTGGCTTCGCGATGGAAGGAAACTACGGGCAGAACATCGGTAATACCCGTATGTTGATCGGTACTTCCGCGCCCGCGTTGATCTCCACAGGCCTGGCGAACGCCAATGGCCAGGTCAACGACGCCACCACTTACAGCTACTGGTTTGATGTGTGGTACAAACTCGGTCCGGTAGAGCCCCATGTCATGTTCGGTCAGATGAGGAGCTGGGTGGACGACGTGCAGGTTGGTGCGAATTTCGGGAAACTGGATGCTTCCTCCACCATGTGGGGCTTCAGCATTCCCATCGATCTGGCCAAGGGTTTCAGGGTCCGCCCGGAGTTTATGTGGTATGATGACGGTGAGATCCAGTATCAGGGCAATGATCAGCAGGACTTCGGAAAATACGCCATCTACGGCGTGCAGTTCCAGATCACCTTCTAAACCGTTCGCGGTTTAGTGCTCTTTCTTTAATCAAGAGCGAAACAGTTGTTATGCCCCTTCTCCCCTAATTGGTGGGAAGGGGCATTTTTTATGGGACCCCTGCGGTTTAGTTCGGAACGGGATCGATCGATGTTTTGCGGGAGATGGGAACCCGGGGAAACCGGATTGACGATGCTGACACCTGCGGTTACCGGCTCAACTTTTCCTGTCGATCCGTTGTGTACCCCACCTAAATCATTGGTGAGATGTGCAACAGCAACACAGGTATCGGGAATTTAATCTGGCCAGGCAAGCGGCACATGCAGGGTTTTCATCATCCCCATTGACCTTTCCAATGGATTCAGGATTCGATCAAAAAAAGCTTATTCCAGATCGTACACCACAAGGCGGCTTTTGGGAAGGCCGACGAAATAGCTTTCGCTGGTGACGTTGGCCACGACCAGTTCCTTCAGGCCGTCGCCGTCCACATCCGCCACCTGGTAGCCCACAACCGTTCCGGAAAGTTTCTGGCTGGTAAACCGAGAAACAAGTCCCGCCTCGTCCCAGTCCATGAAATGAACCCGTCCGGATCCAAACCAGCGGAAATCGTCGAAGATGCGGCCGGTTTTAGAATGGTTCTGGCACACCATCAGTTCGTTTTTTCCGTCGCCGTTCACATCAGTAATAAAAATCGGGGACGGAATAAAGAGCCTCTTGGCCGTGTGGGCCTGACGGTTAAAATTGGGATCGCTGTATTCCATATATACCAGGCTCCCGCCGAAATAGTCATCGCTTTTCCATAAACGTTCACCGGTGGCATTGTAGACCTGAAGATGTTCATATGGGCCCAGCAGGACGGTAGAGACACTGCCATTCCCCGAAAGATCGGATTGTACAAAATTGAACACGGTGGAATGGCGGGGTAAGTTCAGCGTTCCCACGGAAGCAAGGTCGTTACCCTGGCGTTTCAGGATGTGCACGCCGCCCAGATAGTTCCCTTCCGGATCCCGTCGCTGGCCCAGCAAGACTTTTCCCTTGCCCGGCAGGTCTGTGGCGCGAATGAGCCATGTCTGCCCGTGCATGATCTCTTTGAACTCGCTCCCGTTCCATTCAAGGACGAGGGAGCCCGCATCGGTGGCGGTGAGATTACAGACATAGACCTCCGATTTGCCGTTTCCGTCGAGATCGGCCACCGTTATGTAGATGTAATTGGGAGACCAGCTCCCTTCAACGACCTTAAAAAGATAGGGACCCTTCTTCTCCCATTTATAAACATAAACGCTTGTTTTATCGATTAAAACAATTTCGTTTTTGCCATCACCGTCCAAATCCCCCACATCCAGGCCCCTGACTTCAAGTTTAAACCGTTGAACGAGAGAAGGCTTACTATAAGACCCTGACGCGTCTTTGCCAGCGTTGACAAGCGCTCCCGGACCCCCTGGCTGTTGGGCCGATTCACGGGGTTTGGCCTCTTGATAGGGAAGGTCTTTACCCATGATTTTGGCGTTGATGTTTTCTGCAAACTGGTTGACCGTGGGAATGACGCCGTCCATGCCCTTTGACTGGTCGTAGGCGGTGATCAGGACCTCCGATTTTTTCACATCCAGAATTTTGGCATCGAGGCTGACGCTTTCCCCGAATACGGTAAGGCTGCCGAAAATGACAAAGTCAGCTTCAAGTTTTTTGCCGATTTCAAGCGCTTTTGCCTCATTCATGGGCCCGGAAACAGTGGCAAGTTCTTTTTTCACGACGCCTTTTTCAATGATTTTGAGCTTGTCTTTCCAGGCGAGCCTGGAGCTCAACATGTCCATGATGCCTTCCTTTAAAAAATCAAGGTTGCGTTCGGAATTCATGGTGAAAGGGATAATGGCCAGTGTCTTAGGTTCCTCTGCAAAGACGGGTGACGGGCCAAATAAAAAAAGTATGGACAAAACAAAGAGGGTTGAGCTGCAAGCAAATGTTTTGATTGTCATCATTTTCCTTTCGGGGGTTGAGCGGTCTCTTTTTGCAGGGCCTACCGGGCGGGCGATGAAGTTGGCATTAAGGGATCGTCCAAAAATAACTTCTTTATTGTATATCATAAGGAAACCTTTTTCAG
>JAJDOH010000203.1 GCA_022340265.1 Deltaproteobacteria bacterium | reverse complement strand
CCGGGACCGACGGCAGATTCACGTGGAGGTCACCGACGAGGGCAAACGTTTTATCAAGCAGGCCCCCAAAGCCCTGCAGGATCATTTCATCGAACAAATCCGCATGATGGATCCCCTTGAAGTCGACAAAATCCTGTGGGCAATCGGCAAACTCGCCGACATGCTGCAGATTGCCAGCGCCGCGGAACAGGAGAAAACGCCGTCTCCCAAAGAGTGACGAACAAGGCCACACGCAGTTTAACCAAGCCGCACCATCGGAGATTGCCGAGCGCGGCCGACAACGACCGGCTTTTTAGTTTTGCATCGGGGTTGAAATCGTTTTCGTGAGTGGAGGTGATGCCGACATAGCTTTCAGCATCGCATTAATTATACTTCTAGGCCTGGGAGCCGCCATATTTCTGACCTGGCTGGAAAGTGTCACCGAAAGGTGGGTCCCAATTGCGAGTCTGCTGGGAGTGATGGCCATCGGTTTCGTGATCCTCGAAAAATCCGAACCGATTGCCCACCTGATCTCTCAGAAATTAAAAAAATTGTGGGTCTTTGCCGAACTGCTGCATCATGCTCGTCGGTGAAAAATTGCTGGATCACAGCGAACGCTCGGCCTACCGGTTCAAAGAATTGCGGGAAAAGATGGACCTGCCTCGCGTAAGGGAAAAGGTCCGCAGCAAGCGCTACGGAACGGTCTGGAAGATGATCGAAGAGAAAGAAAACTGGCTCCCGGAACCGGATGGAATTCAAGTATCGTCCTCCGGTCGAGGGCCGGGTGCTGGCCGATGAAACTTAAATGGGTTGTTCATTAATACATTTGGTTTCCTTATCACAAAAATGAATGAAAAAGGCCAACCATAAGATTTTTGGGTTGGCCTTCATGCTCCCAGAGCTAATAAAAGCTGTGCATAGTAGCAGCTATACCTCAGGTTTGCCCAATAATGGAATAACCATTCCGTTGTTTGATTTTTTTAGCTCAGTTAAGGGTCGTTTTTCGCACTGTTCTTCACTTAATGAACTGAGTTCCCCCAGCAAGATTTTAGCCTCTTTGAGATCCGTGGTGTCGAATCCTTCAGTGAACCAGCCGTAAATATCCTGAAGCATCTGGCGGGCTTCTTTTTGCTTGCCCTGATCCTGCAATAAGCGACTGAGGCTCATCACCGCCCGCAGTTCAAGAGACTTTGCTCCTTGGATGCGGGCTTTTTCAATAGCTTGTCGATATAATTCCGTCGCCTCAGCTTCAGGTTTTGCCTCTAGCCTCAACAACTCTCCCTTAAGCCGATAAAGCTCCGCTTCGTACCAGCGTTCATCACTGTCGTTAGCCGCAGCTAATGCCTCTTCAATTACTGACAATCCTTCATCGGTCTGTCCAATTTTCAGATGTGCCTCGGCCAGCAATGAAAGAAAATACGGTAAACCTAACTCTGACCCTGTAGTTTGCCAATCGACCAAGCCCCGGCGCATTTGTGCGATCCCTTCTTCGCCCTGGCCATTTTCAACCAAGGCCCATCCCCGCATTATCATTCCCCACCCCAGCCAGAACGGGAACGCCTGGTCGATGGATATCGCAAAGGTGGCCTCTGCCCGTTGTCGGACAGTTTGCCACTGCCGACGAAACTGATGAAGCCAGGCAGCAAAACTTAGGGCAAAGGCCTGGCTGAAGGGATGAGACAGTTTCTGGGAAAGGGAGAGCGCTTCATGGCTTTTATCCAAGGCTTGGTCTGGATAGCCGAGCCACCACATGGCCCAGGCCGCATAGGAGAGACATGCCACACCGGGGTCAACCACCCCGAAAAGGAGGTAAGATGAGTGCTGCTGAGGATCGTAGAGGCTCACCCCCTGTTCTAAATGTTTTCGGGCCGCGCTCATTTCGCCGAGATAAAACAAAGTCGCCCCTATCGCTCGATGGGCGCCTACAAGGAAGGTGATGTCTTCTGAGCAATGGGCCTTGGTGCAGAGCAATTCCCCTATGTCACGCGCCGTTTTGTACTCCGCCCGCAGAAGATAAAACCGCCACAAACCAAACAGCACCGGATATGGCTGCGCCCCTACCAACTGACATAGGTCCCAAGCACGGGTGTAGGTGCGTTCCACTTCTGGAGCCCCATAGCCCTTAGCGGCTGTCATCGGCAAGCCCAAGGCAACTTGCAGCGTTAGTTCTCGCTGCGTACGCTCTTGGGTACCCGGCAGGGTCCCAAGTAACTCCAATGCTGTGTTCAAGTGACTGATTGCTTCCGAATGAGCCGAACGTTGAGTGGCACGGTTGCCTGCTTGTTGCCAATAATCAATAGCCTGCTCATTAAGGCCAGCTTCTGTATAATGATGGGCAAGCAGTTCCGGCTGCATCTCCATTGTATTGGAAAAGTTTTTCTCCAGCGCCTGTGCAATCTTTCGATGGTATTTCTGGCGAGTGCTTTTCAGCAAGGACTTATAAGTAACCTCTTGAGTCAGCGCATGCTTGAAGATATAGGTCGATTGGGGATAGATACCTCTCTCGTAGATAAGCTCCGAGTCCTTTAAAACCGATAGGCGCGGCAGTAATTCTTTTTCCGTGAGACTCGTCAACTTTTTGGTCAGATCGTAACTGAACTCCCGCCCCACCGCTGACACAGTCTGAAGAAGGTCTTTGGCTCCTTCCGGCAAAGAGTCAATCCGGGCCATAATGACATCTTGAACCGTGGCAGGAATGGTTGTCTCCTTGATTTCTTTTGTTACACGATATCTGTTGTCCTTTATCTCTATAATTTTTAGATCTTTAAGAGACATTATAAACTCCTCGAGGAAAAATGGAACCCCTTCTGTCTTCTCCAAGATCAATTTTTCAAGATTTTTGTCGATATCCTCCGTGCCCAGAAGGTATGACGCCATAGCTATGCATTCCCGGTTGGAGAGCCGGTTCAAGTTCAGTTGGCTGTGGTACGACTTTGCACCCCACGTGAGAATATAATCCGGCCGGTACGTGAATATCATTAACACCCTTGCCCCCGATATACTTCCTAAAAAATGTTTCAATACTTCCTCTGAACTTTTGTCCACCCAGTGGAGGTCCTCAAAGGATAGAACCAGGGGCCGTATCTCTGATCCTTTAAGCGTAACCTGCTTAATTGCCCTCATAATTCGATCTTTTCTCGCCTCAGGGCTCAGGGGGATCTTGTCGATCCCGCTCTCTTTCATCGAGAGCAGATCAAGAAGATACGGGAGTGTCGACGCTTTATCCACTCTCAATATTTTCAGCCCTTTTTTCACCTTTTTCTTGATCTCTGAATCTCCGTCGGCCTCATTAATATCGAAGCTTGCCTTCAGGATGTCTATCACCGGATGATAGGACATGCCTTTGCTGTAAGAGAGGCACCTTCCTTCCAGGAACATCATGTCTTCGCCGGTCACGGCCTTTCTGAACTCGAATAAGAGCCTCGATTTACCCAATCCGGCTTCGGACACGATGGAAAATGCCTGACCGCGGCCTGACTTGCAGCGCTCAAAACCATCCAGTAAAAGCTCGAGTTCCCGCTCTCTTCCCACAAAAGGGGTCAATCCCCGTTCGGCACTGACATCGAACCTTGTTCTTCTGGTGCTGGGCGCGATGACCCTGTAAACGCTAACAGGCGCTTTCTTGCCCTTGACCTCTTTCTCTCCCATGGCTTCAAACCGGAAGATTCCCTCAGTAAGTTTGAAAGTATCTTCCGTCACATAGGTGGCGCCCGGTTCTGCCAGCCCTTCCATTCTGGATGCTAAATTAACCGTATCCCCCACTGCCTTAAACTCCACCCTGAGGGTGTTCCCCAGCGAACCCACAACTACAAGTCCGCTGTTTATACCTACTCTCATTTTCAGGGCTGGTAATTCTTCATGTTCTTTTCGTTTCTCATCGCTGAACTTAGCTATATCCCTATGAATCGCTATTGCCGTCCTTATCGCTCGCTGGGGGGCATCCTCCAATGCTATGGGTGCTCCAAAAAGAGCCATTATGCCATCACCGGTCATCTCGTTGACTGTGCCTTGATAGCTGTGCACCTTGTGGATAAGGAGTTCGTAAACCTTGTCCATGAAACCGTAGGCTCTCTCAGGTCCGAGTTTCTCGGTAAATTGTGTAAATCCCTCCATGTCGCAAAACATCACAGTGACGTGTTTGAGCTCACCTTCAATTTTTTCCCTGTGAGATAAAATTTTCTCAGTGAGGCCTTCAGGAAGATAGCGTTGAAATCTGTCTAACTTTTCCTCAAGAGAAGGGTCGGTGGGAATTGTAATAGAGGACGGGGTCAGGTTTTGCCCACATTGCATGCAGAATTTCCCAGTACCCGGGGTGATGGCCCTGCATTGCGGACAAAGAAACTCGATATGGCCGCCACATTCTATGCAAAATTTAGCGGCTTCAGGATTGTCAAATTGGCATTTTGGGCACTTCATAGTCTGCACCAAAAGGAAGAGTTAAATGATCTTCCACCTGTGAGACGGACGTGTCATCGGTTGAGCTGCCAATCAAACATTCGATATCATAATTTATTCTTTACCGTGAACGTCGTGTTGTGAGGGGACGGTTTTTTTTCAAGAAGAAATCCGGCAGCCGGTCGTGCGGAGCCGTGAAGCCAGCTCGTGTGTTAAAGTCTCTAACATTTTTGAGATTAGACCTGCCCACTTCTGTTAAATCCATGGCCGTCAAATTCAGCCCATAAAAACCGTTGATTATATCAAACAGGACCTGAAATGTTTCCGGATGTTCGAGCATGGCAAAAGTGTTAAACAGACGTATGCCGGCGGCGTCCATGACGGCGGTGACGACCTGAAGGTCGCGTGAAAGCTCGATCTTTTCTTTGGTGTTGAGTAAATCGAACTTTCCGCAACTGCCCGTTAAAGCGTTTTAACATATTCGGCCCAGTCGACCTCATCAACCTTCATACTATCGATAGTCAAATAGTCAAGCCACTTCCCCAGCGTAGTCTCGATATCTTTAGGTTTTTCGGCTTCCCACAGACAGAACATGTAGTCTGTCCGCCCGTGTGGTAAGGGATTCCATGTTTTAATGCATTTGGCGGGAGTATCACCCGCCGCCATTGCCCGTGCCATCTTAGGGGCCAGTTCGGGCCAGACGTTGTTGATTTCATCAGGACTTTTTTTAAGAGTATGCACGGCGAAATAAAGAGCCATTGTAAGTTCTCCCATCCATTTGAAGTCTATGTTTAATATACTCTTTCTGGCCTATCCAAAAAGAGTCGGTCAACCAGTCATGGATACTAACCCAATCCGGTTTATTGACTGCAGCTAAATGCTATAGCTGTAGTTTTGAGTTTTTTACTCACGTGGAAATGTAAAAGAAATCGAACTATGAGGTGGATTGGGAATTCGGTGGCGAGAGCAATATATTCAGTATACTTGGATAAGCTGCAGAATTGAAAACGTAGCGTCAGATCAAAATCAATGCAATATGAATCAATCCGCCTATGGTTAAATTACCACAATGTGGTAGTTTGTCAAGTAATTTTCGCGTAACATATCGTTCGAAGGGGACATCCGCAGCACCTGCTAAATTTTTGCGTCGAAAAAAGAAAGTTGGTGTCAGATGCTAAAGGTGGTGTCTACCAATCAGACCCTATCCCCACTCAATGCCACATCATAGCAATTGACAAAACTGTTCGATACTGTATTGATAAACTTCAATTGGAATAGTTAAATTGAAATTGCTGTATAGGCATGAACCCATGCTCGTATTTAAGACGGATTTGGCGAGGAGGGGAAAATGGAAAAAAGCATGATCCGACATTATCGTCTGGCAAAGGAACTGTCACAGCTTTTCGACTTGGAGAGCGACATAGATGCGGTACTTGCAGTTTCCATGTACAAACTCAACCACTTTATGGATTCCGAAAGGTCATCGATTTTCTTATTCGACCCATTGAAACAACAACTCACCTCTTTTTCATCCCAGGATCTTGAAAAGAAGGAAATCCGCATTCCAAAATCATCCGGTGTGTCTGGATGGGTGTTTGAACACCGTATGCCTGCAATAGTTAATGATACCGATAATGACAGCCGTTTTTTTAGTGGGGTGGATGATATGACAGGTTTTCGAACCCGTAATCTGATCTGTACCCCCTTGATTGACTACAAGGAACATTGTTCAGGCACACTTCAATCATTAAACAAGAAAAGCGGGGACTTCACAACCGACGACCTTGAATTGTTGGACCTGACCGCCCGATTGGTGGCTGTTGCCATTAACAACAGCAGACGCTACAGTGAGATACAAACCACAAGCATGGTCCATAAAAAAGTGATAAAACAGATTATCAATAATATTGGCAATACCTCCGAGAAAAAGTGAACTTACTTTACTGTTTATTCTGGT
>JAJDOH010000148.1 GCA_022340265.1 Deltaproteobacteria bacterium | reverse complement strand
GTCCTGTGGGCGGAAAGGATTTTTACTTCGTGAGGAATTTTCATCTCTTTTAACACATCCACACATCCTTTCATAACGCCGGCATCCGAAGCACTTCCCATGATGACACCAACCAGGGGTTTATCTGTTTTCACAACGCACCTCAATCATCTCTATTTTCCGGCGGCCATTCCTAACAGAGGGTAAATAATCATGCCTGCCAGCCAGGCGATGTCTTCCGCTGAAAGTACCTTGGGCACGCTCTTATCGAAAAGAATTGTCCCCTCTGGTGGAAATTCATCATCTCCCCTCCAGAGAATCAGAGCAACCGGCACCAGCGGCAGGGCTTGAATCCTGACGGCCACATCTCCCTGGGACAGGGGCGTGGCACCGTAAGCTTCACCGGCTAGTTTTACCAGCAACTCCGGATTGTTTCCAAAACCGTGTAACATAGGGTTTTTGGCAC
Organism: Deltaproteobacteria bacterium; assembly: GCA_022340265.1. Taxonomy (GTDB): domain Bacteria; phylum Desulfobacterota; class DSM-4660; order Desulfatiglandales; family Desulfatiglandaceae; genus NaphS2. Next base: position 38,643 of record JAJDOH010000148.1, on the reverse strand, counting down.
GCCGGACAAATGCATCCAGATAAAATTTTCCGTCCGGCACTTCCTGATAGGCAATCCATTCGCCTAATATTTCGGCATCTTCGGTAATATTCAGATAGTGAAGGAGCAATACCTGTTGCTGGATAGGAACTTCCTCTTTGTCGGTACCGGTGGAAAAATTGAGATCCGGCCAGGAAATAAGAATTTTTCTGTTTAAAAAATTGATGGAAAAACCCATTTCCCCGTTTCTTTCTTCAATATATTCCGCACCGCTTCTGAATGCGATCTTTTTCGGGTCTTCTCCCGTAAGCTCTTTTTTTCCCAGCTCCAATGCCTTGATATAATCATCCATTCTGGCCACAATACGTCTCTCCCGTCGAAAAAATTTGTGAGACCAAATTGATCAGTTTTGTGTTATAGAAAAATATGATAAAGAATTTCAAGTCAAATCCTGCATTTTGCTAAACTAGTGATGACAGGATAAGAACCGCAAGAATGGCACGCAAGAAAAAAAAAGGCAAAAAAAATGCGCGGAGAAAGAAGAATTCTCACGCCAAGGAAGCGCTTTTCAATCCTGCACTTCGTGACTTGAGCCATTTCAAGAAAAGTGCCATCGGTCAACCTGGTACATTGGAAGATGAGCGACGTCCTGTGGAAAAAGAAAGGCCTCTCATGTCAGAGGATGAGCTCCTTTTTCTTGAGGCCATGACCAATGTGTCACCCCTCACCATGAAACGCGGAAGAATCACTATAGTCCCTGACAAAGATTCACTGCGCCCCGCCCATGCGCCCAAGAATGAAGAGCTTGAAGTCATGGCACATCTTTCCGATCTGATCAGTGGTGCGGCTGAAATGGACATCACTTTCAGCGACGAATATATGGAAGGGTGTGTGAAAGGATTTGACCCGAGACTCATGGAGAAATTAAAGAATGGCCTTTTCCCCGTTCAGGATTTTGTGGATCTGCATCGACTGAAACAGGAGGATGCGGAAATACGTGTCAGGGATTTCTTGTTGAACAGTCATAGCCGCGGCTTGAGGTGTGTCCTTATCGTGCATGGCAAGGGTCTGAATTCAGAAAACCATATCCCCGTGCTGAAAAAACGCGTGCCGTTGTGGTTGAGTCGCGGGCCTGTCAGAAAAATCATACTGGCCTTTTCAACGGCCAGGCCGTACGATGGGGGCACCGGAGCCATCTACGTGCTGCTAAAACGCGCAAAGGGAGGATTTTAAGAACCATGAAACTGGGAATCGCGGGACTTCCCCTGGCCGGCAAAACGACGCTGTTTGCCGCATTGACCGGTGCAAGAGGAGATAATGCAGTGGGAAGCCCTCAAAAAGATACAAGGATCGCCAGCACCACGGTCCTGGATGAAAGAATCGATTTTCTGGAAAACATGTACCAGCCCAAGAAGACCATTTATGCAAAAATCGAATATCTGCTTCCGTCACGGATTCCGGGGGCTTCCGACGGGAAATCCGATGGAGAATTCTGGAATCAGATTCGAACCTGCGACGGCATACTGCACGTGGTACGCAATTTTGAGGACCCGGGGACCGGCCCCGCAAACTGCGAAGTCGATTTTCAGCAGATAGAAGATGAGATGATTTTAAGCGATCTGGGCGTTGTGGAAAAGCGTCTGGAGCGGATTTATCTGGATTCAAAACGGGGAAGAAAACAGGGAGAGATCGAATTACCCCTTTTGAAGTCCTGCCAGGAAATGTTGGAGCAGGGCGAGGCGCTCAGAAATGCGCCTGAAATTGCCACGGATCCGATTTTGAAGGGGTTTACATTTCTCTCCGCCAAACCGATGCTGGTCATCATCAACAATGGGGATGAGGATGAAACACTCCCTTCCTGGACAAAAATGCTGGAGAATCTATCTTTTATGGTTGTAAGAGCGAAACTGGAGATGGATTTGGCAGCCATGACCATGGAGGAAGCGCAGGAATTTCTGGAAGCATACAATATTCGTGAATCAGTCCTGGACCGAGTGATCAGGCACTCATACGGTATGCTCAATCGAATCTCTTTTTTCACGGTGGGTTCCGATGAAGTCAGAGCCTGGCCCATTACAAACGGCATACCCGCACTTCAAGCTGCGGGCGAAGTGCACTCGGATATTCAGAAGGGGTTTATACGCGCTGAAGTGGTGGCTTTTGATGATCTGAAAGCCGAAGGCTCCTTTCAGGCTGCTAAAAAAGCCGGACTGGTGCGGCTGGAAGGAAAAGAATATGTTGTGAAGGATGGCGATATTATTAACTATCGCTTTAATGTTTAGAAACCGTCTATTTAATTGAATGAGGTATTTCATGGATAAAATTGCAGTAGGCATTATCGGGGCAGGAGGGTATGGCGGCTGTGGCGCGGTGGAACTCTTGAGCGCACACCCTCACGTGGAAATTCGAGCGCTCATGGATAAACAGGATGTGGGGAAACCCATGAGTGATCTTTATCCCCATCTGACAGGGTTTTGCGATATGACGATTATGGATCCGGACGATCCGAATTGTCCGGATGATTTTGACGTGGTTTTCTTTTCCACCCCGGATGGGGTTGGTCAGCAGGGAGCGTCAAGATGGTTGAAAAAGAATGTAAAAGTTATTGATTATAGTGGTGATTTCCGTTTTGATGATCCGGAGATATATCAGGGTTACGCGGAAAGAATCGGTCGAAGTAAACCCCATGCGTCGCCGGAACTCTTAAATGATACAGTGTATGGCCTGGCGGAACTGCATCGAAAAGAAATCGCCCAATCCAGCCTCGTAGGCAACCCCGGATGCTTTGCAGTCAGTTGCATCCTGGGTCTCTCTCCCGCCATGAAATATGAACTCATAGATCCTGGAACCATCATATGTGATGCAAAGACCGGTGTATCCGGCGCAGGAAAAAATCCCAATGCCACCTTTCACTATCCAGCGAGATATGATGCCATGAACGCCTACCGCATATCAGGTCACCAGCATGTGTACGAGATCGAAAGGGAACTGAGCCTGGTGGCGGGAGAGAAGGTTAAGATTACGTTTACGCCGCACGTCGTGCCGCTGTGCCGTGGCATATTGACCACCATATACGCACAGCTGCAGGAAGGGCAGACCCTTGCTAACGTTAAAAACGCCTATGGCTCTTTCTATGAAGATGAGAAATTCGTTCGAGTTTTCGGCCCTGCAAAAGCGCAGCTGAGCACCCATGTCCGTGGCAGCAACTTTTGTAACCTTTCACTTAATATTGATGAGCGAACCGGAAAACTGATCGTGGTGAGTCTGATTGACAATCTGGTAAAAGGACAGGCGGGCAGTGCCGTTCAAAATATGAACATCATGTTTAGCTTGAATGAAACCGAAGGTTTGCTGCACCCGGGGATTTACCCTTAAGCATAAAAAACGCCCTCTTCCGAGGGCGTTATCAGATCTTCAATACCTGAACAAAAGTTACGGAAGTTTTTCGATCCAACTGCCGCCTTCGAACCATTTATCCTGAAGTTCTTTCAAATCACCGCTGCCCGCCAAGGTCTCCAGGAAGTTTTCGAGCCAATTGGCCAGCAGGATGTCGTTCTTTTGAATGGCAATTCCAATAGGCTCATAGGTATACGGGGGAACCACCGAGATCAGCTGATGATCGGGGTACCGGATGACAGAGAGCAAACAAATGGGATAATCGGCGATCATGGCAGCCGCCTTGCCGTCAAGTACCATGGCAACGCACGCGTCGTAATCCTTTCCCAGAAGGAGCGTGGCCTTTGGAAAAACCTCCTCAATAAATTGCTGACTGGTGGAACCCCGAAGCGCTGTCAGTTTGGTATTGGCGTTGTTCACTTCCTCAGGTTGTTTGGCAGAAGCAACCCATTTTTCCGTGGTCAAAAAGGTTTTACCTGAAATAAAATAGGGCCCCACAAAAGCAACTTTCATATTTCGCTTACCGGTAATGGTCATGTTGGACATCACCATATCCACTTTTCCCGCTTCAAGCGCAGGAAGAAGCTGCGAAAAGGGCATGGTTTTAAAGGTTGCCTTTACGCCCATGGCTTCCGCCATCATTTTGGCCATTTCGGGTTCTAGGCCGATGATCTCCCCATCCTTGGTGGTCATGTTAAGTGGCGGCATACTCCCGGCTGTTCCCACGACCAGTTGTCCGCTCTCTGAAATGCGATCCATTGCCGTAACAGACTGCGCAACCCCTCCGTCTACTTGGGTGTGCTGGCATCCCCAGAGCATGGTCATTGTCAGCAAAATGGCAAACAAAATCCCTGCTTTTTTCATGATCTTTCCTCCTCTTTTGCTAAAATCCATTTCAAATATGTCTATTTCATTACCAATGAGTAATTATTCATACTTTATTTTTCCTCCAATTGCAAAAACAATCGCTGAAATTTCAGGAATCGGTTTTTTTGAACGTGCTTTCTTGAAAAAATACCGCTCACCTGTTAAAAGAACCGGAAATTCAGCTGAAAGAAATGGGAAACCACTATGTCTCAAAAGAAGGGTCGTTGAATGTTTCATGATCTCAAATTAGCGGATCTGCCGGAAGCCAACTGCGGCGTTCTGAGAAAGTCTTCCAACACCAGGCCGACCATCTGGGTCATTGAAAAAGATGGGATTCGTGCGGTGGTCAAGGATTTCAGCCGCAACCGGTTTCTGTTCAGGCATATTGCGGGGCGCTTCCTCATCTGGCGTGAAGCAAAGGCGTATGGCAGACTCGCAGGCATTAAAGGCGTGCCCGCGTTTTACGGTGTCATCGAGGGGCTTGCCCTCGCAGTTGCCGAAATTCCGGGCAGGAGCCTTGAAAACCTGGAAAAGGAAGTGCTGCTGCCGTTTCATTTTTTTGATGCCATGGAAAACCTGGTAAATGCCATTCATCAGCGGGGAGTGGCCCACTGTGATTTGAAACGGGCGCCCAATACCCTCCTGGGCGCTGACGGCATGCCCTACATTGTGGATTGGGCCGCCTCCATCTCAAAATCGGAATTTTGCCTCCCGCCTTTACCCATGGTTTTTCGAAGATTTATACTCGATGACGAGCTGGCCATTATCAAACTGGCACTGAGACATTGTCCCGATTGGGTCAGTCCTCCAAAAAGGGCCCGTTACCATTATCGAAGTCGCGGTGAAAGAATGATCAGGGTCATTCGAGACAGGCTCAGAGAATTGCTGCAAAAAGCCGTTTAAGCGATTTGAAGTCTTCCGGTCAGGGATTATCTTTTACCGGCGACACCATAATTTTATTGGCCATTCCCCTGCCGATGGCCAGGCGGGTGCTGCCAAGCCCCAAGATGACCCTTCCGCCACCGGTATCGTTGATGATTTCGATACGATCACCCGGTCTCAAACCCATTGAGGCCAGTCTCCCTTGCTTATGTTTGCATCCTGCCACATCCCGCACCAGAACGGTTTCGCCGGCTTTGGCCATGGTCAGCGGTATCAATGGTTTTCTTTCCGAGCAACAATTTGAACACAGGCCATATATTTCCATTCGGTGTTGAAGCATGTGAAACCCGTAGCTGGCCGCGACTTCCACCTGTAAGCGTTCAATGTCCTCGTTGGCAAACTCAGCGATTTTTCCACATTTGGTGCAAACCAGGTGGTCATGATGGCGACCCAAATGTCGATGCTCATATCGAACGGGCTGTCCTTCAAAGGTTTTTCGCTGTGCAAATCCCAGATCCACCATACGATGCAGGCAATGTTTCACAAATCCCGAATCAAAGTCATAACCCGCTTCCCCAAGAAATCGCATCATCTCTTCAAGGGTAATGTGTTCTTCCGTGTTCAAGAACACATCGATCACCACCAGTTTGTCCTGAATGCGGTCCGCACCATCTGCTTCAAGCAGTGATCGAAAATTGGATTTTTCAAGAAAGTCAAGATTTTCCATTATTCAATAACGCTGCTCCTTGGCTCTTTCTTCGAAAAACCCCACAAAACCGTTAACTGAGTTTGCCATGAAAATTCTTTCTCTCTTTTGCGTATTTTCATCCATACTCTCAAATGCCGCAAGGCGGGAATCCTCTTTCAACAACCGGTCCACAGCATGTCTGATCATATCCGTTTTTCGGCCCCCCTCACCAACGCATTCACCGATGACGGATTCCCATAGCCGGAGTTGATCCTTAAAAAGGCGCAACAATCGATGCCCTTTTTCAGCACTTTCCACATGGGCATAACGGATCGGTTGGTCTTCCAGGGTGAGCAGTCGATCGACGCTTTTGCTGAAGACGTCCAGGAAAAACCTGGTAGGTGTCGCCGGGCGCAAATATTCCTGCCCGTTAACGATAAAGTAGTTCCCTGCGGCCTCTCCTGCATAAAGCCTTTTCTCATATGTGAAACTGAGGTGGTGAATAGCATGTCCCGGGGTTTCAATGACTTTCAGGCCATGAACCGGACATGCGGTGTGAGGTATCAAGCGCTCTTTTTCAACCGGCTTGGGTGCTCCATAAGCCCTCGCCAGATCTCCCAGTACTTTAAGGCTCCCTTCATATAATCTGGATGGGTCCACCAGATGAGGGACACCTTTTTCATGACAGATGGCACTTGCTTCCGGATAGCGGTTGAGGACTTCGAACAGCGCGCCCCCATGATCGATGTGGATATGGGTAATTAAAATGTAGTCCAATCGCTTAATTCCCGAGGCTTCCATAGACGCAATCAACCGATCGGCGGTATTCGCGGGTCCCGGATCCACCATGAAATTTATATCGCCCTGGGAGAGCCAGGAACCAAAAAAGGGGTTGAATCCGGGGAGGTCCTGTTGTATGGGTAGAAAAATTTCCGGCATGTGAGACTCCGATCTGGAATTATGCAATCGCTACGAATATAGTGTCGGGTATTTGTGGAGTCAAGATCTCGGGTCCTGCATCTTGCTTGATTTCTCGCCCTGCCGCCTTCGGCTGCATTTTTCCCTGTGATGACAAATATTTTCTTAACAAAACGGTGGGGCTATGTTAAATTCTAAGTCATCCACACAGAATCTTTCGGAAAAAGCGGCGACAGGCACTTGAGGAACGCATTCTTGAAAAACGATTTTCCCATACTCATCGCCGAAGATAATGCGGTTTCTCGAAAACTGATGGAAATGAACTTGCGCCAAGCGGGTTACGAAGTGGTATCCACCGTAAATGGCCGGGAGGCGTTTAACGTATTTAAGCGAAGATTTTTCCCCATTATTCTAACTGATTGGGGAATGCCTGAGATGGACGGACTTGAGTTATGCCGGGCCATCAGAGAAAATCCCACGGAAGGCTATGTGTATATCTTCCTAATTACCGGCAGGGATTCCAAAAAAGACATTATTGTGGGACTTGAAGCGGGAGCAGACGATTATCTCACAAAACCGTTTGATCGATCCGAACTGAAAGCCCGGTTGAAAACAGCGCTTCGGATTCTGAAACTGGAAAAATCGCTAAAGGAAGCCTATGAGAAAATCCGGATTCTCTCCATTACGGACAAACTCACGGGTTGTTACAACCGGACCTATATGGATGAATACCTCAGCAAGGAGATCACCCGCGCCACACGCTACCGTCGACCCATTTCTTTGGTGATGACGGACATTGACCACTTTAAACGCATCAATGACAGCTATGGTCACCAGGCGGGAGACCTGATCCTCAAGAACTTCGTTGGTTGGATCAAGGAAAGCCTGAGAAATGATGTTGACTGGGTTGCCCGCTATGGCGGCGAGGAGTTCCTGATAGTGCTGCCTGAAACAGGTTTCGAAAGTGCCATGTCGTCTGCGGAAAGGCTTCGAAAGACTGTAGCTGGAAGTGTCACCTCATATGAGGAAAAGGATATACGAATTACCGCCAGTTTCGGTGTGGTAGGCTTCAAACCATCCGCAGAAAATGGCACCTTTCCCCATGAAAGCATTGTTGGCGAGGCGGATAAATCCCTATATCGAGCCAAGAACGAAGGGAGAAACAGGGTCAGGGGGAAAATCTTTTCAGTTTGATGACGCTTTTTTTTTGAGGCCTGAATGTATCAATCGATCGTGGAGACTTGCTAATGTTTACCGGACTTGCCGAGGGGATAGGCAGGATAAAGGGCATGCATCGTATGCAGGATCATATGGAGATCTGTGTTGCACCGTTGTTTGAAATGGCTGGGTGCAAACTGGGTGACAGTGTTTCCGTTAGCGGGGTGTGCCTCACCGTGTCCCGAATGGAGGCAGATGCCCTTTACATGGACGTTTCGGGCGAAACCTTGTCCAGAAGTACGCTGGGACTTATGAAACAGGGCGATCATGTGAATCTGGAACGGGCATTGCGTCTTATGGATCGTCTCGGTGGACATCTGGTGCTGGGGCATGTGGACGGCATCGGCAAAATCACTAAAAAAGAGGCACAAAACAATTCCTGGCTTTTGAGAATCGAGATCCCCATAAGCCTATCCAGGTATATTATTAAAAAGGGTTCCATCGCTGTTGATGGCATCAGTCTGACCATTAATGCTTGTGAAAATGAATTTTTTGATGTAAATATCATTCCCCACACCGGAGCAGAAACAACGTTGCTCAGAAAAAATGTCGGCGAACCGGTTAACGTTGAAACCGATCTCATCGGAAAATATGTAGAGAAATTACTTTTAACAGAACCATCGGAAAAGAGAGAAAGGACGTCTTCAGGGGTCACCCTTGAGACCCTACTGAAATACGGCTTTGGTAAATAAAATGGAAATCAGTTCAATTGAAGAGGTTATCGAAGATTTAAAGCAGGGAAAAATGATTATCCTCGTAGATGACGAGGATCGGGAAAATGAGGGGGACTTGACCATCGCGGCGGAAAAGATCACGCCGGAAGCCATTAATTTCATGTCCCGGTATGCGCGCGGTCTTATCTGCCTCGCTCTTGACCCCGCCGTCGTGGAAAAACTGGGCCTGAAACAGATGGTTGAAGAAAATCGTTCTCCGTACAAAACAGCCTTTACGGTTTCAATTGCCGCTGCGCATGGCATGCGTTCGGGAATGGGTGCCGCTGACAGGGCACACACCATCCTGACGGCTGTGGCCGATGGTGCCGTGCCTGAAGACCTGGTTCAACCAGGATTTGTCTTTCCATTGCGTGCCAGAAGGGGAGGGGTTCTTTTCAGAACAGGGCAGACTGAAGGGTCCGTTGATCTGGCACGGCTGGCCGGTTTCAAGCCGGCTGCCGTGATCTGCGGTATCATGAAGGAGGACGGAACCATGGCCCGCCTTCCGGATCTGAAAACCTTTGCCGAAGAACACCACCTTAAAATCGCCTCGGTTGCGGATATTATTTCCTACCGAATGCGGACAGAGTCGTTTGTTCAAAAAGGCGCTGAAACGACCCTTCCCACACCTTACGGTGAATTTAAGGCCATAGCCTTTGTCAACGATATCGATGAGTATGAGCATCTGGCCTTGGTAAAAGGGGAAATCGACTCGGATGCGGACATTCTGGTTCGTGTACATTCAAGCTGTTTGACAGGAGATGTTTTTGGTTCCTACCGCTGTGACTGCGGAGAACAGTTGAAAAGGGCCATGGCCATCGTTGAGGAAGAGGGCCGGGGTGTTATTCTATATCTTCAACAGGAAGGGCGTGGTATCGGCCTGGCCAACAAACTCAAGGCCTATGAGCTACAGGACAAAGGTTTTGACACGGTTCAGGCCAATGAAGAACTTGGGTTTGCTGCCGATTTGCGGGACTACGGTGTGGGTGCTCAGATTTTGGTGGCACTGGGTGTTCGAAAAATGAAATTGATTACCAACAATCCCAAAAAGATTGTCGGCCTTGAGGGTTACGGGTTGAAAGTGACAGGCAGGGTTCCCATTGAATGTGTGCCAAAACCGGAAAACATTCGATATCTGTCAACCAAATGCCAGAAACTGGGACATCTTTTGGAGAAGGTAGGCATTTCTTAAAAGCGAATCTTTGTGTTTGCCCGATGATCAATATGGAGGGCCTGATGGTCAACATAATAGAGGGTCAGTTGATAGCAAAGGGGATGCGGTTTGCCATTATCGCAAGCCGTTTCAATGAGTTTATTTCAAGCAAATTAATGGAAGGGGCCGTGGACGCACTGGTCAGGCACGAAACTGCAAAGGAAGACATTACGCTATTCTGGGTGCCCGGCGCTTTTGAAATGCCGGTGGTGGCCAAAAAACTCGCTGTGAGTGCCCAATATGACGCCATTATTTGCGTGGGAGCCGTCATTCGAGGGGCAACCTCACATTTCGACTATGTCGCCAATGAAGTTTCCAAAGGGATCGCCAGCGTATCTCTGGATACGGGCGTACCAATCGCATTTGGCGTTTTGACGACGGATAATATTGAACAGGCCATTGAGCGCGCCGGCAGCAAAGCCGGAAACAAAGGCTTTGAATCGGCAATGGCGGCCATTGAAATGGTCAATTTACTCAAAGCCATTCCATAAAAGCTGTACCGCTGATGCCTCGCAAAAAATCATGAAGCATTTTACAGGGGAGCGAAGAAGGGCCCGCGAGTTGGCTCTTCAGATTCTTTTTCATCTGGAATACAGTGATGATGATCCGCTGGAAGCATGTCGCCTCATCAGCGACAATTTTGAAATAGCTGAAGCATCCGTGGATTTTTCCAGAGACCTGGTAAGAGGCGTCTGCCACCGCAAAACCATTCTGGACAGGATCATCAGCCGTTCTTCCAAACACTGGCGTTTGGAACGGATGGCCCGGTTGGACCGCAGTATTCTCAGGTTGGCAACCTATGAGATGCTTTATTTGGAAAACATTCCCCCCAGAGTATCCCTTGACGAAGCCGTTGAATTGGGCAAGAGATTCGGCAGTGAGGATTCCAGCCGCTATATCAATGGCGTACTGGACAATATCTTCAACACACTGGATACACTTGAAGATGCCCTAGTCGGTCTGAGTCGTGAATCCGAACCTGATGCCAAGGGACCATTTGAAAGTATAGGAAAAGTTGACATGAAATATAATCCGCTGGAACTGGAACCGATCTGGCAAAACCGTTGGGAAAAAGCAGACATTTTCAAAGCTGCGGAAGATCCGTCAAAAGAGAAATACTATCTTCTGGAAATGTTTCCTTATCCCTCGGGAAAAATACATATCGGGCATGTGAGAAATTACACCATTGGCGATGTGGTAGCGCGTTACAAAAGGATGTGCGGAAAAAATGTGCTCCATCCCATGGGATGGGATGCCTTCGGTATGCCGGCTGAAAATGCCGCCATCGAAAATAACACCCATCCGGCAAAATGGACTTACGAAAACATCGAAAATATGAAAGCTCAGCTGAAACGAATGGGTTTCAGCTATGACTGGGATCGGGAACTGGCCACCTGCGATCCCGATTATTATCGGTGGGAGCAGCTGGTATTTCTGGAAATGCATGAAAAGGGTTTGGCCTATCGCAAAAAGACCCATGTGAACTGGTGTGAAAAATGCCAGACGGTTCTGGCCAATGAACAGGTGGAAGATGGTTGTTGCTGGCGGCACCCTGAGCAGGAAGTGGCCATTAAAGAAATGAACAGTTGGTTTCTCAAAATTACCGATTATGCCGAGGACATGCTTGAATACTGTGAAAAACTGCCGGGCTGGCCTGACAGAGTCCTGAGTATGCAAAAAAACTGGATCGGTAAAAGCCATGGCGCTGCCATTCGCTTTCCCATGGTGGGTCCTGAAGAGGCCATTGAGGTTTTCACCACACGCCAGGATACCTTATATGGCGCCACATTCATGTGTCTGGCCCCGGAACACCCCATGGTTAAGGAAATTATTAAGCGATCACCCCGGGAAAAAGAGGTTCTCGACTTCGTGGCGCGTACCCTCAAAATGGACACTTTTATGAGAACCGCTGATTTCACTGCCAAAGAAGGGGTCTTTACTGGAAGATACTGCCTGAATCCCATGACCCGCGAGGAAATTCCCATTTTTGTGGCCAACTTTGTCCTTTTTGATTATGGCACAGGTGCCATCATGGCAGTACCCACGCACGACCAGCGCGATTTTGAGTTTGCCAGGAAATATAGTTTAAAGCTGCGAGTGGTCATCAAGCCCGAGGATGCGGAACTGACTGAAAAAGATATGACGGAAGCCTATGTGGACCAGGGAATTCTGGTCAATTCGGGGCCTTTCAATGGACAACGCAATCTTGAGGCGCTGGACAGCATTGCCGATTATCTCGAGGAACAGGGGATTGGCCATAAAACCGTGAATTATCGCATCAGAGACTGGGGTATTTCACGGCAACGCTACTGGGGAGCACCCATTCCCATGATCCATTGTGACGCGTGCGGCATTGTGCCGGTGAAAAAAGAAGATCTGCCCGTGGTGCTCCCCCTCGATCTGGACATGCGGTCCAATGGAGGTTCCCCTTTGCCCTTTGATCCTTCCTTTACCGAAACCGCCTGCCCGAAATGCGCCTCCAAAGCCAGACGTGAAACGGACACCATGGATACCTTCGTGGAGTCTTCCTGGTATTTTGACCGATATGCCTGTCCGGATTACCAGGACGGTCCCCTGGATGCAAAACGGGTGGATTACTGGCTGCCGGTGGACCAGTATATCGGCGGCATTGAACACGCCATTTTGCACCTGTTGTATTCCCGCTTTTACACGCGGGTTTTAAAGGATCTGGGACACATCGGAATAAAAGAACCCTTCACCAATCTTTTGACCCAGGGCATGGTCTGCAAAGCGACCCAAGCGTGTCCCCAACACGGTTACCTCCTCCCCAAAGAAGTTGAGAATGATCGGTGTACCCGGTGCGGAGCGGAAGTTATAAATGGTAATATCGTGAAAATGTCCAAGTCCAAGAAGAACGTGGTGGATCCCCAGGAATTGATCGATCGCTATGGCGCCGATACGGTTCGCATGTTCTGTCTTTTTGCTTCTCCGCCCGACAAGGATCTCGAATGGAGTGAACAGGGTGTAGAAGGTTCCCACAGATTTCTCCTGCGGATATGGCGCCTTGTGGTGGATAACCTGGAGGACCTGAAAACGGTCAACGCCTTTGATGAGAAGTCCGAACTTAAAGAACCCCTGAAATCGGTCCATCGAAAAACCCATGAAACCATCAAAAAGGTTTCCGACGACATCGAAAACCGGTTTCATTTCAATACGGCTATTTCAGCGGTTATGGAACTGGTCAATGAAACCAATCAATTCTTGAATGCTGGGGAGCAAAGGAATGCCATTGCCTGGTCGGTTGTCAGAAAAGCCGTGGAAACAACCATCATTTTACTCTCTCCGGTGGCGCCCCATATCACCGATCATCTGTGGAAAATGATGGGGCATGAGGGATTTTTGTTGAATGCCCCATGGCCGGACTTTCGAGAAGAAGCCCTTGTAACTGAGAAAAAACTCATCATCCTTCAGGTAAACGGCAAAGTGAGAAGCAGGATTGAGGTAGCCGCTTCAAGCAGTGACGAGGAGATTGAGGCCCTTGCCCTCGCTGATGAAAAAGTACAGCGCCATTTAAAGGGAAAGCCCGTTAAACGCGTGATTGTGGTGCAGAAAAAACTGGTGAATGTGGTGATTTGAGAAAAGATGCAACCGCCTAAAGTTTTTCGAATTTTACTATTGATGATGTTCTGCGTGTTCTGGATCTCCGGCTGCGGTTACCAGTTGCAGGCAACCGGCAAACCGCTGCACCTCAACATCGCCAGTATGGCAATTCCGCTTATGGAAACGCCCTCGTCCGATATCGGTTTTGAAGGGGATTTCACTAAAATGATTCGCAGGGAGTTTGTAAGCCACTCCCAAATACCTCTGGTTTCGAAGGAAAAGGCGGCAGCGGTTTTGATCGGAAAGGTGACCGATATCAGAACTGAACCACTGAGCTACCGGGTGACGGACGAAACCTTCGATGTAACGAGTTCACGCTGGTTGAAAATCAGGCTTGAAGCAAGACTCGTGGATACGAAAACCGGAAAGATCATATGGAATGATCCCAACATGGTGGAAAAAGCCTCTTTTACGGTGAACTCAGACCCTCTGAAAACCCGCTACAACCAGCGCCGCGCCACCAAGAAAATTGCACAGTTGCTGGCTGAAAGAATCTATCTGAAAACCATGGAAAGATTCTGATGTCTGTTGAAACAGCCCCGGAAACTGTTTTGACTCATCTGAACGAGGGCCGCTTGAAGCCGCTGTATCTTTTTTACGGTCCCGACGATTTTCACCTTGAAAAAATCCTGAAAGAAATTCGCGAAAAGGCTGTTCCTGAATCGGCTCGAGATTTTAACGTCCAGATATTTGATGGTGAAGGCGGCGTTAATCCGGGCGATATCCTCGATGCCGCCCGGTCTCTGCCGTTCCTGTCCGGCAACCGTCTCATCATCGTTCGGCGCACCGACCGCATCGCCGCTTCAGATCTCGAATTTCTGATTGCCTATGTGAAATCTCCGGTTGAAACCACCTGTATCATTTTCGTGGCCCAGAAACCCGATTTCCGTTTAAAGTTCTTCAGCATCATGAGAAAACAAGGCTACGCTGTTCATTTCAGAGAATTGACGGATGGCCAAGTGATCCCTTGGATAATGGCTTCAGCCCGGGAGATGGGGCTGAACATCAGACAGGATGCCTGTCGTCACCTTCAGGAGATTATTGGCAACCGTTCGCGGACACTTTACACAGAGCTTGAAAAGCTCCGTCTTCGTCACGGTAGCAGTGAAATCGGAATTCCAGAAATTAAGGAACTTAGTATATTCAGTAGGATGTATACAATTTTTGAATTAATGGATGAAATCTCTCAACGTCGAAAAGCGCGATCTCTCTCCATTCTGAACCGCTATCTGGAAGAAGAAGGAAAGGATGCCGCTTTTGGGATTATCGGTATGCTGACGCGACAAATTCGCATCATATTTCAAGCGAAAGAGCTTATATCCGAACACGTTTCCCGAAAAGACATGGCCAAAAAACTGGGTGTGCCAGGATTTGTGGTGGGCAAAATTCTCGACCAAGCACGACGGTGGCAGGAAAAGGATCTTGAAAAAGCCCTGATGCTTCTTTACCAAGCGGATGGGCGCCTGAAATCAGGATCTCAGGCACCACTCGTTCTTGAAAATTTCTTATTGTCGATTTAACCGCCCGTTCACAAATTTTGGATGGGCGCTGTTCAGGATTCGCTTTCGGAGAGGTTGTTGACCTGAAGCGTCAGTCTGGAAACTTTTCTCGCGGCTTGATTTTTGTGAATGACGCCCTTCGAGGCGGACTTTTGGATAACAGAAACAGCCTTGTTAAGTGTTTCTCTGGCTTGCTCCGGTGTGTTTTCACTGATGGCAGCCCGAACCTCTTTGACCGCCTTTTTCACACTGGTTTTATACCCTTTGTTTCGAATTCGTTGAATCTCGTTCTGCTTTGCCCTTTTGAGGGCAGATTTGTGGTTCGCCAAACTGAGCCTCCTTGAAATGGTTAATCGAATAACGCACTATTTTGATGGGTTACTTCCTGCTCGGGACAACCGATTCAAATTAAACTTAAAATATTAGCGAATTAATCAAAAATGTCAAGCTTTTTTTGTCATTTAAAGCGCCTTGTATAAGTCGCGGCCCATAACTGTCAGCGGTGCTGCGGGCGTCATTGCCTTTTTCACGCTGATAAGCCGAATACTGGGGCTTGTTCGTGATATGGTTATCGCCACGCTTTTCGGCTCCGGAATGGCGGCAGATGCTTTTTTTGTAGCACTTCGCATCCCGAATTTGCTCAGGCGTCTTTTCGCAGAAGGATCCCTTACCATTGCATTCATTCCCGTATTTACGGAATATCTGACAGTTAAGAATAAGGAAGATGCATTTGAGCTTGCCAGAATTGTCTTCACCTTACTCTCCCTGATCCTGGCGACAATCACGGTCCTTGGGATCCTGTTTGCCCCTGTCATTGTCCAGATTCAAGCCTTTGGTTTTGGAAGTTCGGGGATGAAGCATGACCTGACGGTTCTCCTTACCCGGCTGACATTCCCGTACATTTTTTTTATCGGCATTGTTGCCTTTTTCATGGGCGTGCTGAATTCACTGCGCCATTTTGCAGCCCCCGCCGCGGCGCCCATTTTGCTGAACATAGGGATCATCGGTGCTGCTTATTTCATTTCCCCCCATTTATCCGAACCCATATTAGGCGTTGCCATGGGCGTTACGCTGGGAGGTATTCTGCAGGTGGCACTCCAAATTCCCTGGGCATATAGGGCCGGTTTAAGGCTTTTTCCAGTATGGAAGCCCTTTCATCCGGCGGTCCAGCGCATGGGTTGGCTAATGCTTCCCGCTGTGTTCGGCTCGGCGGTTTATCAGTTGAACCAGTTTGTAGGTACGCTTTTGGCTTCATTCTTGCGGGAAGGAAGCGTTTCATGGCTCTATTATGCTGACCGACTGGTTCAATTTCCATTGGGAATCTTTGCCATTGCCATTGCAACGGCGGCGCTTCCGTCCCTCTCAGGCGATGCTGCCAGGAAAGACATTGCACAATTCCAGAAAACGCTGGATCATGGCCTGTGTCTTGTTTTCTTTATTGTGCTGCCGGCGATGGCGGGTCTTCTCATTCTGGGAAAACCGATTGTGGTGCTGCTTTTTGAAAGGGGTGCCTTTGGCGCTGAATCTTCTGCCATGACAACGGACGCCCTTTTTTGTTACACCGTTGGCCTCTGGGCCTTTTCGGGCATGCGCGTGTTGATTGCCGCATTTTATGCCCTTCAGGATACAAAGACGCCGGTTAAAATCGCCGTTATTTCACTGGTGCTAAATACGATATTGAGCTTTTTCCTGATGGGTCCCTTGAAGCACGCTGGGCTTGCACTCTCACTCTCTGTAGCATCAGGCATTCAGTTCCTTCTGCTGGCCTCGTTGCTTCGAAAAAAAGGATTGTTCATCCATACAGGACCTGTTCTGAAATCTGTTTTCAGGTCCATTGTTGCCACCGCAATCATGGGGTTTATTGTTTTTATCTGTCGCTGCAGCATATTTTACACCAGCGCTTCAGATGCCCTGTCAAAACAAATATTGAACCTTTCACTCCTTGTAATAATCGGTATTGCTGTTTATTTTTTTATGGCCCGATTACTGAGATGCCCGGAGACGCGAGCAGTGCTGGAAATGTTTCGCTTCAAAGGCAGCCGATAATATAGGTTATTCTCATGGATAAATTTTCATTACTCAATATTCCAACGACCCCGGTCCAATCTGAGCAAATTGGCGATAACCCAGGTCCTTCATGCATGAGCTTTGGGTTCGACATCAAACCCCTGCTGAATTCCATCAAGAGAATCGGTTTAATCAATTCACCGATTCTGATCAAAAAGGAGAAAGGGGAGGGCGCCCTTCAATACGAGGTGATTGCAGGTTTTCGAAGGATCAGCGCGTTACGGGCACTTTCCCTGAATCCCATTCCGTGCCGCATTCTCCCTTCGGAAACCCCATCTCTTGATTGTCTGCTCATCAACCTTCATGAAAACTTGGCCAGCAGGGACTTTAATCCTGTGGAAAAGGGCATGGTTTTGACACGTCTGCTGGATCTGATTCCTGAAAGAGATGTGCTTGGCACCTACATGCCGCTCTTTGATCTGCCATCCCATAAAGAAACCCTTCATCTTTTCGAGCGTGTTGATAAGGTGTTTGAACACCAAGCGAAAACACTACTTGCCAGCGAATATCTTTCCATGAAGGCGGCAAAACTTCTCATTGAAATGGGCGGGGCTGAGCGAAACATGTTTTGCGGCTATTTTTCCATTGTCAGATTCAGCAAAAACCAACAGACGCAGTTTATTGACCTGGTGAGCGATTTATCCCATATTGAAAACAACCCCATCACCTATTTGCTGATGAATCCCCAATTAAAAGATATAAGAGACAACCCGCAAATGAACAATCCTCAAAAAGCCAGAGCACTCATAACGTTTTTGCGAAAAAAGCGGCTGCCCAGGCTGGTAAAAACTGAAAACGGGTTCAAGCAGATGATCGAAAATCTGGCGCTTCCCTCGGGCTTTCAAATTATCCCGCCCCCTTTTTTTGAAGGGGCCTATTATCGACTTGAGATTTCTTTTGAAGACGGAAAGGAACTGAAGGAAAAACTTCAGTTTGTGGCAAAGAATGAAAGACTTGCAGCCTTTGAAAATCCATGGAAAATGACCGTGTAATGCCTTGCTACCCCATCAAAGAGACGATTGTGGAAGAAGGCGCCCTGAAAAGTCCCATGGGCAGGCAAATATTGCGACGTACTCCCGGGCGATTTTCGCAAAAATCCTTTGACGCGCCTGTGCACAATGGCATGGGAAAAGATGCCCTGCACCTGTTGAACCATAATGGAGAATTTCTCAAACCCTGCCCTGGAACAAAGGAGTATATCTGCTGTGGATATCAAATTTTGAATGTGGCCACCAATTGCCCTCTCGATTGCAGCTACTGCATCCTTCAGTCGTATTTTCTGAACCAACCCAATTTGAAAATACATGTCAACCTGGAAGAAAACCTGGCTGGGATTCTGGCTTGCATTGATAAGAACCCCCATCAGGTTTTCCGGGTCGGGACCGGAGAATTCGCGGACAGCCTTGCACTCGATCCCATCGCCCGCTGGACCGACATTTTAATGGGACCTTTCTCCACCCGGAAGAATGCTGTTTTGGAATTCAAAACCAAAACCACCCACATCGAAGGGTTAACTTCCTCTCCACACAGAAACCGCATCATTGTATCCTGGTCCCTAAACAGCCCTCTTATTTCAGCAACGGAGGAAAAAGGGGCAGCGACTCTTAAACAGAGGCTTGAAGCCGCCAGAAAATGTCAGTCGGAGGGGTTTGTGGTAAGTTTTCACTTTGATCCGTTGATTGCCCATGAAAACTGGCGAGAAGGATATCTGAAAACCATTGAACTCATGGATCGCTATCTGAATCCTCGGGGCATTATCTGGATCAGCATGGGAAGCCTGAGGTTCATGCCGGGTTTGAAACCGATCATCAGAAAACGGCACCCCCGATCAATTATCCTAAATGGAGAGTTTATACCGGGGCTGGATGGTAAAGCCCGTTATTTCAAGCCGATACGGATGGAACTCTTTCATTTCATGCGGGAGAAACTGGAGAATTGGCACAGGGATACGGGACTCTATCTTTGCATGGAATCGGATGAAATCTGGAGGAAAACCATGGGCTGGTCGCCAGGAAATTCAGACGGTCTCAAACGCTTTCTCGATGACCGGGTTCGCAAGATTTTCGGGTAGTATTTCATGGGAATATGTGCTAAAAAATGTCAGTCAAAAACAAGATTGGCTGAAACCAAATGAAAACGGGGTACAACACCATGACATTAAGAGAAAAAGTGCAGGATGCACTTCAAAAAGTCAGGCCTTCCCTTCAGGCGGATGGAGGGGATGTGCAGCTTGTGGATGTGGATGCAAACGGATTGGTAAAGGTGAAATTAACGGGTGCCTGCGGAGGTTGTCCCATGAGCCAGATGACCCTTAAGATGGGCATTGAAAAGGTCCTGAAGCAAAACGTCCCGGAAGTGACATCTGTTGAATCCGCATAATCCCATCTAATGGGTTCGCCAACATTTTACTTTTAACAAGGAGGTAGCATGGAAATCAAGAAGATTGGTGTCGTCGGAGCCGGCGCCATGGGTAACGGCATAGCACAGATGGCAGCTCAAATCGGTTGCGACGTGGTTTTAAGAGATATTAAAGACGAGTTTGTAGCGCGGGGGATCAAAAATATCGATCGCTTTCTTTCCAAGAGTGTCGAGAAAGGTAAAATAGACGCCTCTCAAAAAGACGAAATCATGGGCAGAATCAAAGGCACCACGGAGATGTCCGATCTGAAAAACGTTGATTTTGTCA
This sequence comes from Deltaproteobacteria bacterium, assembly GCA_022340265.1. Lineage (GTDB taxonomy): Bacteria > Desulfobacterota > DSM-4660 > Desulfatiglandales > Desulfatiglandaceae > NaphS2. The sequence goes on along the minus strand of JAJDOH010000148.1, from coordinate 18,896 downwards.
TAGAGGCCGTGATTGAGGATCTGGATCTCAAAAAGGGTGTCTTCAAAGAGTTGGATGAACTGTGCGCGTCCCACGTTATTTTGGCTTCCAATACCTCATCCATGTCGCTGACTGAAATCGCCGCGGCCACCCAAAGGCCTGAGAAAGTCTGCGGCATGCATTTTTTTAATCCGGTGCCCATCATGAAGCTGGTGGAAATCATTCGAGGCTACGCAACCAACGACGAAACTATCAATATTACCACTGAGCTGGCCAAAAAAATGGGAAAAATAACGGTGGAAGTGAAAAAAGACTCACCCGGTTTTGTGGTAAACCGCATTATGATTCCCCACATGCTGGAGGCCATCAAGATTGTCGAAGAAGGCATTGCCAGCATAGAGGATGTGGATACAGCGGTTAAAGCCGGGCTCAACTATCCCATGGGCCCCTTTGAGCTGATGGATTTGACGGGGATTGATATCTGTTACTTCGTCAACGAGTATTTCTATAAGGAACTCAACAAAGAATCCAAGTGGGTTTCGCCCAATTTATTAAAAACCATGATCCGCGCCAATAGACTGGGTCGAAAGACAGGTGGCGGCTGGTACGACCACAGGAAATAAGAAGACGTGCCTGAGCGGCGTTTTTGCGCCGCCCGGACAAAATATGGGAACTAAAAAAGGCAGTTCCTTTTCCGGACTGCCTTTTCTTGTATAAGGTGAGGGGGACTGCTACTTATTTTTGTGGCGCATCTTTTTTCGGAGTTTTCGGTATTTGTGTTTGGTGATTTTCTTTCTTCGTTTCTTGACAACGCTACTCATTCGATTCTTTCCTCCCTGTATTAATATTATTCTTCTACCAAATTTAATCTCAGCTTGTCAACCGCTATTTTGGAAAGGGCAGCAGACAGAGACATAGACACAAATTCAAGCCATTTATAAAGTTTACATAATATTTATTATCAGACGTTAAATATCCGGGAATTATGCTGCGTTCGATCGCTTTTGATATAAAAATTCTTCCGGTCTTTTTTCCCGGCTTTGTCTTCATACAACCTGAGGTCCGCATCGCCAACCAGCGCTTCGGCACTCGACCCATCTTTAAATACGGCAAAACCACTGCTGGCCGAAAGCCGGCATTCTTCCAAAATACCTGCTTTGATACGCGCCGACATCATATTAGCCACATCCGCACCCGCTTCAATTAGCATAACTGCAAATTCGTCTCCACCATACCGATATGCGGAGTCCACGTTTTGCCGCATTTTACTGTTGATGACGGTGCCCACTTTCTGCAGCAATTTATCTCCCGCCAGATGACCGAAGCTATCATTGTATTGTTTGAAGTCATCAAGATCCAGAAGAATCACCGCCAGTTCGTGGTTTTGTCGTTGTGCGCGTGCTGTCTCTTCATTGAGACGATCATAAAAGTATCGCTGGTTGTAAAGACCGGTCAGAGAATCCGTTATAGAAAGCCGATTGAGTTCCTGCCGAATGTTTCTTTCAATAATGCCACGTCTAAATTTTGCCTCTATCTCCTCGATGCCGAATGGCTTGTTAACAAAATCCGTGGCACCGGCATTAATGGTTTCCACATATTTGTATTCTCTCGAGTAACCCGTCATGGCGATAGCACAGATATCCGGGTGCTCTCTCTTAACCCTCATGATCAGTTCGAGCCCATCAATTCCCGGCATTCGGATGTCTGTCAACAAGAAAGTGTAGGCAGTATTTTCTAGTTTCAACAATGCTTCATCACCGCTTTCAGCGGTTTCCACCTTGAAGCCAAGATGTCGCAGCATTGAGGAAATAGGTTCTCTTACAATCTCTTCGTCATCGACAACCAGGACATGTTCCTTTTCATAGGAAATATCTTCAATTACAGTTGACATAATGTTTGTTTAGCCGATTATTTCGCCCTTTAGCGAGTTAAGGTAAGAGGCCTTTACAGTAACTTCAACCAGTCTTCCCGCCAGCGTAACATCTCCGTCAAAATTAACCACTTTGTTGGAAGATGTCCTTCCTGTAAGCTGTTCGCCTTTTTTGCTGGCCCCTTCCACCAGTACGGTCATCTGCCGACCCACAAGACGCTGGTTCTTCTTAAGGGTGATACCGTTCTGGATGTCTTGCAAACGTTGGAGCCTGGCAATTTTAACATTTTCACTTATCTTTTCCGACATCTCCGCAGCGGGGGTTCCTTCCCGATCGGAGTATTTGAAGGAAAAAAGGGCATCAAATTCCACATGTTCTATTAAATCAAGGGTGAATTGGAAATCTTCTTCCGTCTCACCGGGAAATCCTACCATAACATCGCTGGTGATAGCAATATCCTCGTCACAGGTTTTAATTTTCTCAATGATGGCAAGATATTGTTCTCGCGTATACCCGCGTCGCATGGATTTCAAAATACGGTTGCTTCCCGCCTGAAACGGCAGGTGGATATGACCGGCCAACTTTTCGATATTAGCAAAACACGCAAGAAGGTCATCTGAAAGATCTTTTGGATGGGATGTTGTAAAACGGAGTCTGAGCAGATCGTCAAGTGCTGCCAGTTCATGGAGCAAAGATGAAAAATTCCATTTGTTTTGAGTTTCCTTCCATACGTAACTATTGACGTTCTGGCCCAGCAGGGTTATTTCTCTTATTCCTTCAGAGATAAGATATCTGGCTTCCTCAAGGATGTCTTCCGGTGCACGAAAAAACTCACGACCCCTTACATACGGAACAATGCAATAACTGCAGAAGTTGTTGCACCCTTCCATAATGGAAATAAAGCCTGACGTCCGATTCTGAAAATATCCCGTGCATTTTACAGGAGACGGCGGTACCTTATCGAGCGCGGTTTGCACGAGCCGTTGGCGTTCCCTAATAATCCCCTCTACGGATTCGAGGATGTGTCCTAACTCTCTGGGCCCCATGACAAAATCCAGCAGCGGAAATCGTCGCATCAATTCCTTACCCTTCATCTGGGCAAGACAGCCAATCATACCAACAATCAGTTCAGGATTTTTCTCCTTGAGATCCGCCATGCGGCCAAGAAAACTACAGGCTTTCTGCTCCGGTTTGGCGCGAACCGCACAGGTATTGATCAGGATGATATCCGCTCGATGGACGTCCTTTTCCGGCAAGAAACCATTTTTAATCAGGGATTGTGCCAGAAAATCGGAATCGTATTCATTCATCTGGCAACCCATGGTTTGAATGTGGAAACGCTTATTCACAGCTACCTCAGGAGAAGGTTTGAAATAGACAACCCTTCATCATTTTTGAGGACCTCCATCAGTTCAAGAATCCATTTTTCACAGCCCGGCGCAATTGAGACTTCGATCAATGCCCTATGGGGGTCGATAGTGGATACAAGGGCCATCCCATCATAGGATTCAAGGAGAAATCTGAAATAATGAATTTCCCTTCGGTCCACCTGAAATATCTTTTTTATACTATTCAACTGATGATTGATAACCGACCGGTCAGGAAAGCTCCCCACGCTTATTGTAGGTAACGCCTCCCCACATGAGTTTGGTTCTGAGAATGCGGAAATAATCCTGAGCAGGCGGTTGGAAAAGATTGATTTTTTCTTTTGACTTATAGATCTTAACCTTATCGCCATGATGTAGGTCAAATCCCACTTGGCCGTCAAAGGTCAGAACAACGGTTTCTTCACTTTCCCGGCCCATTTCGATGCCCACAACAGCACTGTCGGGAACGATGATCGGCCGGTTTGTGAGCGTAAACGGACAAATGGGTGTCAATACGAATGTTTCAATGGTCGGGTACAGGATGGGCCCACCTGCCGAGAGGTTATAGGCGGTGGATCCGGTGGGGGTGGCAATGATTAGCCCGTCGGCCCTGAATGTGGTAACAAATACGTCGTTGATGGAAACATCGAGATCAATAATTCTGGCAAGCGTACTTTTGTTGATGACCACATCATTTAAAACCTGAAAACGAATCGTTTCCTTTTTGCCCCTTAAAACCTTTGTTTCAAGCATCATGCGGCTTTCCACTTGAAGGCCACCGCTCACCATGGTCTCAACCACTGAATAGAGTTTTTCCAGCGGAATGCAGGTCAAAAAACCGAGTCCCCCCAGATTGACGCCCAGAATCGGCGCACCGTATCTTCCCACTTGGCGTGCAGCCCCCAGCAGGGTGCCGTCCCCACCCAGAACCACAATCCAGTTGACGTCTCTTGGAACGGTCTGCCTTCCAATGGAAACACCGTTTTCCACAACTTCCGCTGCCATCTCTTGTGAAAAGACGGTGATGCCACGATTCTCAAACCAGGTCCTAAGTTTGAGCGCCTCAACTCTTGCCGGTTCGTGCTGGTGCTTGTAGATAATCCCCACGGATTTTGATGTCATGAAGAAAACCTATGCCGTCTTTTTGCCGATCACGACCCACTCATCGGTCAGATCCGAGGCGGTATCTACCAGCAGGTGAACGACTTTCAATTCAGGATACCGTTGTTTCAACTCATCCAAGTCCACCGGTTCAAACTTCTTTACATTATTCATATAAGCTTGTTCTGTCAGTGCATTGGACTCATAGTTTTCCTTGGTTCGCTTTGAAATACGTTCCAGAGACACTTCTTTGGGGCACTGGGTCTGTTGAATCACCAGGGTCCTGCCGTGATCAGCAGCAACTTTTGCCGCACGTCTTCTGAGGGATTGGGTCACGAAAGTGGCATCCAGAATAATCCCCGCTTCTTTTCCGGCCGCCTCATCTGCAATTCTGAACATTTCATCATATACCAGCGTGCGCTTTTGCATGCTGGAAGCCACCATCTCATCAAAAATATCCTCGTTTTTGAGTACTTCAAGCCGAATGAGATCGGAGCGTAATATACGGTACCCTTTCAATTCAGCAATGACTTCAGTGGTTTCCGTTTTGTAGGATGCAGGAAGACCGCATGCGATCAGGACGGTGTTGGGTTCCAACTCTTTTTTCATAAACGCCACAAATGGTTCTTTCATCATGGACTCCGAAATGGTTTTTCGATATCACTAAATTCATTAAATATAAGAAGTTGAAAAGAAAAATTAGTTTTCTTCATATATAATCAGTCAACATTCTCAAGAAATATAACCGTAAGCCAGATTGAAGTAGGATTGCGCACGTTGAATGGCTTTTTCTTTTTCCGCATTCCCTATGGAAAGATCATCAATCTGAAAACCGTTTACTTTTCCGCGTACAAACGCCCTGTAAACTTTATAAAATCGCAGCAGATGATCAACCTCAACTTCTCCTGAAAGATTTTTGTAATGATTCCAAAGCACTTCCGCTTCGTTCATCCCTCCGTGGTATTCCAAATCCATCAATAAAAAGGCAATGTCGGCAAGGGCATCGCTGAACCGAAAGCGTTCATTGAATTCAATGCAGTCAATGATGGGAAGACCCGGCATCAAGCAGATATGTTCCATATGAAGGTCGCCATGGCAATCCCTAATCCGCCCTTCTGCAATTCTTTTAAGAAACATGTCGCCGTGGACTCTATAGAAGTCATTGGTGTATCTCTTTATCTCATGAAACTGCCGTTCGGATATGGTCAGGCCGCAATGTTCTTGAACTTGATCGAAGTTTTCGTCCGTATTGATTTTGAATTTTTGTGGCGCTGCATATTCCGAAATCTCCGGACTGGTTCTGGCAGATAAATGAAATTTTGAAAGAACCTCGGCAATTTCAGACAGGTTCCCCGCGGTGATCTTTCCAGCTTCAAAAAAAAATTTCATCAATCGATCATTGGGAATTCGCTTCATTTTGACTGCATATTCCACCGGCTCCCCCTTTTGCTCCAAAAGGGTATATTTTCCGTTTGATAGCGTTACCGGAAGCACATCCACGTACAGATCTCTGGCCAGTCGTCGATTGAGGGTGACTTCCTGGTGGCAGTAGTAATACCTCTTTTCAAGGGTTGAAAAATCCAAAAAGCCAAAATCAACCGGTTTTTTAATTTTATATACAAAGGAATCCGCGATGAATACAACGGAGATGTGAGTCTGAACCACATCCACGTTTCTGGTATTTTCAGGGAGCGCATCCGGGTTTTTTAAGTCTTCGATGATCTGCTTCATTATTTCGTTTTTCCTTCCAAATGCGAGGTTCGTCGTATTCTTATATTAAATGCGAGAAACAGGTCAAGGGCAAAAACGGGAACACAAGCCAGGGCCGGGATTCGGAACAAACAGAAGGAGGACAAACGACCTTCCCGGTTTCCAGATCTTCACCGGGAACGTCTTGAAACGAGGATCTACATCCTCATGTCAAGAGGGCAAAGCGGAGATTACACATTTTCGGTTTTGTCGACCATCAGAGATTTGTAGTGATGGTAGTAGGCAACAACCGTTTTAACGTAGTGACGGGTCGCTTTTATGGGAGGGATTCCGCCATGCTGTTTTACCTTAGCCACGCCGGCATTATAGGCTGCCAAAGCCAGCTTGATGTTATGGTTAAAAGCATCCAGCAATTGTCTCAAATATTTGACACCACCATTGATGTTATGGGCCGGGTTGAAAGCATTTTTGACGCCCAGGGCGTGAGCGGTTTCAGGCATGAGTTGCATCAGTCCTTTTGCCCCCTGTCTGGAGACCGCTCTTGGATTGTAAGCGGATTCAGTCATGATGACGGCTTTAATAAGAGCGGGCTCTACATGATATCGCTCAGCAGCTTTTTTGATCATGGGGTTGAAACGATCTGATTTGTTTTTTTCAACCGGTTTAATGGTGATGCGGGCACTGGACAAGATTTTGTTTTGAGGGGCGTTCAGGGCTATTGGCGGAGAACCTTTTTCCGGTTCTGCACCCGGTGCGGATTGAACATGTATCAAAAAACCAAAACTGAAAAGAAGCAACAGGTAAATCACCCTGAAATACGGGTAATGATGGGTCGCATGGCCTGACAAAGGCCATGATATTGAGATTTCCTCCATGGTTAACCTCCTGCGCTGGAGAAGACTTGAGTTTTTCTGCGTTTCAATTAATTGCATGCTTTTAGGCAAAATGCATGCCATAATAGACCTTTTTCTTGCACTTTTTTATAGTCTACAGGGTAACACATTATTAAATATATGCAATGGTTTTATTTTTTCAATGTGCAGAGACAAAATAATTGTATTTGAATAAGATTTGAAAAATGAGAATTGTAGAATAATCAGGGGATAGAGTGGAGTCCTTCGGCCACAGAAAGTCCATAAAAGGGTTCTTTTTTTACACACCTGCCCTGTTCACTCTTGATTTTACGACGAACGATCCTCAAACGCTTCTCCTCGTTAGAGCAAACGTTCTTGTTTTGAAATGTTGACTTTGGGTTACATCTGGCATAAACGAGTAAGCAAACATGAAGGGAGGTACCTTATGCTGCGCGAGATCAAAGAAACAGCAGATTTTCTATCTTCAATAATCAAAAAGGCGCCGGAAATCGGCATGATCACCGGAACGGGTCTGGCGATGCTGACGGAAAAAATCTCCGCTGACTTTCGCATCCCGTTTGAGAAAATTCCCAATTTCCCCACTTCAACGGTTGAAGGACATCATGGGAACCTGATCGGCGGCACCATTTCCGGAAAATATGTGCTGGCGCTTGAAGGCCGGTTTCATCTGTATGAAGGATACTCGCCGAAAGCGGTAACATTCCCCGTGAGGGTGATGGCAATGCTCGGCGTAAAATATCTGTTCATGTCCAGTGCAGCAGGAGGTTTGAATCAGCAGTTTGAGATGGGGGATCTCATGGTCATCACTGATCATATCAACCTGAAGGGCACAAATCCCCTGGTTGGTCCGAATCTGGATGATTTCGGTCCTCGATTCCCGGATATGAGCCGGGTTTATGATCCCGAACTGATAGAACTGGCTGGCACAATAGCACTTGAACAAAGAATTCATTTACGCCAAGGCGTTTATGTGGGTGTCCTGGGCCCTTCCCTTGAGACGCCCGCAGAAACACGATTCTTGAAAATGATCGGTGCAGATGCTGTAGGCATGTCAACGGTGAGCCAGGCCATTGCGGGCGTTCACAGTGGTCTTAAAATCTTGGGCATCGTCGTTATCACAAATATCAACCGTCCGGACTGCATGGAAGAAACATCCCTTGATGCAGTAATCGCTGCAGCAAAAAAAGCAGGCCCAGCGCTTTCCAATTTATGGGAAAAAATTATCGGTCGTCTCAGCTTCAGCAAATGAAAGAAAGCGTACCATAAGGAGGACATAAAATGAACGAGACCCTGGCATTCATTATGGCCGGCGGAAGAGGCGAGAGGCTACTGCCCCTGACCCAGGACAGGGCAAAACCCGCTGTCCCGTTTGGTGGCATTTACCGGATCATTGATTTTACCCTGACCAATTGCGTTAATTCACAGATCTATAAGATCATTGTTCTTCCACAGTACAAATCCCAATCCCTCAATGAACATCTGGAAGCTGGGTGGAACATTTTTTCACATAAATTCGGACATTTTCTAAAAATAGTGCCCCCACAGCAGCGAACCGGACCCGAGTGGTATATGGGAACCGCTGACGCCATCCGCCAGAACATCTATCTCATAAAACGGTATAGACCGGGGTATATTTTGGTCCTCTCCGGCGATCACATTTACAAAATGGACTACAGCCTCCTGATGCAATACCATCTGGAAAAGAAAGCCGATATGACCGTTTGCCTTCTTGAAACCAGAAAGGATCTGGCTCATGAAATGGGTGTCGCACAGGTGGATGATGGATTCCGTATTCGGGGGTTCCAGGAAAAACCAAAGAATAATGTTAAAACCATACCCGGCGATCCCAATCATGTGCTCGCCTCCATGGGAATTTATCTTTTTAGGACAGAGACGCTTTTGGAGCTTCTCGAATCGAGGGTCGAGAAAGATTTCGGGAAGGACATTATTCCCTCTTCATTGGAAACCCATCGGGTGTACGCCTATCCTTACAACCGGTTTAATCGAATAACAGACTACGTCAATGTTACTTTGGAAGACGGCGGTCGCGAAGAAAGGCTGGAAACCAGAACGAGAGACTCTTCTTACTGGCGTGATGTGGGAACCCTGGATGCATACTGGAATGCCAACATGGATCTCACGGGACTGGACCCCTATTTCAATCTTTATGGCCGGAGGTGGCCCATTCATACGTACCAAATTCCGGCTCCGCCAGCTAAATTTGTCTTTGCCAATGAACGCCAGGATGGATTTCGCGTGGGCAAAGCACTCGATTCCATTGTGGCGCCAGGTTGCATCATCAGCGGCATTGTTCGTGATTGTGTGCTGGCTTATCATGTGGTTGTACGGAGTTGGGCTACGGTGGAGGAATCGGTCATCATGGACAATGTGGTGGTGGGCCGGCATTGTAAAATCAAAAAAGCGATTATCGATAAAGACAACACACTCCCTAAAGGCCTGGAAATCGGATATCATCCCGAAGAAGACCGCAAGCGGTTTACGGTAACCCCCCGGGGAATCGTGGTCGTGCCCAAGGGGTATTTCACTTGAATGGGTGATTGGTTTTTCAAAGAAGGAGAGTAAAGAAGGACCTGATTTTGCTGCAGTGTGCTATTTCATTTTCAACAAGGTTTCATAGGCCGTTGTTATTTCTACGAAACGCTTGCTCTCGCCTCCTCTGTCCGGGTGCGTCTTCTTGGCCAGACGCCGGTAACATCGCGTTAATTTCTGTCGATCCATTTGCTTAAAGTCTTCGGGAGAGATTTCAAGACATTTACAGGCCTCATGATGGGAGGATTGTGAGTGGGGGCCGGATCTTGGTTTGTGATAGAATTGATGCTGCCACATGAAATCTTCCACGTACTGGTTTTGAAAGGTTCCGGAAACGAAATCGTTGTCAAAATAGAGAATCAGATATTTGATCAGGTAGGGATGAATTAACTGATGATCGTGACGCGGAATGCCTTCAAAGAACCGTTTGTCACGATTGAGCCTGCAAATATCCTCTAAAAAGGATGCGTCCACTTTTTCAGGGTCAAGCGCCGATGGGTGGTTTCGCGTCACCAAGTGCCGAAAGTGATTTTGCAGGTGAAAGGCCGTATAAACGTAAACACGTCGTTCGTGGGGCCGAAGCGCCATTTCCATTTTCTCCATCATGGCTTCAATTTCGTCCCTGCTTTTCTCAGTAAGGATCTGAAGGAATCTCGAGGGCCTGCGATCCAGATCTCCCATCTGAACACGACCGAAACGAAGATAATGAAGCCTGCGTTTGTCAAAAGAATGAAGCTTTTTCTGCTCTTTCAGCACTTCATGGGATAATAGTGAAGCCCAGGGTCTAGGGAATTCCCGGGGGCGTTCAAACCGCTCCACAACCCGCCGAATATGAGGATCGACAAACGGCATGAAAAGCTTTTCCAGTTCATCTTCGGAAAAGCGTTCTGCCATTTCCTGGACTATTGCCAACAGTGATTCCTTAACATAAAAACTGTTGCCCCCCGGGTACTCGATATAATTCCCCGGATTGGAGCCCAAATCAATCAGTGGTCGGTGTTTCCAGCATTCGTCTTCATAGCAGGACTCCGAAAGGATGTAGTGATATCCGTCCCGTGTGTATACGCGTTTTAAGTACAAGTTGGTCGCTCCTTGTGGTCAGCAAGGCAGGAAAAATGGAGTGCGATAAGACAAGAAGGTTGCTTTTTAATACTTTGGATACCCGCTGATCAGCACATCGTCACCAAAGCGCCGGACTCTCATGCCCTGAAGTCGGAGAGATCCATCCATGGTTTTGGGGCCAGCCCCGGCCGCCATGGGAATTCCGTCGCCGCCGCCTAGGATTTTTGGTGCAATAAAAACATAAAATTTATCGATCAGTTGTGCGCGAATCATAGCCCCAAGGATCATGGCGCCTCCTTCCACCAGAATACTGGTGATGGACTTTTCCCCCAGCTTGTCCATGAGCGAAGTGAGGTCCAGCTTGTCGCCCTGCTTTGGGCAAACAAGGGTTTCCACCCCTTTGGGGTGTTGCTCACAATCCAGGTAGGAACAGTTTCCCTTTACGCTGGTGGCGATAATGGTGGGAGCTGCGGATTCATGTCTTATGACTTTTGCGCCGGCCGGGGTTCTGAAATTGGTATCCACTACGATCCGGATGGGATCTTTTCCCTTTTTCGCCCTGAAGCGCGCGGTCATGGCCGGATCGTCGGCCAAAACCGTTCCAATCCCCATTAGCACAGCATCCACTCGATCTCTCAACCGGTGCACAAAACCCCTTGATTTTTCATTGGTGATCCATTGGGAATGATGCGCGGAAGTAGCGGTCCAGCCATCCAGAGTAATGGCTGATTTGGCGATGACAAAAGGCCGGCCGGTGGTGATAAATTTGATGAATGCCTCATTCAATTGGATGAATTCCTCCTTTAAAATGCCGGTAACCACCTCAAGTCCCTTTTTTTCAAGATAATCGCAACCGCCGCCGGTCACAAGGGGATTGGGATCTCTCATTCCCACAACCACCCTTTTCACGCCGCTTTTCAAAATAAGCTCTGTGCAGGGAGGTGTTTTCCCGAAGTGGTTACAGGGTTCAAGGGTCACATAGAGGGTAGCCCCTGACGCTCGATTGCCGACTTTCCTGAAAGCTTCCACTTCCGCATGCGGCATACCCGCCTGTTTGTGAAAGCCGCTGGCAACCACCCTCCCCTCTTTTACGATAACAGCGCCAACCGCAGGATTTGGAGAAGTACGACCCAGGCCTTTTCGCGCTTCCTTGAGCGCCAGTTTCATGAATTTGGTGTCGACTTTTTGCATTTATGACTTTTCAGGATCCTGCTTTGATTTCAGGATATCCTGCAACTCCGCCATGAATTCATTGATATCTTTGAACTGTCGGTATACGGATGCAAACCGCACATAGGCCACTTCGTCCCATTCCTTGAGTTTGTTGATGACTTTTTCACCTACTTCTGAACTGTCTATTTCTTTCTTTCCCAGTTCCTGAAAATAGAGCTCAATGGCGTCAACAAATTCTTCAATACGAGTGACACTGATGGGGCGTTTCTGGCAAGCGCTTTGTATGCCCGAAATGATTTTTGTGCGATTAAACGGCTCTCTTCTGCCGTCCTTTTTGACCACCATGGGCATCACGTCTTCCAGTTTTTCATAGGTGGTAAATCGCCTGCCGCAGGCGACACACTCCCGCCGCCGGCGGATGGTGCGCCCATCTTTGCTCAGCCTGGAATCAATCACCTTGTTGTCAATCTTGGTGCAGTAGGGACATTTCATGTTTCAAACCTCATCAATTCGATTCCCGCTTCGTCAAGAATGGCATCTGCCAGTTCGTCATCATACCCCTGGTCAAAAAAAATTCTTTTTATCCCGGCATTAATAAGCATTTTAGAGCAGATAATGCAGGGTTTATTGGTGCAGTAAAGGGTAGCTCCGGCGATGGAGATGCCATGGCAGGCCGCCTGAACAATGGCGTTTTGTTCGGCGTGAAGGGCTCGGCACAATTCGTGCCGCGTGCCCGAGGGGATTGCAGCATTCTCACGAAGACACCCCACCTCAACACAATGTTTGAGACCGGCGGGAGCACCATTATAGCCCGTGGCAAGGATGCGCTTTTCTTTGACCAGAATGGCACCGACATGACGCCTCAGACAGGTGGAGCGAGTAGCAACCATCCGGGTGATGGATGCAAAATACTCGTTCCAGGATGGTCTATCATATTCCATTTCATCACGATGTGTTACGTTATATGATCAAGACGTTAGTTTAATATATTACGATGGTTGCAGATAAGGGTAGATGGGGAATGCATGACACATTTCCAAAACCACATCATGAACTTTTGCTATAACACCTTCGTTTGATGGCGAGATGAGGATGTCGTTGATTAATCCCGCGATCAGTCGCATTTCATCAGCCTTCATGCCCCGTGTGGTCAGCGCAGGGGTCCCCAGCCGCACGCCACTGGTGATTTTCGGTCCTTTCGTATCAAAAGGAATTGCGTTCTTATTGGCAACGATGCCCGCTTGTCCGAGAGCCCGCTCCGCATCGAGACCGGTGATGCCTTTCCCGGTCAGATCCACCAGAATCAGATGATTATCCGTCCCCCCCGTGACCAGATCAAAGCCGTATTCCATCAATGCTTCGGCGAGAACCTGGGCATTGCGAATGACCTGTTTCTGATAAGTTCTGAAATCGGGTCGAAGGGCTTCTTCAAATGCCACCGCTTTTGCAGCAATGATATGCATCAGGGGGCCACCCTGTGTACCTGGAAAAACGCTTTTGTCCAAGACCGCGCCATATTCTTCCGAACAAAGGATCAGACCACCCCTCGGGCCACGCAGGGTTTTATGGGTGGTGCTGGTGACAACATCCGCCTCCCCCACTGGTGAAGGATGAAGATTTGCGGCAACAAGGCCTGCAATATGGGCCATGTCTACCATGAAATAGGCACCTGTTTCTTGAGCAATTTCCCTGAATCTTGAAAAGTTAATGATACGCGGGTAGGCACTGGCGCCCGCCACGACGATTTTTGGTTTCTGTTTTTTGGCCAGGTCGCGCACCTGATCATAATCAATACGCTGTGTTTCAGGATGAAGTCCGTAAAAAACCGGATGATAGATTTTTCCGGAAAAACTGACGGGACTACCGTGGGTGAGATGTCCGCCGTGGGACAGATCCATTCCCAGGATCGTGTCTCCAGTTTCTAAAAAAGAGAGGTATACTGACATGTTAGCCTGTGAACCGGAATGAGGTTGAACATTGGCATGCTCTGAATCAAATACCCTGTTGGCGCGATCTCGGGCCAGACGTTCTACCCGGTCAACAAATTCACACCCCCCATAGTAACGGGCCCCGGGATAGCCTTCTGCGTATTTATTGGTCATGACACTGGCCTGGGCTTCCATCACCGCCCGACTTGCATAATTCTCAGATGCAATCATGACCAGACTCTCTCTTTCCCGCAAGAGCTCCGCTTGAATGGCCGCAAAAACCTCTGGGTCCGTTTCCTTTAACGCCGGTTCAGTCAAAACCATCCCTCTTGATCAAAACGTTTCAATCTGGCTCAGTCGCAATTCATGCCGCCCGCCCTCAAAGGGCGTTCGCAGGAAAAGTTCCACCATTTCAATGGCAATCCCCTTTCCAATAACACGACCCCCCATTACGAGAATGTTGGCATCGTTGTGCTCGCGGCTCAACCTCGCCGTAAACAGGTTGTGACACAGACATGCCCTGACACCCGAGTAGCGATTTGCCACCACACTCATTCCGATGCCCGTGCCGCAGATGAGAATGCCTCGTTCAAACTCGCCTTTTGAAACAGCTTCGGCCACTTTGTGGGCAACTTGTGGATAATCCATGGAGTCCTCGCTGAAGGTACCCGCATCCGTAGCGTGACAGTCCTTCAACGTTTCCATAATTTTGCGGCAGATCTCCTTCAGCTCAAAACCGCCGTGATCCGATCCGATAATGATGTTCATGGTTCACCTTTTTTGCGTCAGTTCTCAAACGCAGTAAAGATCAGCGACGCATTGGTGCCGCCAAAGCCAAAGGAATTGCTCATGGCTGTTCGCACCTTTGCTTTTCTCGCCACATTGGGGACATAATCCAGATCGCACTCAGGATCCGGCGTTTCGTAATTGATGGTCGGGGGAATAATACCGTTCTTGATGGTCAGCACAGAAAAAACAGACTCCGTGCCGCCGGCACCCCCCAGAAGATGGCCGGTTACCGATTTTGTGGAACTGATGCTCAATTTGTATGCATGTTCTTTGAAAACCGCTTTAATGGCCTTGTTTTCTGAAGCGTCATTTAACTGGGTGGATGTGCCGTGAGCGTTAATATAATCGATATCTTCCGGTTTCAGGCCCGCATAGTCCAGTGCCCCTTTCATGCAGGAAATGGCACCTTCACCCTCAGGTTCCGGGGCGGAAACATGGTAGGCATCACCACTTAGCCCATAGCCAATGACTTCCGCGTATACATGGGCGCCCCGTTCAAGGGCATGCTCCATTTCTTCAAGAATCAGAATCCCTGACCCTTCACCGATGACGAATCCGTCACGATTCAGATCAAAGGGTCTGGAAGCCTTTTCCGGCGCATCATTTCGCGTACTGAGCGCCCGCATGGAACAAAACCCTCCCACTGCCAGTGGCGTGACCACAGCCTCAGCACCCCCTGTGAACATGACATCGGAAATGCCTTCACGGATATAACGGAAAGCCTCTCCCACCGCATGGGCACTGGCGGCACAGGCGGTTTCGATGGAAATGTTGGGACCTTTGGCTCCGAATTCAATGGCCATCTGGCCCGGCGCCATATTGGCGATAATACCTGGAATAAAGAAGGGACTGATGCGTTTGGGACCCTTTTCAACAAGAACCGAATGGTAATGTTCCAGAGTTGCCAATCCCCCCAGGCCCGTTCCCGTCACACAGCCCACACGGTGGGCATTTTTTTGGTCGATTGTAAGTCCCGAATCCTCCAGGGCCATCCTCGCTGAAGCCACAGCATAATGGATGAAAACGTCAAACCGTCTGATCTGCTGTTTGGCCATGAAATCCCCAGGATTGAAATCCTTAACTTCTCCTGCAATCTGGGATGAAAAGTCGGAAGCATCAAATTTTGTGATGTTCCCGATCCCCGATTTGCCGGCACATGCCGCTTCCCAGTTTTTTGCCACCCCCGTCCCCAGTGGGGTTACCATGCCCAATCCCGTTATAAGAACCCGTCTGGCCATTTTATCACTCCTCCCCATAATCTTTTGGTTTGCAGATAAATCAATCGAATTTACCAGCGGGAAAAATTCTGCAGATGTTTCCTATGGGTTTGAAGGCCTTCGCTATCAGTGTTCATCAGAGAAATGAAAATCATCCGACAGCCGCTTTCACATAGTCGATGGCATCTTTGACCGTTGCAATCTTTTCCGCATCTTCGTCAGGAATTGAGACATCAAACTCTTCTTCCATGGCCATGATCAGTTCAACCTGATCCAGAGAATCCGCTCCCAGATCATCCACAAAAGACGCTTCCGGTACCACATCTTTTTCCGGGACATCCAGTTGTTCACATATGATTTTCACAATTTTTTCATCCACCGTCGACATATTCTTTTACCTCCTCAAAATTGACCTCATATTTTTACATATACAAACCACCATTAACATGAATGACCTGCCCGGTAATGTAACTTGCGGCATCGGAACAGAGCCAGTAAACCGCTTCCGCCACATCTTCCGGTTTCCCCATTTTTCCAAAAGGAATCTGTCTTAAAAAATTTTCCTTTGCTTTTTCAGGGATCACTTCGGTCATTTCGGTATCAATGAAACCGGGGGCTACGGCATTGACATTGATGCCCCTGCCGGCAACCTCCCTGGCGATACTTTTGGTAAATCCCATAATACCGGCTTTTGAAGCGGCGTAATTAGACTGACCGAAATTTCCAATCTGTCCCACCACCGAAGAGATGTTCACGATGGCGCCGCCACGCTGCTGGCTCATGGCACGAATGACCGATTTGGTGCAGTTAAAGACACTTTTTAAATTGACTCTCAGAACATCATCCCACATCTCTTCGCTCATGCGAAGCAGCAGGGTATCACGGGTAATGCCGGCGTTATTGACGAGCACATCAATGTTATCATGTTTTTCGAGAAGTTCACGAAATAACTGACTCGCTGCTTCAAAAGAGGAGATGTCAGCTCTATAGCCATCTGCCTCGATGCCTTTGGCTTTCAATTGATCCAGCGTTTCATTGCAGGCATCGTCCGAAGGATCAAAATGAATCAGCACGATCTTTGCGTTTTCTTCGGCAAACCGATATGCAACACTCCGACCGATCCCTTTTGATCCGCCCGTGATAATGACAGTCCTGCTATTCGTATCGCTCATTTTAATTCCCCTTCATGTTAAATACCCTGCCCAAGGTTATAGGATTTCAACTCCAGGCTCATTTTTTCAACGGTTCGATTCCGCGCATACTGCGCCGCCATGTTGACGGCATTGCAGATTGCTTTGGCGGACGATCCTCCGTGGCAGATGATGCCTATCCCCTTCAGACCGAGGAGTGGTGCGCCCCCATATTCTTCATAACTCAATTCCCGGGCAAACCTGAAAAAGGCCTTCCGACCCAGCACGAAAGCGATACGGCCTAAGAAGGTACGCATCAACTCCCTTTTCATCAACCGCGCCATGGATTCAGCAGTCCCTTCGGTTAATTTAAGTGCCACATTCCCCACAAAGCCATCACAGACAACAATTTTTACATCGCCCCTGAGCAGTTCCCGACCTTCAATATTCCCCACGAAATTCAAACTGCTTTTTTCAAACAGATCATAAGTATAGCGAACCAGTTCGTTTCCTTTGCTGCCTTCCTCACCGATGTTCAGAAGAGCGATTTTCGGTTTTGCCATGGCAAGACAAGAGCAGCCAAAGGCATGGGCCATGACACCGAACTGGAATAGCTGGGCTGGTCTGCAATCTACGTTGGCACCGGCATCGATCAGAATAATCGGGCCGTTTTCCGTAGGAACAATGCTGGCAATGGCCGGTCTTTCAAGTCCAGAAATCCGGCCTAGGGCCAGAACGCCCGCAGCCAGTGTAGCCCCTGAATTACCGGCGCTGATTACCGCATCCGCAACGCCTTCTTTTGCCAGCCGGAATGCTACGCCGATGGATGTGTCCTTTTTTTTTCGAAGGGCTTTCAAAGGAGACTCCTCCATTCCCACCATTTCCTCACAATGGTGAATGGAAACACGGCCGTCAGTCTTGTGATTGGCAAGCAGTCCGGTCAGCGATGCCTCATGACCCACAAGGATAACGTGGACATCAAATTTGGAAGCAGCCTCTAAAGCCCCCTGGACCACCACTTCCGGAGCCTTGTCCCCCCCCATGGCGTCCACGGCTATCTTCATACTAACTCTCTTCGGTCTTAATGATGGTTCTGCCCTTGTAGGCACCGCACTCGGGACATACATGATGGGGCAACACAGGTTCATGACACTGCGGGCAGGTTGTTACGTTGGGCATTTTGGCGACGTCATGGGTACGTCTCGAATCACGCTTTGCTTTTGATTTCTTTTTCTTAGGTACAGCCATTGTTTGGGGTTTCTCCGCTTCGCCTTTTGAATTCAAAAATAAATTTCAAATGGCGGCATTAAAATTGATGGTTAAAACACTTTAAATGAGCATATTTACCGTATTGGTAACTCTTTCAGTTTCAGGAACGCAGGATGTCCGGAATTTCCAGAACATCTGCAGGGTTCCTGGTTCAGATTGACACCGCATCGGGAACAGAGTCCGGCACACGTATTTTCACACAGCGCTTTAATGGGCAATGCCAGGTAAATCTGCTCTCTAATGATATCATCAAGATCAATTTTGGTGGTCGAGATAAATCCAACCCCCAGATCTTCTATCTTCAATTCAGTTTCATCCTCAATCGATTCCCAACTCTCCGGCAACGCTAAGGATAATCGAAAATCATGACTCAGTGAAAAGGCATATGTTTCAAGACATCGATCACAAACAAGACGCAGCTGTCCCCCCAGACGGCCATTCATTATAAATCGCTCACCGTCCCTCGAAACGGTCAGCTTAACGCCCAGAGGACCTTCGAGACCCCCAATCTGTATATCACCACTGCCTTCCCGCCACCAGTCAGGCTGAAATGTTAAATCGAACTGACGAGGGCTCCTTGAGATATTCTGCAGATCAACGATCATTACGCCAAACCTTTGAAAAAAAGCAGCATAACAGGATCTCTTCGGATTAAAAGCGTGAGTATATAAAAACCCCCTGTTTTGTCAAGAATTTTTATCCCTTTCTCGCACCAGAAAATCACTTTTGGATGCTCACCGAATCGATGTAAAAAACCAAATTTTCTATTTTTTATTGACACTTATGCCTTTTCTTTGCTAATATATTCTGCTATTCCAAGATTGTTTTGAGTTGTACTCCACGTTAGGCCTACATCTTTTCTTCTGATGCCAAAC
>JAJDOH010000100.1 GCA_022340265.1 Deltaproteobacteria bacterium | reverse complement strand
CTAATACACTCCAAGATGGACTGCGAAAGGCAATTGAACAAAGACTGTAAATATCCTTCACGGAAGTGCTTGGACACGGCTGAAGCGCAGGGGCTTCAAACACTATATATTGTATTGACCTGAGGGAAGTGGATACCCCCGATTCAAGCTTATCCGTTTCAACTTCCTTTTTGAAATCGTACTCTGCCAACACTTCGTCCAGAACTTTTTGTGCAATCTCACGTTTTTCACGCTTTTTCAGTCGTTTCCAGTCCCGATAATTGGTTTTCAGTTGTTTTCTGATTATCGCTTTGATATTCTTAAAATGCATGAGAAAGTCTCCTTAAAGTAGAACTATTTTGCAAATAATACATATTTTATAGAGACTTTTTCTTGCTTAAGCAACTGTTTTTCTTGCTTTATGCACCAATCTTTTTAACACCCTTAACATGGCTTAAGGAAGTTCCGGCAGGGGCACTCCCTGATCCACAAGGCGATCCCGCAGTTTGGTATAGTCGACCGCTCTCGGCGCCACGCCATGTCTCACGGACAATGCGGCAGCGGTGCCTGCGGCCTCTCCCATGGCCACACAGGGTGGGATGAGATTCATAATATCATTGGCCACAAGGTCGGAGGAAAAACAACGTCCCGCCACCAATAGACCGTCCAGATTGCGGGGGAGCAAAGAGCGATAGGGGATACAACGGTTTGGCTTTTCCGGAGAGGCATTGCATGTGAGAGGCGGAAACAGCGCAATGGTATCTTCGTACGCAGTCCCTGACCGCAACTCGTCCTCGGTGAGGATATGTTCTCCGATCAGTCTTCGGGAACCCCGTGTTCCCACTTGGGACGCCGTATCCAGGATGAAACTGTCTTCAAAACCGGGCACGTTCTCTCGAAAAAAATTGTAGGTGAGAAGCATCTTTTTGCGGGTTTCCGTTTCCATCCGGCTTAGATCCTTGACATTCAGGCAGCTCAAATCGGGAATCCAATTGTTAAACCAAACCACGTCTTTTCTGGGTGTCGGCATGGTCACCGTGAACCCGCCAAGGCGATTGAGTTCTCCCATTGTTTTGGCGTAACTGCTTTCTTCCGAACCTGTTTCGTAAATGGAGGTGGTCTGTGTTTCCTTTCCTTTGTAAGCACGAAATCTTTCGTAATCGATGTTCCCGACCCTGAAGACCAGTGCCAGCTTTGACGATCTCAGTTTAGGGTCGAGGGTTGCATCATGATCGGCGCCCGCCGATGCAAAAATATCGCCATCTCCGGTAGCGTCAATAATCACCTGTCCGAGAACCGCTTTGCGCCCCTCTTTGCTCTCAAAGGTCACACCCATTATGCTGTCGCCATCCATCAGTGCTCGGCAGCCCCAGGAGTGAAGGCAGAGTGTGACACCGGAATCCAGCACCATATCGTTTAGAACGCACTTCAGCATTTCCGGATCCACGTAAGCGGACAGCCGGATCTTTCCGTCCACCACAAAGAAACGGTAGCCTCCCCATTGTTTGACAAGTTTGGGATCGGATGATCCGATGGAATCCCCGGGGGGATGGATAACGCCGTTCAGAGGCGCCAGCCGATCCAGCCACTCCTTTTGCTGCCCTGCGATGGCCAGCCGTTCGGTCCCGTCGCTGAGATGGGGGATTAGAATCACCAGTCCTCCGGTAGCCATTCCACCCAGGTGCCCGTATCGTTCAATGAGAACCGTATCCGCGCCGTTGCGGGCCGCGGCCACCGCTGCGCTGACGCCGGCCGGACCCCCTCCCACCACAACAACCTCTGCCTCCTGATAAACTTCCAGCTGCCTTGCCGGCTCTTCGATGGTCTTCAAATTTGGTTTTTTATTTTTCATTTATAAAGTCTCCTCTTGACCCTCTTTCGGATGGGTGTTTCTATCTATCACCTCTGATTTTACAGATGATATCTTTTTATGTTCGGCTTATTTCATAAGGCCCGGGATAAACAGGGCGATTTCAGGAAAAACTACGAGCAAAACAACGGCTGCGATGCAGGCAGCCAAAAAGGGCATAATACCGGCAAATACGGTTCCCAACGCTATATCCCCTGAAACGCCCCTGATGACGAAGACGTTCAACCCGACCGGGGGCGTAATCAAACCCACCTCCAAAACAACAACCATGATCACACCGTACCATATGGGGTCAAATCCCATAGCTCTGACGACGGGAAAGATGATGGGCGTGGTGAGAATCATTATTGCGATGCAGTCCATGACGCAACCGAGGATCAAATATGTGAAGATGATGATTGTCAGAATGATATATTTGTTAAAGGCGAGGCCCGCCACATGGTCGGCAAGCTTCATGGGCAGCATTGTCGCACCCAGAAATTTTGATAAGACTTCCGCACCGATGATAATCAGGAAAAGCATTGCAGTGGTCTTTCCCGTCTCAAGAAGGGCCTCCATGATACCCTTGTAACTCAGTTTCCCCTTTAGCAGCGCGATGACAAAAGCGCCGAAAGCGCCCACGCCTCCGGCCTCTGTGGGCGTAAATACCCCCAGATAGATACCGCCCATCACCAGGAGGAATAGCACCAGCATTCCCCATATCCCTCCCAAAGATAGAATCCGATCTTTAAGGGGAACGGAATCGCCCGGAGGACCCATGGACGGCTTGATTTTGCATTGCAAAAAAATCGTCAGCATGAACAGACCGGCCAGCATGATCCCGGGCAGGATTCCGGCCATAAAAAGCTTCCCGATGGACTGTTCGGTCAAAATGCCATAAATGAGGAATCCCAGGCTCGGCGGAATCAGAATCCCCAAAGTTCCCCCCGCCGCAACACAACCGGTCGCCAACTTGGGATCATAGCCGTATCGTTTCATTTCCGGAATGGCGACCGTTCCCATGGTCGCGCTGGTGGCCAGGCTCGATCCGCTTACCGCGCCGAATCCCGCACAGCCCAAAATTGTGGCCATGGAAAGCCCCCCGGGAAGGTTTCCGATCCAGGAATATACGGCCTTGTAAATGTCCCCACTAATTCCGGAGATGTACGCGAACTGGCCCATGAGAATGAAGAGCGGAATGACGGTGAGCATATAGGAGGAGCCCGCGGAATAGGGCACCAGGCTGAGAAGCGCCAACCCCGGGGACACACCCATGAGGAAACAATATCCCACAAAGCCCACGATGAGCATGGCCATTCCGATGGATATCCCCGTCGCAAGGAGAAGGAAGAGCACCACGATTCCAAGCATGCCGATCAGCGTAGGGTCCATGATTTACATTTCAGCCGTTTCTTACTGATCTGAAAATTCTCTTTCCCAGTTCCACGCAAAACACCGAGCAACCCGTGGCAAGAATGAGAAAAAAGGGTGAAACAGGTATGCCGAGGATGGGTGTATGCTCTCCTATTTCAAGGAGTTCATGCCACCTGACGACGCTCATCCCTGCAATTAAGAGCATCATCAAAAACGACAGCAACTGCGTGATGATTTCCATGACTGTTTTCAGTTTCCCGGGGAGGACATTAACGACCAGGTCAACGGCCACATGCGCCTTCGCGGCCTGGGCATAGCCGATGAAAAAGAATACCACGGTGACCATCATGGCCTCGCTGATCTCATAGGCGCCGGTGATGGGCAGGTTAAATACATACCTGCCGGTTACGTCGCAAACGGTCAATATCATCATGCCGAAAAGAACGTATCCACCCGCATAGGCCAGCGCTACATTGAGAGAGCCTAATCCTCTAACAAGGGTCTTGAGCAATTTTCGACCTCACAGCAAAACGGTTGGCTTTAAGGTTCGATCATCCACGATATGGGGAGACCACGGCCCCAAGGAGACCTTCGGGGCCGTTCGGCACAATGCCCTCCCCTATCCGTAACAGGCATCTTTTCCAGTCAACCCAAAAGGCGTGTTTAATTCATACCGAGCAGGCTCCGGGCTTCCTTTAAAACCGCGTTTCCCGGAAGTCCTTTGGCCTCCATTTCCTTGGCCCAGTTCTGAGAGATCTTGTACCCTTCATTCTTCCAACTGGCAAGATCGGCCGACGGCAGATCATTTATTTTTACGCCGGATTCAATGACCTTCGTTTTGAGGGCCGCCTCGGTCTTGTCATAGACAATTCCTGATTTCCTGGACATGCCCAGACCAATGTTGTCCTCGAAAACCTTTTTTACGTCGGCGGGCAGAGCGTCCCATCTTTTCTTGTTCATGACAATGGCAAAAGTCATGGTGTAGAGGTTACACATGGTGCCGTAATCGACGACTTCATACTGCTTGAAAACCCACATGCCCTCGAAGGGCATGGCGGTGCCGTCCACGACGCCCCTTTCCAAAGAACTGTATACCTCGGGCACAGGGATGGATACGGGGGAGGCTCCCAGGACCTTTAGACTCTGTTGTATATAGGGATTGGTGGCGCGGATCTTCATCCCCTTCAAATCGGCAAGGGTCTTGAAAGGTTTCTTCCTGGTGAAGATCTGTCCGGGGGCATGCACGTAAAGCCACAAGACCTTAACATCCTTGAAT
>JAJDOH010000183.1 GCA_022340265.1 Deltaproteobacteria bacterium | reverse complement strand
CGTTTCATCAGAGCCTCGGCGATGGTCGATTTGCCGGCACCCGAGGGGGCCGAAAGAACAAAGATCTGTCCACCCATGATCATTCTTCCAATTCCCGGGAAGGGATATTGCCTTCGGGGCTGAACCGCTGTGCAAGGGTTTCCGATTGTACTGCGGATAAAATCACATGGTTGCTGTCTGTAATCAATACGGAACGGGTGCGCCTTCCCTGGGTGGCATCGATAAGCCGTTTTTCTTCCCGGGCTTCGTCGCGAAGTCGTTTGATCGGGGCTGCTCCAGCCGAAATAATGGCGATCACCCGCCTTGATACGACTGCATTTCCAAAACCGATATTCACCAGTTTAATACTCATGGGGCAAACTCCCTTTACTCCACATTCTGCACCTGTTCACGCAGCTTTTCCAATTCCGCTTTCATTTCCACCACGATTCTGGAAACATTGCCGTCCGAGGACTTGGAGCCCAGGGTATTAATCTCCCGATTCATCTCCTGAATGAGAAAATCGAGTCTTCTGCCCACCACATCGTCTATTTCCAGATAGGTCTCGAACTGTTGGATGTGGCTCGCCACCCGTACCAACTCTTCGGTAATATCGGATCGTTCTGCAAAAATGGCCACTTCCTGGGCAATGCGATCCGCGTCCACCGCTACTTCCTGACACAATCTCTCCACATTTTCTTTGAGACGGGCTTGATAGGCTTTCACGATTTCGGGAGCGCGGCCTCGTACTTCATCAACAAAACCGCTTATTCTTTCGAGTCTTTTTCTGAGATCAGTCTCAATGGCGGCACCTTCTTTTTCTCTCATTTCAATCAAGGAATCAAGCCCCATGGAAAGTGTCCTGTTAAGGGCTTTTCCCATTTCTTCTTCATTTTCCACTTCCGTTTTGACGGTTACCACATCGTTCATTTGAAGCAATGTTTCCAGGCGCAGTTCCTGTTTGAGCTTTGAACGGCTCAATAACTGATCAAAAATATTCAAGTAAGCATCTACCAGCGGTAAATTCAGTTCCAGTGCATAGGGAGGCGCTTCCTGGGTAGTTTCGATTTGAAAAAAAACTTCAACACGTCCTCTTTTGATCTTTGAATCAATGAGGGCCCGCAGCTCTTTTTCCAACCCCTGAAGATTCTTAGGCAATCTGAGAATAACGTCCCGGTAGCGGTTGTTCAGGGATTTCATCTCCACCAGAAACCGCTTTCCATCGTGCAGATAATCTCCTTTGCCATAGGCGGTCATACT
This sequence comes from Deltaproteobacteria bacterium, assembly GCA_022340265.1. Lineage (GTDB taxonomy): Bacteria > Desulfobacterota > DSM-4660 > Desulfatiglandales > Desulfatiglandaceae > NaphS2. The sequence goes on along the minus strand of JAJDOH010000183.1, from coordinate 2,382 downwards.
TTTAGTCACTGGGGTTCTCCTCCCGTAACTGCGTCAGGTAACGGGACCTGGCCGCATTAAAATAGGCAATCACTTTCGGATCGGCGTAATCGGGATAAGTCCAGCTGAGCGGCGCAAATCCCCCTTTCTTAAATACCAGCGTCAAGTCCGCATATATCCCGTTTGCCAGGTAAATCCTATGGATGTAATTTTTACCGGTCGCCAGGACCAGCCGTTCAAGACAAATGTAGCCTGGATCAATGTTGATGCGTCTTTTCCGATCCTCCAGGAATGCGGTTTCAATTTCATTGGTTCGCAGCTTTACGGCCACCAGCGTTTTAGGGGGAATGAGGTTTGCAAAAGCAATAAATCGACGGTAGAGGGGCCATCCCATTTCCTTTTCATAGTAGCGCGTTCGGTCAAAGAAGATCTCTGGGCTGATCCAGTCCGTTTCCCCGTAGATATGGGAAAGTTGCTTTATAACACTTTCTAAAAGGGTCTTTTCTGAAGAGAAAAGGCTTACGATCAATTTGACGGGACTGGCTGTTTCCGGGTGACTCATGGGTGTTTTTCCTGTTACTTCAATAAGATTTCGAAAAGGGTCGCACTCCCCGAGGGGGGGACTCATTTTATACCTTCAAAATTGCTTCTTTTACCGCTTTTGCTGTAGCTGCCGAGGTGCCCACTTCACCGACCACAATACCGGCAGCGACATTGGCCACATAGGCAGCCGTTTTTAAATCCATTCCCACCGCCAGTCCCAGCGAAATAGCACTGATGACAGTATCTCCCGCGCCGGTCACATCGAAGACTTTCTTGGCCACTGTGGGAATATGGGTGATTTCCCCATTTTGTTCAAAAAGGGTCATCCCGTCTTTGCCCTGGGTAATCAACACGGAACGGCATTTCAATGTACTCAGCATCTTACGGCCGGCTTTTTTGAGGCTTTGGTCATCAACAATCTTGAAACCGCAGAATTGCCCTGCTTCATGGTGATTGGGCGTTATGATATCCACCCCGGTGTAATGTTCGAAGTTGCCGGTTTTAGGGTCCACGGTTAGAATCATTTCAGGATTAATGGACCGGGTACCGATCATCGACCGCAGACCCTTCATAAGGGGCGCGGAAATCACTCCTTTGCCATAATCGGAAATCACCACTGCATCAATGTCGGCAAATGCGGCTGCTGCAAAATCAAGTATCCTTTGAACGCTTTCAGCACGAATAGCGGCTCTGCTTTCCCGATCGTATCGAACGACCTGCTGGTTACGCGCCACGACCCTTGTTTTAATACTGGTGGGACGACCTTTTTCAATGGCCACGCCATGGGATGGCAGCCCCATATGCGCAAGCGATGACAGGATTTCCGTTCCCATGTCGTCATCTCCCACCACGCCGCACAGGATTGCATCAGCACCCAGCGCAGCCATGTTGCGGACCACATTGGCAGCACCGCCCAGAAGTTTTGTTTCCCGTTCAACCTCCAGGACAGGCACGGGCGCTTCCGGAGAAATGCGGGACACATCACCCCAGATGAATTCATCCATGATAATGTCGCCCAAAACGGCAATCCTTGCATTGGAAAAACGGTCCAAGGCTGCAATGAGCCCAGCCCCTGAAACATGTGTGTCTTCCAGTTCGCCTATGTGCATGGAGAATTTCCCTGATTTCCGGAATTTTTACGGCATGGGATCAATTTATAGCATCGCAAATTTCGGGTTGTAAACAGATTTCAGTTTTACATGTTCTGTTTCAGATCTTGAATCGTTGCAGCATAATCTTTGCTATGATAAATGGCCGAACCGGCTACAAAAACATCGGCGCCCGCAGAAGAAACACGCCCGATGGTTTCATGGTTGATGCCGCCGTCCACCTCGATTTCGATATTCAGACCCAGTTTATCGATTTTTTTCCGCAGTGTGCTGATTTTTGGAAGGACTTCGGGAATAAATTTCTGCGCTTCAAAACCGGGATTGACACTCATGATCAACACCATATCGAGCTGGTTCATCACGTGATCCAGTACGCTCACGGGCGTAGCGGGGTTTAGTGCCACAGCCGCCTTGGCACCACAGTCGCGAATATGACAGAGTGTCCGGTGCAGGTGAACGGCCGTCTCCGCATGAATGCTGATGATATTGGCACCCGCTTTGACAAATTCTTCTATGTACAGCTCCGGCTGGGAAATCATGAGGTGCACATCGAAAGGAATATCCGTAATCGGCCTCGCCGCCTTGACCACCAACGGCCCAATGGTGATGTTTGGAACGAAATGACCATCCATCACATCTATGTGGAGATAGTCGGCCCCTGCTTTTACAACGGCCTGAATTTCTTCACCCAGCCGGGTGAAATCGGCCGACAGAATTGAAGGTGCTATCTTCTTCATTGTTCGCCTCGCTT
>JAJDOH010000062.1 GCA_022340265.1 Deltaproteobacteria bacterium | reverse complement strand
CATTGTGAACAACGGTATCGTGATGATCGACAAAATAGAGGAAAACAAGCGCGACGGTCAGGACCCCTATGATGCCATCGTCAATTCTGCCGTCAGCCGATTCAGGCCGATCCTGCTTTCGGTTTCGACCACCATGCTGGGATTTTCACCGCTGATCATCAATCATGATCCGCTTTTTTACGGCATGGCATCGGTCATGTTTTTCGGTCTGGGGATCGGCAGTATGTTTACGCTAAATTACGTCCCGGTACTTTACAGCCTCTTTTTTCGGGTTAAACCACCGGCACCCCGTGTGACGGGTTGAGGAAGGAGAAAACCATGCACACCGGAAAAGTGGATGCAATAACCGGCAAGAACCGGGAGGGGTGCTTCAAAACATGGCTCAAGCCCCTGAGTCTGTCATGGGTTGCCATCGCGTTGTTCATGGGTGGCTGCACCATGGTGGGGCCTGATTTTGTAAAGCCCGATGCGCCGTTACTGGAGAAGTGGACGGAGACGCAGGTGCCGGGCCTCAGCGCCGGTGAAACCGACTATAGCAAGTGGTGGTGCGTGTTTGAAGATCCTGTTCTGGACAACCTGGTGGAAAAAGCCTATGAGCAGAATCTTTCCCTGCAGATCGCCGGTATCCGTATTTATGAGGCACGGGCTCAATTGGGTATTGCCATCGGCACCTTGTACCCCCAGCAGCAATCGGTTTCCGGCGGTCTGTTGAACAACAAGCTCAGTACGGATGCCGAAATTCCCTTTATCGACGGCAGTTTCAATGCGCTGAGCGTAGGGTTCGATGCCACATGGGAGTTGGACGTCTGGGGAAAATTTCGTCGTTCCGTGCAAACCGGGGTTGCCAATCTGCAGGCGACCGTTGCCAACTATGACAACGTTCTCGTGTCACTGACGGCTGAAGTGGCGCGAACATACATCGTGATACGCACTTTGGAAAAACAGATCATGATCGCCGGGGAAAATGTCAAATTGCAGACAGAATCCCTGCGGATCGCCCAGGTCCGCTTCACAGAGGGCGCTGTTTCGGAACTGGATGTGACCCAGGCCAAGTCACTGCTGCGGGATACCCAGGCCCTGGTTCCACGGCTTGAATCCGCCCTGCGCAGGGCCCAAAACGCTCTGGCCATCTTGCTGGGTGTGCTGCCGGGGGAGTTGAAAGCCATGCTGGAGGGACCCATTGCAATTCCAACGGCATCGGAAGCGGTCATCATCGATATTCCCAACAATCTTTTGAGACGTCGACCGGATATTCGCCTGGCAGAGCTGCAAATCGCCACCCAAAGTCCTCAGATCGGAGTTGCCAAGGCGGACCTCTACCCCCATTTTTATCTGTTTGGATCCATTGGATGGAGTTCAACGGACATAACTTCGGCCTTCGGCCAGAGTTCACTTGGCGATATATTCAGTTATAAGAGCTTGTATTGGAGCGTGGGTCCCGGCTTCAACTGGGACATTTTCAATTACGGGCGCATCAGAAACCGGGTGCGGGTGGAAGATGCGCGCCTTCAGCAGCTGGTTGTCTCTTACAAGAATACCGTTTTAAACGCCCAGCGTGAGGTAGAAGATGCCCTCGTGGCCTTTACATGTTCCAGGGAAGAGGAGAGCTTTTTAAAAGACAGCGTCACCGCGGCCGAACGTTCGGTGGAAATCTCTTTAGTGCAATATAAAGAGGGGCTGATTGACTATCAAAGGGTGCTGGATTCCGAACGTTTTTTGGCCACGCAATCGAATCGTTTGACGGATGTCAGCGGACAGGTCAGTACAAATCTTGTGGCCGCATACAAGGGGCTGGGAGGGGGGTGGCAAATCAGGGAAGGAAAAGAGATCCTTTCGGAAAAAAACAGGACCCAAATGAAAGACCGCACCAATTGGGATGGGTTGCTGGATTCTAAAGGACCCGTCATACCATTAGATAAAAAGGAACAAGAGGACTGGCAATTACCCTACTGGTAGGTGGTGAATCGGAATGCAAAGACAGATTCTTTACTCATATACGAAAATCGTGGTCGGGAAACTTGGAGATACTTGTTTGATGTACCTGCTATCTTTAACAGGCTATTGAAGAACAAAAGTTAAGTAATATCATTTGGATATATCACTCTAATGTGGGCTACGCCCGCATTAGTTTAGTACGATGTTTTAAACATGATGTGAACGGAGATTATAAAATGGCAAATATTAATAGAAAGAAAGGCGTTATTGCAATCCTCACGGGAGGAGGAGATGTGCCGGGTCTGAATCCCGCTATTCGAGCTGTCACAATCCGGGCCATTCGTGAGGGGTATCAGGTTATCGGAATCCGGCATGGTTGGGAGGGAATCATTGAAATGATCCCCGACAAGGCCGCCGATAACACAGAGAACTATCAAGTCCTTACCGAAGAAATAGTCAATAAGGTGGGACGCACGGGGGGCACCTTCCTGCACACTTCTCGAACCCGTCCCAGCCATATTCCCAGGGATAATGTCCCTGGCCACTTACAGAACAGATACAACAATGAGATAAATGATCTAACACCGGAGGTCTTGAAAAATCTGGATTTTCTGGGAGTGGATTATCTCATCCCGATCGGGGGTGACGATACGCTCAGTTATGGAGTGAGGCTGCACCAGGAGGGCGTCCGTATCGTAGCCATCCCGAAAACCATGGATAACGATGTCCCCGGAACGGATTACTGTATCGGGTTCAGCACCTGCGTTACTCGGACTATTTCCATGACCAACAGCCTGCGTACATCCGCGGGTTCTCATGAACGGTTCCTGGTACTTGAGGTTTTTGGGCGTTACGCCGGCTTTACCGCGATGCTTCCCGCCATGGCGGGCGCATCGAACCGTTGTGTCATACCCGAATACAAATTCAACGTTGAACTTCTCACGGAACTTCTAGCCCAGGACCGGTTTAAAAATCCCAGCAGGTATTCTGTTGTGCTGGTTTCGGAAGGCGCCATGTTCGAGGGGGGCGAGATGATATTCAAGGAGGCGAGGACGGATATGTACGGCCACAAAAAGCTTGGCGGCATCGGCGACCTCGTCTCTTCCGAATTGAGAGAACGCGCTGCCAAGCACAACAAGGGAAAACCCATCGACATCATTAATCAAAAGCTGGGGTATCTGGTTCGATGCGGAGACCCTGATGCCATAGATTCGATTGTTCCCATGGCCTACGGCAACCTGGCATTGGATCTGATCCTCGGAAAAATCCACGGCCGTCTCGTGGTGCTGAAAAACGGAAGATATGACAACATGCCGATTGAGGTTGTCGTAAGTTCGAAAAAAATCGTCAACGTGCAGGAGCACTACGATGTCGAACGTCTGCGCCCTCAATACAAGAGTTTTGAAATGAAACCTCTCTTTATCATGACGAGTTAGGCCTCACTTCGAACCCGTGGTGAATGGGATGCTCTTGACATTTAAAGAAAGCGGAAGAAGACAAGGCCGGGTGACGTTCCATCCACCCAGCCTGTCAAATCATTCCCCATGGTATTCTGGCCCCAGGCAAGCTCCATTCGACCGCCCGGCCCGGCATATGCAGCAAAGGAACGGTCCGCATTGGAAGCTTCAGGCACCCGTTTTAGCTCAGTCCATTCTTTGTTCTCCAGTACGCGGTGCATCATTCACATGCATCGGTCCATGGATGAGTTTGGAATAGTGCCACTTCAGCCAGAAACGATGAATTCTGCCGTCTGCCATGGTAATATGGAAATCAGCAGAGTTTTCCGGTTTTTGAAAGACATCCTTTTCCGTGCTCCAGGACTTCCCATTATGGAATCTGCAGGCAATATTGCCCGAGGTATAAAAACCGGGGTCGTTTTACTCATCGCCTTCACTCTTTTCGGTTGCCTTTATTCTTTCGAGTGCATCTCTAAAATTATATATCGGAAAGAAAAAGAACGGTTGTCACCACTATCTGCAAGCAGGACTGACAATGGCTGAAAGGCCCGGTTATCAATATTGTAATACCCCGGAACCACACCGGTACCGAAATCCTGGGGCTGCTGGTTGGCGGATACAATAATCCCCGATGAAGGATTAATTATCTAGGGGTTCTTGTCGAAAGAATAGATCCCCAGATAATCGTCCTTTCCGCTGGCCCCGTCCAAGATAAAATTTGGATCCACATGGGCCGGACGGATGGGAATAACCCCAGAAGCCCACCATGCGATATTCCTTGCCATATCGGCCAGTACGAAATTGAGCCCCGGCGCTTTTAAGAACCGCACGGCTTCCCCGGCGTCAAAGGCGTCCTTGGCGTGGGCAATCCCGTAATATCCGGCCCCCATATTGTTATCAAAATCATGAAATGCCCAAGTGAGGGCGATCGGTTCTTTTTGATCCTTGATCGTGTCGATGACATCATTCAATATGGGTCCGTGCTTTGAACGTCTTACTTTTAATTGTATGTCATCCTGCCCTTTTACCTTTATGGTTTCAATATCAATTTTGAGGTCCACCCATTTTCCATCCGTCCAGACGATGTGACGATTCATCCCCAGCAAGGCAAATGGATGTCAGGACTATCTTCCAAGCTTTCATTGAAGTCACCTCACGGACTGACCGCGTAAAGGCTAATAAAATCGAAGGCATGGGGAAAGTGAGGGGACCTCAAGCCTCTGCCATGCGTTGATTTATTCAGTTTTATGAAACGAATGACAGAACTTAGTCCAACGGCTTTGCTTCATCAATGAGCATAATGGGGATATCATCCTTGATTTCATATAAGAGCTTACATTGATCGCAGATGAGTCCGTCTTTTGATTCCGTCAAATAGATATCCCCCTTGCACTTGGGACAGGCCAGGATATCGAGCAGTTCTTTGCTGATGGCCATTTCAACCTCCTTTTTTCATTGATATTACGGCTTCCTGATGCAGTTCTCGCTCAAACGTCTCTTTCACAGCTTTGTAGACGCTACCCACGGTGATATTTCCCATGCAAGTCCAATTTTCGCAGCTTTTCTTTAGACAGGGGCTGCAGTCAGCCCCCGAGGTCACGACCTTGTGGCCGGGACCGTAGGGACCGGTCCTGAGGGGAGATGTCGGTCCGAAAAGGGCCACCACGCAACATCCCATGGCAGCCGCCATGTGCATGGGTCCCGTATCGGTTGTAACGAGGACTCGACATCGGTCATACAAAAAGGCCAACTCTTTCAGTCCGGTTCTCCCTGCCAGATTCAACGGTCGGTTTTTCATTCTTGAAAGGATGTTTTCGATCACCGGCCGATCTTCACCGCTCCCCGTGAAAACCACCCGGCAGTTTAACGCCGTCATGATCCGGTCCGCCAGATCGGCAAAAAGTTCCGGTTCCCACAGCTTGGTCTTCCATTTGGCCATGGGGTTGATGGCCACCAGGTCCTCACCTTTGGACCCGTGATACGCAAGCAGTTTCTCCACAGCCTGGCGATCAGCCGGAGACACCGGAATGCGGTTGCTCCAGCGTTCCCATTCACATCCCAGATACGCTGCCACTTCCAGATAACGGTCTATGGCATGCTGATGGTAATTCACCCAGACGGGCGGTTCTTTTAAGAAAAGGGATGCTCCTTCCCTTCCTCCCACCATCCCCACCTTTCGCGTACCCCTTGCAAGTCCGGTCAGGATACCGCTTTTTAACAACCCCTGCAAATCAATCACACAGTCGTAGCGAATTCGTCGAAGGTCACTTGTAAAAGATGATATCTCGCGAAAAACCTTTCTATATTGACGGTCCTCAAACAGCTGGCGCCGCCATGATTTCCTCCTCGAAATGATCACCCGACGAATCACCGGATGCCCCGCGATAATTCCCGCGGCGCTCTCTTCCGCCACCCAGTCGATTTTGGCCAGGGGAAAATTCTGATGAATCACGTCCAGAAAGGCAAGGGTGTGCACCACATCGCCGATGGCACTCAACTTGACCATGAGAATTTGGAGCGGCACGTTCTTGTTTAATGAAACTTTCAACCCAGAATCCACTTTACCGCATCCAGAAGGTCTTCCGCCACATGAGAGGGCTGAAACGGAAATTCGGGAAAGACATATTTCAGATCCCCCCTACCATAGCCGGTCTTGACCAGAATGCCTTTCAGGCCGGCCCGGTGAGCCATTTTAATGTCCGTAGAGCGGTCTCCGATCACCCAAGAATTATCCATATCAATATCAAATGATGCTTCCGCCTCCCGAATCAAACCAATGCCGGGCTTTCGACAGTCACATGGCGTGCCATAAGGCGAAACCTTTCCCTGGGGATAATGGGGGCAGAAGTAGATGCCGTCAAGGGTTGCCCCATCCTTTTTTATGAGGCGCTTCATCTTCTCATGCACCTGATAAACCAGATCCACCGGGAAATACCCCCGCGCCACCCCGGACTGATTGGTCACGATAATGGTCAGAAACCCGGCCTCATTGAGCAAGTGAATTGCCTTTCCAACCCCAGGCAGCAGCACAAAGCGATCCGGATGGTTGATATATCCCATCTGCTCATTGACGGTACCGTCCCGATCCATAAAAACAGCCGGTTTTTTCAAGAAACATCCCTCCTCAGCGCTTCCATTTCTTCCCAGACCGCCTCGGGTGTGATACCCAGCATGCACCGGTGATCGGTGGGACATTCCTGTTTCAAACAGGGCGCACACGACACGGGGCGCCTTACAATTCTCGTTTTGGGACCTCTGGGGCCCGTGGTCAGATGATCGGTGGAACCGAACACGGCCACGGTGGGGATCCCGAGTGCCGCCGCCATATGCATCAGTCCCGAGTCGTTGGTCACAAAAAATCGGCAAAGGCGCATGACACCCATGGCCACTTCCAGAGATGTCTTTCCGCAAAGATTCAAGGCCTCGTGCTGCATCGCCCTGCAAACCCCATCTCCGATGGCCTTTTCCCCTTTACTGCCGAACACAAGAACTTTGGCACCCCACCTTTCAATCATCTGATCACCGATTCTGGCAAACCGTTCCGGCGGCCAGCGTTTTGCACTTCCGAAAACAGCCCCGGGACTCAACCCCACAATGAAATCCTTTGGATCAATTCCCTCCGCTTCCAAAATCGCTTTGGCCTGCCGCTGTATTTCAACGTCCACATGAAGCACAGGGTCCTTCTCTTCGGCAGGCCACCCCATGGCACGCAAAATCGCACAATAGTACCCCACCTGATGAATGCCAAGCACCTTCTCATCTCGGAGCACGCCATGGGTGAGCATGAAGCCTCTGCCATCGGTTTTATACCCGACACGGTTTTTGATCCGGCCCATAAAGGTCAAGAAGGCCGCTTCAAAAGCATTTTGAAAAAGAATGGCCAGATCAAAGTGCTCCTTTTGAATCAGACGGCTGATCCGCCATATATCGGAAAATCCATTTAATTTGCCGCTGCCTTTGTCAAAAACAAACACCTGGTCAACCGCGGGATGATTTTCAAATAGAGGTGCCACCCAGGGCTTTGCCAGCACCGCCATATATCGGCCGGGAAAATTCTCCCGGACCGCTTCAAGGGCCGGCAAGGTCATGATGGCATCCCCCACCCAATTGGTGGCACGAATGAGGATTCGCTGCACCCGAGCTTTGTCAATTCCTCTGTCATGGTGATGATTCAATGCAAAACCTTCATCAAATTTGCCATCAATGCCTGAAATAAGCCTCTTTTGACCCGTTTATGTCTTTGGTTCTTACGCGGAGTCACAGCCGCTTCCGGCGCCCTTTTCTCATTGGCGTGGAAAGGGGCAGCTGGGCCTGGTTTTCCACCGTTTGTGAAACCAGAACCATTGCTCGGGATACCAGTAAATGTATTTTTCAAAAATCCGATTGAATAATGCCGTATTCTCTTCCGTATCGGACAGTTTGCTCCCGGTGTGAACCAGTTCAACCTCGTTTTCAAACACCACACGGTACCGACCATCGGGCTGTCGCGCGCTGAAGACGGGGATGACCGGCGCGCCGGTTTTCATGGCAATCAGTGCCAGGCCTTTGTTGGTACAGGCCAGTTTCCCCATGAAGGGCACAAAAACACCTTCATACCAGTCAACATTTTGATCCAGCAGAATCCCCATGGTCTTGTTCTTGCGAGTGCCCATCAAAAGTTTTTTCATGGCCTTCTTTTTGGGAATAATTTCAGTACCAAAGTGGGTCCGCAAACGGATTAAGAGTTCTTCAGCGGGTGCGAAATCCACCGGGCGGGCCACCGCAATGCCGTCCGTTTGAAACCGCAGGGTAATGGCGGCGCTCATGAATTCCCAGTTTCCAAAATGGCCGGTGAGGATAAAACACCCTTTTCCTTTCGCCAGTGCATCCGTAAATGCCTGTTCATTTTCAAAATAGACGTATCGGTGCAGATTGCGCATATTTAATTTCAAAACGTGCGGCACCTCAAAAAGCATTTGTGCAAAGTGGATCACAATATGCCGGTTCAGTTTTTTTAAATCTTTTTCCGACATACGATCCCCGAATACCATTCGCAAGCCATTTAATGAGGACTTCATGGGCCCTACCGCTGCAATCCCCAGAATACCTCCCAGCAACCGTCCCAGGAGCTGCCCGAATCGAATGGGGATAAACCCCAGAAAATCCACCAGCGCATTGAGCACACGACTGATAACAACAGACAACATTTCATTTTTTTCCAAACGCATTCTCGATCATCCTGAAAACACCTTCCTGCCCGGGCAGAAAGGAAAATTGAATACACAAATATGCAATCTCTGAAGAGTCGGGCCAGAACCGT
>JAJDOH010000180.1 GCA_022340265.1 Deltaproteobacteria bacterium | reverse complement strand
GCTTTTCAAAGTGCCGCAAAGGCTGCTTTATCAGGCGGATATGATATCGTTGTACTGGATGGTGTTTTGGACCTGGTGTTAAAGGACTTGATTTCCGTAAACGAGATCCTGAAACTGATACGTGAAAAAGCAATGCATGTGGAATTGCTTTTGACTGGATCCGATTCTGTGAATGAAATCCTTGAAAAGGCCCATCTCGTAACGGAAATGAAGGTGCACAGGGAAACACCCAGCGCGCACGGCGGCCTCGTTGAAGTGGTAACGGGCAGAGGTAAGGGAAAGACCACCTATTGTCTCGGTAAGGCACTTCTTATGAGCAGTGCAGGGGTCCCTTCCTTTATGCTTCAGATTATCAAGAGCCCTAGGCTTTATGGGGAAGTCATGGCTTCCCAAAACGTGCCCGGTATGCAAATTCAATCCATGGGAAAAGGACTGGTGGGCAAACGAAATCCTGATGTGAACACGGACCACAAAGAGGCGGCTAGAGAAGCCTGGAGGCGTGCGAAGGAAATCGTCACGTCCCGCCGTTATGGACTGGTGGTACTGGATGAGATCAATATCGCCGTCAATTACGGTTTCATTAGCCCAGAGGAGCTGCTGGACCTGATTGCGACTATTCCAAAAGAACTCCGTCTGATGTTGAGCGGACGTTATGCCCATCCGGAAATAGTGGATGCCGCCGCATTGGCTGTGGAAATGAAGGAGATCAAACACCCCTATAAAATCGGTGTTAAAGCCAGAAAAGGGATTGAATACTGATTGTTTCACAATGAGACTTCAGAGGCGATTTCCATTGTCCAAAATGAGTTATAAGCGCGTGGCATCAACGGATATTTATCTGAGTGTCGTAGGGTTTGGTTCGTGCCAGTTGCGGCTCGTTTCGGAACGACAAGTTTTAAAAACCCTGGAACGAGGCTTTCGTTTGGGGGTCAACTGGGTGCATGCCGCGCCGGATTATGACGGAACTCAGAATCTGGTGGCCAGAGCGATTCGGGAATATGGAAAAGATGTCATCATGCTTTCTCAGGGGTACGGGGATATGGCCCATTTTGAGTACCTTTTTGAGAACACATGCCGAATACTGGGGAAAAAGCATCTCGAAATGTTCGGTATTGCCTGTATCGACGACCGGGAATATCTGGGTGAAGATGTGTGGGGACCCGACGGCATGGTCAGTTTTCTGGAAAAGAAAAAAGCGGAAGGTCGGCTGGCCGGCATATTTTGCACCACTCACGGGACTGCTGAATACATATCCGGTTTGATTGATTCCGGCCGTTTTGACGCCGTGATGATGGCCTACAATCTTTTGGGTTTTCATCTGCTTTCCTATTGTCCGACAGACCACAAAAAGATTGAGAACATCGATGAAAACAAAAGAGCCGTTTTTCCGCTGGCCCTGAAAAAAGGGGTCAGTCTGCTGATCATGAAACCGCTCGCCGGAGGCCTTGTTTCAAAAAGCAGGGCCTTTCCCCCTTACTACGCATTTGCACGTCCTTCGAAACCAATTTCAGCCACCCGGCAGCTGCGGACCATATTGGCAAATCCGGCGGTTACAGCCGTTGTTCCGGGGACTGCTTCGGTAAAAGAGGCGGATGAAAACGCCCGGGCCGGGCATGTGCCGGATGTGAGACACAGTGGAAACAGCCCCATTCATGAAATCAGTAAAGCTTTAGAAACACTTAAAAGCGGGCTTTGCCGCCGCTGTGGCATGTGTGAGCGCTACTGCAGCAAAAACCTGCCCATTTCCTGGTTGTTCAGGGATGCCTATATTTCCAGCTATCCATCGGAACCATTTGAGACCATAGATGATCTTCGGTATTTCAATCTTCACCCATGGTCTATTTCCATGTGCCGGACCTGTGATGAAAGGACCTGTCACTGTCCTCACGGCATTGACATCCCCAACGCATTGATCCGGGTGCACGAAAGGATGCTTAGGCTGCGTTCTGAAAACCGGATTGCCCTGGATGGGACGAGTCCGGAAGTATTGATCCGAGGTCCGCTTAGCGTACAAATTATTTCCAGAGAGATCCCTCAGGCCATTGCCGCCGGCGAAACTAAAATATGTCGCGTTTTTTTGATAAACAAAGGAGCCCAAATCTGGTTGTCACCGTTTGAAAACGAAAAAGGCGATTTTGTCTTCCTCTCTGTTTCCATGAACGGGAAATCTTTCAAAACGGTCCCTTTGAGGAGAAATGTGCCGCCCGGGGACAGGACATATATGGTGTTCGAACTGAAAGCCCCTTACCGGTGTAGACGATATGGTTTACGTGTTGAGCTAATCGGCGGAAAAGATGCAGCACTTCCTGGTGATCGGACGCTTCTCTTTGAAAGCGAACTGCAAGTTTTCGGGAACGGTATGTTCAGTAATTTCGCCTCTCAAATATTCTCAAAAGGAAAAGGGATTCGTGCATGATCGGAATTCGAACCTTGCTCCATCGCATGAAGAAACAAATCGGTCGGTTCTCGCCCCCTTCAGTCTTCAGGAATGAAAAGGTCGATAGCGAATGGCAATACGATGTTCAGTATGTGCATCATAACATTCCGGATCAACTGGCGGCCGGCATCACTTTCGGAGCGAAACTTACCCTTGAAAACACCGGGAATCTTCCCTGGCAACGGGATGACCCCGATGTGAGTCGCATCGATCTGGTGCTAAAGCTGGATGAGCGGGTGGCCGGAACCTTCCCAATGCCGCGAAATTTAATTCAGCCGGGCGAAAGAACCACGGTTTGTTTTCCATTAAATGTTCCCAAAAAAGAGGGGGCTTGTCGGTTGCAACTCGAACTGGTGGCCCAGGGCGTTGCCTGGTTCAGTGAAAAAGGGGTGGTGCCTCTGTCGCTCACATTGGTTTGCCGTAACCCGGAGGATTCCGCAACGTGCTATTGCTGTGAAACTGCCGTAAACGTTAATCCATGGCATTACCGGCCCACAGGAGGGGTTGGACGAAGTAGCGAAGGGAAAACCTTCCCACTTTTCGTTTCAAAAGCCAAAGGATGCCATTTATGGGACCAGGAAGGCCGCCGCTACATTGACTATATTATGGCCTGGGGCAGTACGATTCTGGGCTATGGGGATGACCGGATTCAGAGGGCCATTGCTGATGTGCTTGAAATGCCGCCTTTAACCCCTTTTCCAAGCTTTCTGGAAATGGATGTGGCACGGATGCTGACCGAAGACATCCCTTGCGCTGAAATGGTTGTGTTTGGAAAGAACGGTTCCGATGTTTGCACCGTTGCGGCGAGGCTTGCCCGTATTTACACCGGAAAGAGAATCATTCTATGTTGTGGTTACCATGGCTGGCAGGATTTCTGGGTTGAAGCTGAACTTTTTGAAGTTACCGGAGTACCTGAGCGACCGGAACCGCTTATTCACCGATTCCGTTTCAATGACAAAGAGGACTTCTTCCGTCTTTTCAGGGAACATAAGGGAGATCTGGCTGCCGTGATGCTGGAGCCTTCGGGACCGGGGGAAAGCATACAGGGACCTGAACAGGACGCGGACCGCGATTTTCTGGCAGCCATTGCGGAAGCCGCGAGATCGGCCGGTGCGCTTCTGGTTTTCGATGAGATTATCACAGGGTACCGGTATCCTTCCGGGAGTGTTCAGAAAGCCACCGGGATTGTGCCGGATCTTGCTTGTTTGGGAAAGGCTATCGCTTCGGGAATGCCGCTTTCAGCGTTGGTGGGAAGGGCTCACATTTTCGAGCGGGCCATGGAACGGAGCCATTACGGTCCAACTTTCAAGGGGGAGATCTATTCTTTTGGCGCCGCAAAAGCAGCTATTCAGATCTACCGCTCCGAACCGGTCGCCCAAAAGGTCTGGGATTACGGTACGAAGCTTAAACAGGAGATAAATAGCCTCTGCGAAAAAAACAGAGTGAATGCAGAATGTAAAGGGCCACCCTTTCGAATGGCAGTGATCTTTCGTGAAGCGGATCCCGACCGGTTAAGATTGAAACGCACCCTATATATCCAGGAGCTTCTGAAACAGGGTATCACCACCTATAACGGCATTATGCTGCCGTCATACGCCCACGATGATCTAATCATGAAACAAACCATCGAAGCCATTGGGGAAACCTTCGAGCGGGTAGCGCACGCTGAGAGGTGCAATGATTTTGAAAGTTATCTGGAAATTCCCGTATTATAGAGACTTATTCCACCTTTCCTTCAATAGTTCCGTGAGACACCACAAATCGGGCGACTGCCTCCTCCAGTTCTCGAAAATATTTCGGATTCCGCACGTCCCTGGATCGACACAAATCACAAACCTTGCAGACTCCTGGCTGGTGCTGCGCTTTTCTCAGAATGGTCAAAACCGGATTCTGCCAGAGTTTTAGGAAGTCTTTTTGCTTTTGAAATCGGAAAGCGGTTCTTCGAGAGAGGTCTACACTTGAAAGCGGTCCCACGCACGGATAAATGAAATGGGTTTCATCCGGGCTGTGCCCGGTATTGTTGGTGCTCCCTATTGCAGCATAACGCCACAGGAATTCACAATGGTTTTTTGCTGAATTTTCAAATTCAAAATCCGTCAGAAACCGCCCCAATGGCCATTGATTGGATTCGATATGAGCAAAGTCGTAAAAGCTCCTCGGGGGCATCCCAAAAGAGGGTTCGATGTTTGTCGGGGGCGAAGGAATTTCAAGTGTGACCCGATTTTCTTCGGCGGATCTGATGGTTTTTTCGTAAATTGGTTCGTAATGCTCCGTACAGGTGGCCAGAGTATCGTTCGGTCCGAACTTTGAGGGGTCATGGTAGCCCAGGGCGGAGAAAGGGAAAACGGTCAGACGGTCTATGCCCAGCTGGCGGTAGAGTGCGGGCATTTTGGGCAGGTCCCATAGATTTCTGCGGTTGAGCACCATGGAACCCATGACCAGGGGCATCAGGTTATTATGCGCCTTTTTGGCTGCAAGCAGCTGTAAAAGGTTTGCGGAAATCCGTTCAAAAGCGTTCGTACCGCATTGCAGCCGATAAGATTCGGGGGACGCAGCATTCAGGGAGATGTTCATCCAATTTAATCTGCCGACAATGGCATCCAGCAGACCATTATGATTCAAAGCAATGCCGTTGCTGAAAAAGCCCAGCTGAATGTGCGGAAAGGTTGTTGAAATGATACGGATAATTTCAGATAGCCGCGGATTCAAAGAGGGTTCGCCAAGTCCGCTTGAGAGGCGGAGAGTCTGTATATGCCGAAGATAGTCCATTTCATGAACCTTTTCAGTTTGAACGTAATTCTGTCTGGCGATGCTGTTTTTATAATTACAGAACCCACAGTTGATGTTACATATGCCGATGCAGGAAAGGTGGATTTCAGGTGGAAAGGACTCTGGAACGGTTGAT
>JAJDOH010000032.1 GCA_022340265.1 Deltaproteobacteria bacterium | reverse complement strand
GGCAAAATATCCGTCCCCTCGGAATTCCTGACCAAACCAGGGCGTCTGAGCGAACCGGAAATGGAAATGATCCGATGCCATCCCCAAGATGGATACGACATCCTGAAAGACATCCCCTTTCCATGGCCTGTCGCCCGGTTTGTAGTGCAGCATCAGGAACGCATGAACGGCTCCGGCTACCCTTTGGGTCTTTCCGGGGAGGAAATCACCATTGAAGCACGAATCCTGGCCGTGGCTGACGTGGTGGAAGCCATGGCCTCCGACCGGCCCTACCGGGCGGCCCTGGGCCTCCCCATTGCTTTGGGGGAAATCTCAAAGAACAGCGGAAAGTTTTATGACCCCCAGGTGGCGAGTGCTTGCTTGAAACTGTTCGCGGAAGACCGATTCACCCTGCCCTCGGCTACCCGGTAGTCTTTGATCAGATTTACAAAATTGCGTATGAAAACCAGGAGCCGGACCGATAAAACATCTTACACCACCATTCGTAATGTGCTCATTGTGGATGATGAAATTGAATAGGTTTTGGGCCAAAAAAACATGAGGTGGAGAAAAAAACGATGACGAAAAGAGCAAAAGCGACCTCGGATGAAAAGCCGGAGTTGCGGGAAACATTGGCACCGGATGCAACTAAAACCGCTTTGCATTTTCTCACATTTCGCATCGGTGATCGGCAGCTCGCCTTTCCTCTTGAAAAGGTGGAGAGGGTGATTCGAATGGCGGCACTCGTCCCGGTGCCCGAAGCGCAGGAGTGGATTTCAGGCCTCCTCAACCTGCATGGCCGGGTGATGCCGGTTATCAGTCTCAGAAAAAGGCTGGGGTTGTCGCCGAAAAGAGCCCATCCGGACCATCGAATTCTGGTAATGCAAACTCAAAACCGAAAGCTGGGGGTCATTGCCGAAACCGTGGAAGAGGTGGTCGCTGTTTCCGAGGATTACTTTTCGAAACCGGGGGGCACGGTGAAGGAGTCCCCGCTGTTAAACGCGGTCATTCGAAAAAATGATGAGGTGTATCTGGTTCTGGAAGCCGATGAGCTCGATACCGGAGCGCTCATTGAATTTGACGAATCTGAGGCAAATCGATGACGGAGTTTTTGAATACGGTGCCGAAATTGGAACTTTTTCTGAGCAATGATCAGTATGAGGCATTTCAAACGTTGATCCTTAAGCGGACCGGCATGCTGTTCGGGGTCAAAAGGCGAAATGCCCTGGGGCGGGGCATCACCATGCTGTGCAAGGAGAGCGCCCAAAACGACCTGAAATGGTATTTTCAGATGCTTGAGGAAACCGAGACGGACAGCCCTGTGTGGGATGCGTTGATCGAGGAGCTGACGGTGGGGGAGACCTATTTTTTCAGGGACGAAAACCAGATTCAAGCCCTTCGGCAGCACCTTCTGCCTCAGATCATTGCCAATCATAGACACGACCGCCGTATTCGCATCTGGAGTGCCGGATGTGCATCAGGTGAAGAAGCCTATACCCTCTCCATACTCCTGTCCGAGTTGATTTCAGATGTTGACCGGTGGAACATCACGATCCTGGGGACGGATATTAACAAGAAGGTGTTGAAAAAAGGGAAGGCGGCCCGCTACCGACCCTGGTCCTTTCGACAGACCGACCCGGTATTTCAGACCCGCTATTTCAAACAGAAAGGTGAAGAATACGAAGTCATTTCCCGAATTCGCAAAACCGTACACTTTGAATACATCAACTTGAGTGAACCGGTTTATCCCTCCCTTTTCACCAACACCAACGCCATGGACCTGATTCTGTGCCGGAATGTGGCCATCTACTATTCTGAAGAGGTGGTCCGTGAGGTGGTGGGGCGTTTTTACCAGTGTCTGGTCCCGGGCGGCTGGCTCATGATGGGAGCAGCCGAAACCAGCATTCCGGTTTTTGACCAATACGCATATCATGTCTTCTCGGGCGGAACCGTCTACGGGAAGTTGAATGGACCTGTGGATAAGCCGGAATGTTTCTCTTATAGACCCGTTGAAGAAGAGACCCTGCGCGCACCCGACCCAATTCACCTGCCGCAAAGCAATGTTTTTAGAACCCCGGTAATAGATCTCCCACCCGTGATTGAAGACCTGACGACCTTGGCGGCAGAACCCCATGCCGAGTCGCCGATACCACCGGACGAGCAGGATTTTATGGAACAGGGCATCGACCTTGTCCGGCGGAAACGGTATGAAGAAGCCAAAGATGTATTTCTCCGTTGCATCGCCCTAAACCCTCGGGACGCCGAAAGCTTTTATCAGTTGGGCCGGGTCCATGCCAACATCGGGCAGATGGAAGCGGCCCAGTCATTCTGTGAGCAGGCCATCGAAATCAATCCTCTCAAGGCGGAAGTCTATTATACGCTGGGCCTGATCCATCAGGAATCAGGCGATAACAAAGGAGCCATGGAACGTTTGAAAAGGTCGCTTTTTCTTGAACCTGATTTTGCACTGGCGCACGTTTCCATGGCGATCCTCTATGGGCAGTTGAACCAGAAAGAAAAATCGGAGCGGCACCGCCGGCAGGCCATTGAACTGGCCGCTGCTCTGGCGCCGGAGACTGTCCTCCCGGGTACCGATGATCTGACCGCCAGGACGCTCTTGACCATGGCGAAAACGTTGAAATAGTCGAAAGGATTGAGAGATGGAGAGTGAAATATCCTCTGATGTAGAGATTCAAAAGATTCTGGAAAGTAGGGCCAGGATACTCGCGCGAACCGGCGCTGCGGCATCCACGGAACAGGATGTGCTGCGGTTACTCGCTTTTTCCATGGGCGAGGAACGGTTCGGCGTGGACATGCATTACATTCAAGAGATTCAGCCGCTGAAGCGGGAAATGTGGTCTCTGGTCCCCTGCACGCCGGCTTTTATTGTGGGGGCCGCCAACATCAGGGGCAGGATCTACTCCATCATGAACATGGCCGCCTACCTGGAAATCGGCGCTGAGGTAGATATGGAAAAAGCCCATGTGCTGTTGATCCGTGGTGAAACCGTTCCGGAACGAATGTTGATGGAATTTTGCATTTTGGCGGAAGGCCGTCCGAAACTGGAACAGGTTCCGTTGACGGCGGTTCAACCGGCAAGCGGTACCCTTTCGGTGAAAGGACAGGAATTTATCCAGGGGGTGACTTCCGACATGCTCATGATTCTGGATCTGGAAAAGCTCATCTCGCACCCGGGAATCATTGTACGTGAAGAAACAGCCTAAATTGGGGGAAAGTAAGATGGCGCGATTAAGTGGTCGATCCATTAAAGTGAAGATCGTTTTGTGGGTGGGAATATGCATGCTGTTGACCTGCGGGCTGATTGTGGCGTACGCCGCCGTGACCCAGCGAAAGGTCGTCCTTTTGACGGCGGAAAAGGAAATTTTGGCCGATGCTGAAGGCATGGCCAATTTCATGAAAGCAAAACTCGATGTCCCGCTGGATGCGGGCCGCACCCTGGCGCAAGTTCTCAGCACCGCGGGGAGCACGGGACTCAGCCGGGAACACGTCAATCAAATGCTTAGAATGGTGACGGAAAAAAATCCTGATTTTGTGGGGACCTACACCCTTTGGGAACCGGATGCCTTTGATGGAAAAGACGATCAGTTTAAAGGCCAAACCCCTTCCGATGAGACCGGACGTTTTATCCCCTACTGGAGCCGAGGCGCTTCCGGAAAAATCAAAGTGGAGCCGTTGAAGGATTACCAGGTGGCGGGCAAAGGGGATTATTATCAGCTGCCAAAAAAAAGACAGCGGGAATGCATTATTGATCCTTATTTCTACGAAGTGCAGGGCAAAAAGGTGCTGATGACGTCTCTGGTGGCGCCCATCGTTATAAACAGTGTTTTTCGAGGTATCGCAGGGGCGGACGTGAATTTGGAGGATCTCGGTGACTATCTGAAGCAACATAACCCCTTTCCCGGAAAGGCCACGGTCAATCTGATCGCTTATGATGGGTTGATTGCCGCCTCAGACGGGTCAAATGAGCATGTCGGTGCGCACATGCGCAGAATTCACCAGGACTGGGAGCAGGACTTGAAATATGTTCAGTCGGGAAAGACTGTCATTGAAGATGACGAAGGGCGTATTGCGACATTCGTACCGGTTCAGATCGGTAATACCGAGACACCCTGGTCCGTCAATATCAATCTGCCGCTTCTTGTGATCACCGAGGAGGCCAACCGCCTCATGTGGCGCATGATCATCATCGGTGTGGTGTTAACGGCCCTGGCCCTGTTCCTTCTTTGGCTTGTGGCAGCCCGAATCGGAAGACCCATCGGTGTGTTGACGGAAGCGGCGGAGAAAATCAGCGCCGGCGATCTGGATGTCGTCGCCAGGGTGGATACAAAGGATGAGACCGGTATGCTGGCGGATTCTTTTAACCGGATGGTTCAGAATCTCAGAGAGATGACCCGCGAAGTGGAACACCGGGCCGAATTGGACCGCAAGACCAAACAGTACCTGGAATCCACCGTGAAAGAGTATGTCACATTCGTGGAGGCCGTGGGCCGGGGTGATCTCACCGCCGAAGTGACGCCGCCGGACAAAGAGGACGAGCTGACCGCCCTTGGGAACCATTTAAACCTAATGACCCGGAACCTTAAGGAAATGGCCGTTCAGGTCACCCAGGGGGTA
>JAJDOH010000021.1 GCA_022340265.1 Deltaproteobacteria bacterium | reverse complement strand
TGAGGATTCACGGCGGCATCGGTTACACCAAAGCGTATCCGCTTGAAAGACATTTCAGGGATGCAAGATCTTACCATTTTGAAGAAGGGACGGAGGAAATTCAGAAACTGTTAATTGCCAGGTATCTCCTCAAATAGGCCGTGGCTGCCATGTAGTCTTAATCGAAAAACCTTAAAATTGGGGGCCATATGAAAAACGGCATTAAAGTGATTGATATCCACAACCATTTCTATTCCAAACCCTGGCTGGATTATTTGTCGGAAAGAACGGAAGAACCGTGTTTTGAATGGTCCAGCCCCACATCCGGCGTGGCCAAAGTTGGAGATCTGGCTACCAGCCACGTGGATAAACCCGGAGACTTCGATATTAGGGAGAGGCTGAGGGATCTGGATACAGCAGGTATTGACGTGCAGATCCTTTCCCACACCTGCCCTGGTGTGGCGGAACTTCCCGTGGAAGAAAGCATTGAATGGGCCAAAAAAATCAACGACCTATTTTATGATATCTGCCAAAAGTGGCCGGAACGCTTCTATTTCCTGGCAACGCTGCCACCGGGTGACATCAACGAAGCGCTAAAAGAAATGGACCGTGCTCACGGGGAGCTGGGAACAAAGGGCTACCAGATGTTTTCCAGTATCGATGGGGTTCTGGCCACAGATCCCTTCTTTTATCCCATCTTTGAAAAAGCGGCCGCTTTAGGTCTTCCGGTCAAGATTCACCCCTCTTTCAGGCCGCTTACCACCGAGGCTATGCAAAAAGCCGGATTGCCCCTTCAGCTTTTTGGTTTCACCCTGGACACGACCATGGTGCTCACGCTTATGCTCTTTCAGGGATTTTTTGAAAAACTGCCGGATCTGAAAATTATTCATTCCCATTTAGGCGGTATGGCGCCCTACATGATGGGTCGTATCGACACCGCGTTCAACCGCTATAAAAAAGTGGTAAACATTGAAGCTTCCCTGATGCCTTCTGAAGCCTATCGTGAGCATGTATACGTCGACACCCTGGCCATGCATGCGCCCGCAATCCGTTGTGCCTACGAGTATATGGGGATTGATCACCTGCTATTCGGCACCGATTATCCCCACAGGGCATCGGGAACGGTTGAGGACAATATGGTCATGGTGGAAAGTATGGGCTTTTCAAATGAGGAAAAAAGAAAAGTTTTTTCCGATAACGCGATGGCACTGTTCAACTTGGAGAAATCATAGTTTCGATAGTCCGAAAGGAAGTGATAAAAGACTGTTTAATAGGCGCTTTAATTCTTTAATTTCTTAGCCACCGCAGGCATTGAAGGCCGCGGTAACGTCATTGGAGGTGACACCATGGGAAAGAAAGACATTTGGCAGAAAGGCATTACCCGGAGAGATTTCATCAAATCGGCAACTGTTGCAGGTATCGCTGCAGCCGGAGCTCCTCTGCTTTTACCCAGAACATCTCACGCGGCCAGGGACTATATCCTGATCGGTCATCCTACGCCAAGTACCGGCCCAATCGCTGCTTTTGGAGAAACCTCCAAATATGCGGACAAACTGGTGGAGAAGGAAATCAACAAGGATGGCGGGATTTTCCTGAAAGATGTGGGAAAGAAACTTCCCATTAAAATCAAATCGGTGGACACGGAGAGTAACCCGACCAAGGCTGCTCAGGTAGCCTCTAAATTGATTTTGCAGGACAAGGTTGACCTCATGATTGTGTTGCATACACCGGATACGGTGAATCCGGTTGATGCCATGTGTGAAAGATATGAGGTTCCCGCCATCTCTTCTGTAGCGCCCATCGAGCCATGGCTTACCGGGGGGCCGTACAAATGGTCCTTTCACTATTTCTGGAGCCTGGGCCAACTGATTACTACCTTTTCCGGGATGTGGAATGAATTCGCCGACCAGACCAATAAAGTTGTTGGCGGCTTCTGGCCAAACGACCCCGATGGAGCAGTATGGGCACAGGAATTCACAAAGAAACTCAATGCCATGGGCTATAAAGTGGTTGATGTGGGTCGTTTCCCTTATGGTATGCAGGATTTCAGCAGCTTTATCAGTACCTGGAAAAAAGAAAAAGTGGAGATTCTTACCGGTGTCCCCATTCCTCCTGACTGGGCTACGTGCTGGCGACAGTGTCACCAGCAGGGGTTCATCCCAAAGATTGCCACCATCGGCAAGGCCATTTTGTTTCCCGCGGCCGTAAATGCTTTGGGTGGAAATCTGCCCAATGGCCTCAGTTCGGAAATTTGGTGGTCTCCCTGGCACCCCTACAAATCATCTCTGAACGGGATGTCATGTAAAGATCTGGCGGCACTCTGGACCAAAGATACAAAAAGGCAGTGGACCCAGCCCCTGGGTTTCGACTATGCGGCTTTTGAAATTGCTGCAGACGCTTTGAGACGGGCCGGTTCCCTGAACAAAAAGAAAATTCGAGAATCTCTGGCTCAAACGGATCTGAACACCATCGTTGGACCCATTAAATTCAATGAACAAAATTATGCCATAACGCCGGTGGTGGGCGGTCAGTGGATCAAGGGCAAAAAATGGCCCTGGGATCTTCAGATTACCTATGACAAGGAGTCTCCCAGCATTCCGACTACTGGCAAAATGCTTTTCCCGATTCCTGGATAAGCTCTATGAGAGGTCCTCCCTTGTGCTTTCAGGGAGGCCCTTTTTCGCATTTCCCATTTTCCAAATGTTCAGTGTTTTTATGACGTCCGTGCGTCAACCCACACTGATCAGTGTTTGAGGTGTCGCCAAACAGAGGATTTGCTGATGTCGCATCTACTGAAAGTCAACAATCTAAGCAAGTCCTTCGGAAAAGTGAGGGCCGTTCACGATCTCAGTTTTGAAGTGAAACAGGGAGAGATATTGGGCATAATCGGCCCCAATGGCGCTGGAAAGACCACTTTGTTTAATCTC
Source organism: Deltaproteobacteria bacterium (assembly GCA_022340265.1). Lineage (GTDB taxonomy): Bacteria > Desulfobacterota > DSM-4660 > Desulfatiglandales > Desulfatiglandaceae > NaphS2. The sequence goes on along the minus strand of JAJDOH010000021.1, from coordinate 5,607 downwards.
ATTTCCGGTGAGATCAAACCTGATGCCGGGGAAGTTTTATTCAAAGGGAAGGATGTGGCGATAACCCAGACCTACAAGAAATGCCGCATGGGTATTGCGCGCACCTACCAGATTCCCAGGCCTTTCCTGAACATGACCGTACTTGAAAATCTTCTGGTGGGCGCCATTTACGGCGCCGGCAAATCCTATAGGGAATCCAAAAAAGAATGTGTCCGGATCCTTGAAATAACCGGATTGTCAGACAAGTCGGGAACCCTGGTGGGAAAGCTTCCTCTTCTGGATCGTAAACGCCTGGAACTTTCCAAGGCGCTTGCAACCAAACCGGTTCTGCTGTTGGTGGATGAGGTGGCTGGCGGGCTCACCGAGGGAGAGGTGGAAGAGTTCTTGAGGATCATTCATGGGGTTCGCAAGGAAGGTGTTACGGTGCTGTGGGTAGAGCACATTATAATGGCCATGACAAAAGGTCCTGATCGATTGCTGGTCATGAATTTTGGTCGCAGGCTCTTTATGGGCAGCCCGGATGAGGCCTTCAGTTCGCCCGATGTTCAAAAAATCTATCTGGGAGATGAGGATTAGCCATGCCTGTGCTTGAGGTAAACGATTTAGACGCCTATTATGGCGAACTACAGGCCTTGTTCAAGGTCAGCCTTGAAGTCGGTGCGGGCCGGATCGTATCGGTGCTCGGCGCCAACGGCGCCGGAAAATCCACCCTCCTCAAATCCATATGCGGGCTCCTTGAAAGTCGTGCAGGAAAGATCTTCTTTGGTGGAAAAAGGATTGATGGTCTTTTACCCCATGACATCGTGGACCTGGGTCTGTCCCTCGTTCCCGAAGGCCGAAAGATCTTCTCCAGCCTGACGGTTCGAGAAAATCTGATGATCGGGTCCTATACGCCCAAGGCACGAAAGGAGCGCCTCGAAACCCTGGAACGTATCCTGCAGTTTTTCCCGTCCTTAAGATCAAGGATTTCCCAGAAGGGAACAGACCTGAGTGGGGGGGAACAGCAGATGCTGGCTATTGGTCGTGCCCTCATGTCTCGGCCACGATTCATCATTTTTGACGAAATCTCTCTGGGGCTGAGCCCACTGGTGATCAAGGAGCTGTACAAGGCCGTAAAGAAAATCAATAAGGAAGGAATGACAGTGGTCCTGGTGGAACAGGATGTAAAGCGAAGCCTCAAAGTTGCGGATTTTGCATATATCCTCCAGGAAGGGAAAGTGACACTCAAAGGAAACCCGAGACTCCTGACCGAGGAAACCGTAAGAAGAGCCTATTTCGGCATATGAACAGGGCTATGAGCACAAGGTTTTAGAGTGGGTTAGGTTGTGGTGAAAGAAAATGATTGAATACCTGGAACCATTAATCAATGGTATCTTACTGGGAGGGCTTTACGGCGTCGTGGGAATCGGTCTGTCCATGGTCTTCGGGATCATGAGACAGGTGAACCTGGCCCACGGGGATTTGATGATCCTGTCGAGCTATTTCAGTCTTCTCTGTCTTCAAGTGCTGGGCCTTCACCCGCTGATCACCCTCATTCTTGTTATGCCGCTCATGTTCTTCGTCGGATACCTCATTCAAATCTTTCTTTTTAACAGGGTTATGCAGCGGGGAATGGAACCTTTCCTCATGATTTCTTTCGGACTTTCCATCATTATCCAGAACGCTCTTTTACTGCTTTTTACGCCTGATGCACGTTCTCTGGAAACGACCCTGGTGATCAAAAGCGTGGATGCATTCGGCCTGTTTAACATTCCGCTCATCTACCTGGTAAACTTTGCCGTGGGGGGACTGGTCTTGGTGGCACTTCAGCAGTTTATGAAACGGACATATCTGGGATGGGCCATTAATGCCTCGGCGGACAACGAAACCGCGGCCAAACTCATGGGGATTAACCCCAAAAAGGTCTATGCCTACGCTTTGGGAATTGCGGCTGTAACAGCGGCGATTTCAGGGGTGCTGGTGGGTATGACCTTTACTTTCTATCCCCATTCCGGAACACAGTACCTGATCATCGCCTTTGGAGTGGTCATTATCGGGGGGCTGGGTAGTCTGCCCGGAACTTTCCTGGGTGGTCTGGTCCTGGGGGTTTCGCAATTGTTTGGGGGTCGGATTTTAGGTCCCGGATTCCAATTGCTGAGCGGTTATATTATTCTGCTCATTATTTTGACCATTAGGCCGCAGGGCATTCTGGGCGGGAGGTAACTAACCTGATGCTGAGCAATAGGACCCGACTGATTGTCATTTTTGTTCTTCTGGCATTTTTGGCAACCCTGCCGACTTGGGCTTCCCGATATGTTGTGAACGTAGGGCTTCTCGTCTGTCTTTATGTGACCCTGGCTTCCATGTGGAACCTTCTGGCGGGGTATTCAGGAATGGTCTCCTTAGGTCAGCAGATGTTTATCGGGTTGGGGGGGTATACTCTGGCGGTATCTTCGGTAAATTTCGGGGTTCCCATATACCTCAGCGTTCTCTTCGGAGGACTCATGTCCGTGATACTTGCGGTGATCATTTCCATGTCTGTATTTCGGATGAAAGGGGTATATTTTGCCATCGGCACATGGGTGATTGCAGAAGCTTTGGGCATCTGCTTCAGCAACTGGGGGTATGTAAAATATGGCATGGGCATGTTTATCCAACCCGCCTATAAACTCAGCATGTCCGGCGTCTACTATGCGGGTTTGATTTTATGCCTCAGCGCCATTGCCATTGTCTTCTTCCTGCTTCGGTCAAATGTGGGTCTGGCACTGATGGCCATTCGGGATGATGACCAGGCATCAGAGGCGCTGGGCGTGAATATTTTTCGCTGTAAATTCGTCTGTTTCCTCGTGAGTGCCTTCATCACGGGTCTGGCGGCCGGTGTTCTGTATCTCAATGCCATATTTATTCAGCCTTTTGAGGCATTTGGTATCAGCTGGACCGTCAATCTCCTCTTTATTGTCATCATCGGAGGTATCGGAACGGTTGAAGGGCCTATTTTAGGTGCGATTATTTTTGTTCTTCTGCAACAGTTTCTTTCGGAGTACGTCGGCTACAACCTGATCATTTTAGGGGCCATTACCATCGGGGTCATCTTTTTTGCTCCCAAGGGAATTATTGGCACCTTTCAGGAAAAGACCGGTTTTGAACTGTTTCCGGTACGGCGACAATAGGGAATTGAACTGTCATGAGTTACTAACCAATCTATAATAAGGGAGGCATGAGAAATGTTAGACAGAAGCATCACTTCTTTGAGGACTTTGCGGCCGGAAACGGATTTTGATAAATCGATCTTCTGGTTCAGGGACGATCTGCATCAGCCCTATGCCATATCGCCCATGGGAATGACGACCACTCAGGCCCATCATGCCTGGGGGTATCATGTGGCGGCCGAAGAAACCCAGCTTCCCCCCTCCAAGGGTGGTCACGTCAAGATATACAAGGGCAGAGTTTACATCGGATTTGCCTTGATCGATGATCCTAAAGAGATTGGCAAACGGGAGCCTAAGTTTGGGGAACTCGTGGGATATTGTCTCGACAACTGGAAGGAATACTATCAGAAACTGATTCAGGAAGTGATTAGAAACCTGAATACCCTCAATGGGGTGGACACGGATAAACTGATTCTACCGCATCTGTGTGAACACCTGAAACGGGCGGAGGCGTTGGATCGGCGCAACTGGGAAATCCACTTTACGCTGATGTACCCGGCAGATGCAGTCTATTTTACCTTTGAAGATTTTTGCAAAAAGTACGATCTGGAAGAAAAAGACTTTGTGATCATGCTTCGAGGTTTTGAAAGCATTGCCACCCAGACAGATGAAGAATTGTGGAGGCTTGCCAAGTTCGGAATAGAATGTGGCATTAAAGACGTAATCCTGAATACGGAGGCGGCAAATTTGCTGGCCGTATTGGTGGCCAGGCCAGAAGCAAGGCCCTGGGTTGAAAAATTCCAGAATTTTATTTCCATCTACGGCAATCGCGTTGTGGCAGCTCACCTGGATCTCACGACGCCCACCTGGGTTGAAGACCCGGTTCCTGCATTGGATACCATCCAGAGTTATTATGCTCGAATTGATTCCGGCTGGAGTTTTTCCGAATCCAAAAGGAAAATCAGGGAAGAACGGGAGCAGACCATAGGGAAATTTGAAGCCAGTCTGCCGGATGAAGATGCCAAGAAGAAATTTCGACATTTGTTGGAAGCCGCCCAGGGGGTTTATGCCTTTCAGGAAGACCATGGATTTTACATCGACCAGGGGTCAACGGCAGCCATGAGAAACGCGGTTATCGCCTGCGGCAAACGGCTTTACAAGAGAGGTCTCATCGAAAGTATTGAAGACGTGAACTTCCTCAATTTTCATGAACTGGTTGAAATCATGGAAGCCCTGGTCCTCAACGAAAAAATTGCCAAATATCATTACGGGGCCATGGTGCCCAATCTGGTGAAAGAGCGAAAGGCCGACTGCAAAATGGCCGAAGCGGATTCCGACGCGCCGCTTACCTTCGGCAACATACCGGATAAAATGACCGATCCCATAGGGATCAAAGTGTTCGGCATTATCGACGACATCCTGCATCCCAAAGGCGAGAAGGAAGTGGAAGAGCGGTTGGAAGGATTTCCGGGAGCTCCCGGCATGGTGGAAGGGCCGGCCCGGGTGGTCATGGATTATCAGGACTTCCAGAAAGTTCAGACGGGTGAAATCCTGGTGTGTCCTTACACGGGAACCGCCTGGACGCCGCTCTTTGTGAAGATCGGCGGTGTGGTGACCGATACGGGCGGAATGCTGACCCATGCGGCCATTGCGGCCCGGGAATACAATATCCCGGCGGTGGTGGGCACCTGGAATGCCACCAATTCCATCAATGACGGGGATATTGTCCGGGTCAACGGTGATGTGGGAGTGGTGGAAGTGCTTGAAAGGAAAAAACCATAGCCCTGAGCGATGTTTATAAAAGTGACACTTGGGGAACCCATGTGGCGGGACGTGGGCTCTAGAGTTACAAAGATTGAATTCCAAGGTGAACCCCCGGAGGGAACTGTAAGCCTTGCCCAATTGGCGTCTCGGTTGGGTCTGACTTTGGCCGATGCGGAAGGCACCTTGTTGATCATCGTCAACGGCGAAATTTTACCCCCTGAAAAAATGACGGAGTTCAGACTCCATGGCTGCGATCATGTTGAATTGTACATGATGCTGACGGGGGGGTAGTTAGGTCAGGTTCATTATGAAGACAATAGTTGGCAGGACAGCCTTTGTTGATCTATCCGCGTGTGCTGTGAATGTTACGGATACCCCCCGAAAACTCGTCCGCGATTTGCTTGGCGGGCGTGGTGCCAACATGGCCTATCTCTACAGGATGCTTCCCGAAAATGCCGATCCACTGGGTCCCGAAAATGTTCTGATATTCGGAACCGGACTTCTAACCGGGTATCCGGTTCCCAATTCCGGAAGAATGAGTATCTCCGCAAAATCTCCGGAATCAGGTATTCTCGGGGACTCCAATATGGGCGGGTTTTTTCCCGCTTCCATGAAAAAATCAGGTTTTGATCGAATCGTGATCACGGGCAGATCAGACAGACCCGTCTTTCTGTTTCTATCAAACGGTTCGGTGGAAATTCGTGATGCTGCGCCT
>JAJDOH010000304.1 GCA_022340265.1 Deltaproteobacteria bacterium | reverse complement strand
GGCCCCCATGCCACGGACCTGATCGCGGAAGCCACTTTGGCAATGCAATTTGGGGCAACCACCGAAGATCTGGCTTCCACAATTCACGTTCATCCCAGTCTCTCGGAGGCCATATTAGAGACAGCTTATGTCGCCAATGGTTATGGTCTTCATTTACAAGCAAAAATCTAAGTGAAAACGTGAAATGCTATCAGGGTTATGGAAAACCAAGAGCGCCTAAATCTTCCGAGATGTCTAAAATATTCTATTTGGGTTATGTTCCGGGCTGTCACGTGCTCTTCTTCACTCGTCTACCATTTGATGCCCCTCTTTAACAGGAACAGGCAAGACTCTGCCGCTATAATATGTAAGGAACCCTTAGGTTATAGTTTTTATAGGTTACAAAAGTTTCCACGGATTGAACGTCCTTTATTCGGCTTACTTCGTCCGTGTAAAATTTCAAAATATCGAAGTCTTTATTGAGAAGAACAAGCAGAAGCAAATCAAAGCGGCCAGTTATGACGGAAACCGAGACGACCCCGCGCAATTCACTGAACTCCTGTCCTTTGTTCATCAAATCCATGCTGCTTAGTTTCACGCCGACGAATATCAAAGTATGTGCAGGGATATGGGTGGAATCCACCAGCCCGCAGATATCAAGAAAACCGCACTCAATCATATCATTCACGCGCGATCTTACCGTGTTTTCAGCGATGGAAAGTTCATCGGCGATGCGTTTGAAAGATTTTCTTCCCTCCCTAAGGTGTTTAATTATATCAATGTTTGTTTCATCAATTTTCATAGCAAAGCCTCACTCATTTATCATTGAGTTGTTTTCAAGATGTATCTTTTTAACCGTTATTGAGCTTTTTGTAAAGAATAAATGTGAAAACAGAGCATTTCATCAACAAATACGCGAATATTGATTATATACTGTTTATCATGGCTTGCCAATTTCAGTGTTTTTTCACAGGATTGGAAATCTGGCAGTTCAGCAATTCAAGCGCAATGCGGCAATAGGCTTCAACACCCTTTAACAGCATCTGCTCGTCGAAATCGAATTTTGAGTTATGAAGAGGGGCGCTGTTTTGGCGGCCTACCCCCAGGAAGAAGAAGCATCCTTGGGAGCGATCCAGGTAAAATGCCATATCCTCCCCACCCATGGTCGGTTCCGGCTCCAAAACCATTTCAGGACCCGACACCTTCATGGCGCAGTTTCTGACCACCGCACTCAATGCCTCATCGTTCACAGTCGGAGGGTATCCTTGTGTGTAGTTCAAAAGATATTGTGCGCCCATAGAGTCACAGACACCTTTGATAATCTTTTCCAGGCGCTCGGGCCATGAATGCCATACCTTTCGATCAAAGGTCCGTGTTGTGCCCGTTAATACGGCCTCGCCCGGGATCACATTGTAAGTGGTTCCTGCATGAAATGAACCGACGGTTACCACAGCTGGATTCAGGGGACTCATCTGCCTGCTCACAACTCTCTGTAGCGCATTGATGACCTGTGAACCCACTTCCAGGGCATCCACACAGAGATGGGGCATAGCGCCGTGCCCTCCTTTACCAATGATCTTGACTTCAAAGTGGTCCATCGCCGCCATCAGATTCCCCGCCTTCACCCCAAAAGCTCCTTCTGGAAGAGCGGGCCAAAGATGGCAACCGACTGCGTAGTCCACTTTCGGGTTTTCCATGACTCCGGCTTCAATCATGGGTTTCGCCCCGCCGGGGCCCTCTTCGGCTGGCTGAAACACGAATTTTATATTCCCTTTCAACATGTTGCGAAGATCCTTAAGCACCATTGCAGCGCCTAACACCATGGCCATGTGTCCATCATGGCCGCATGCATGCATAGCGCCTTTGTGAATTGAAGCAAAAGGGAGATCGGTCTCTTCTGTGATGTTCAAGGCATCCATGTCTGAACGTATCATCAAAGTCTTTCCAGGGGTTTTACACTTCAGGAGACTGACTACGCCGTACTTGGCAATGCCCCGCTCAACGGGTAGATCCAAATTCTCCAGGAAATCAGCCACGGTTTTGGAAGTCATTTTCTCCTTGAACGCAGGCTCCGGAATACGGTGAAGGTCACGTCGAACACGAATGATTTGTTCTCGATATCCATCGATGCATTTTTTCAACTCCATGGAAATATTCCTCCAGCAATGTATTACAAAAGGAGATAACAGAGTCGGTAACAACCGGAGGCGCCAAAATACGGTGCACTTCTTGATGAGAAATTGCAAGCGGCTCGGTATTAAGAGTGCATGCCCAGCTGCGAACGCCCCCATGCAGCGTATTCGACAGTGCAAACCTTCGTTAGTGGGATAGCGGCACTTTTCATGAATTTAAATATAACAAATTGATGGTTTGGTCAATATATTTTTATTTTTTTTGTGATATCATCATAAAAACACGATATAATCCTTGAAAACGCCCTTTCATTATGGTAATAGGTTCCAGAATACTAATTCTTTTATTCACCTGACTTACGGTCGCATTTGCCCAGGAAACGTAACGTAGGAGAAGAAATCAAAGGAAAAATCATGCGAGAAAAGACTCAAAGAACCCTTTTCTATGAACGGCATACGGCGTTGGCGGCGCAGTTGGTTGAATTCGGTGGCTGGGAAATGCCGATGATGTATCCTTCAGGTATTGTGAAGGAACACCTTGCCACACGCAAACAATCCGGTTTGTTCGATGTCTCACACATGGGACGATTCCAGGTCCGCGGAAAGGGGGCGGTCAACTTTCTGCAGTATGCCCTGACGAACAACGTGGAAGCCCTCGACACCGTAGAGACGGGCGCCCAATATACATTTGTCCAAAATGAAACCGGCGGGGCTGAAGATGATGCCTACCTGTACCGTTTCGCGGATGACGAGTTTCTTTTGGTTGTGAATGCCGCTAACCGCGAAAAAGACTGGAAGCACTTCCGGTCGATTCTTTCAGGATTTGGCGATGTGGAATTGACCGATGTGACCGAAACCCTGGTAATGCTCTCTCTTCAAGGGCCTGATTCAAGGCGTATCATGACCGAATTGTTCGGTGCCGATAATCTCCCCGAGCCGAAACGAAATAGTGTAAAGACCATACCGTTTTCCGAAGACGAGATCTTGGTCGCCCGCACCGGTTATACCGGAGAGCCCCTTTGTTTTGAACTCTTCGTTGACCATCATGGTGGCCTTTTGCTTTGGGATCAGCTTCTTGAAATGGGTGCTGTCCCCATAGGCCTTGGTGCCAGAGACACTCTTCGACTGGAAGCTGGGCTTCCACTCTACGGTCATGAGCTGGGCATTGATTTAGACGGAAATGAAATCCCCATCATGGCCTGTCCACTGGCGAAATTTGCCGTCAGTTTCTCGCCGTTGAAAGGAGATTTCTTAGGTCGGGAAGCCCTGGTCAGACAATTTGAGGCCTTCAAAAGAATTTTGGTCCGGGATTATTCACATATCAAAGATCTTCCCCGCATGATCAGGCCCATCGCTATGATCGACAGGGGTATCGCCCGATTTGGGTCAAGGATTTTTGCGGGCGAAAAACCTGTCGGTTACGTCACCAGTGGTACGATGGTTCCCTTCTGGTCCATTGAAGGTGAAGGGTTGCTGTCCAGACAAAACAACGAACATCAACTGCGATCAATTTGTTTGGCGTATATGGATAGCGATATAGCTGATGGAACCAGGGTCTTGAT
>JAJDOH010000291.1 GCA_022340265.1 Deltaproteobacteria bacterium | reverse complement strand
TTCCTGAAAACAAAAGAACCAACATTCATCGGCAAAACGCAGACCCTCACCGCCTTTCGCAAGAATGGTGAGGAATTTCCCATAGAGTTGGGCTTAAGTTTTCAGGAAATGGATGATGCTTGCTTGTTCACTGCCATTATTCGAGACATATCCGAACAAAAAAAATTGGAAGAAAAACTTCTCAGATCCGGAAGGCTCGCGGCCGTCGGCACCACTGTGGCCCATGTGGTCCATGAGATTAAGAGCCCATTGATGATTATCGGAGGGTTCAGCCATCAGATCCGTAACAGCCTGGAAGATGAAAACGCCATCAAAAAACTGGATATGATTCTTGATGAAGTCAGTCGACTTGAGCGGCTGGTTGCCAGTCTGGGGGACTTCACAAAGGTGTATAACCTGGTGACGCGCCCCGCTGACATTAACTCGGTTATTCAAGACGTATTGAAAATCTTCAGCGGTATTTATCCACCCGAAAAATACCCCATGAGAGCGGAACTGGCATCAAATTTGACCGAAATCCAATGCGATCCGGACAAACTGAAGCAGGTGGTTATCAATATCATCACGAACGGTGTTGAAGCCATGGAAGAATCAGGCAGCATCTCCATAACAACGAAAAGGTACGAAGGGGGTGTCGAAATCCAAATTCGTGATGAAGGGATCGGAATCAGCGACGAGGATATCTTTCATATCTTTGAACCGTTTTATACGACCCGAGACCGCGGTTCGGGGTTGGGTCTGGCCATATCATACAAAATGGTGGAAGCCCATGGTGGGGAACTCTGGGCGGAAAGCGTCAAAGGAAAGGGAACTACTTTTTTTGTGCGCCTGCCGGGCTGATACAACATTTTCTCATTTTTTAATTGACACCGACCAAACAAAACATTACCTTAATAGGATTGCCGCGGGGTGGAGCAGTCTGGTAGCTCGTCGGGCTCATAACCCGAAGGTCGGTGGTTCGAATCCGCCCCCCGCTACCAAAACGACATTTAAGGGCTTAGATGAGAATCTAAGCCCTTTTTTATTCCAGCAAATTGAATTCCCGCTTTAGTCCGATCGATCCTTTATGTATTCCCTGTACATGCGCAGCAGAACATAGGCGTATTCTCTGCGGACGCTTTCAGAAGAGGGGATGAAATTCTTCTTTTCTTCCAGTTTTTGGATGATCTCATCGGCAGTCTCATAGGTGGCTTTTCGGCTTTCAGCAAAAAGCTCAGCCATTATCTCGTCCAGACCCAATACACCGATTTCTGAACCATCCGGAAACTTCAGCAGGCGCCGGCCAACTGCCGGTTGAGGAACCTCTCACCCATCTTTTCAGCCTTTTTCATTGTTCAACGAAAAAATTTTTGTATCTTGCAATTCATCTGCGGGCTTCTTCGCCATAGGGTCTTCACTCCGTGACATATTCGATCTCCCGTTTAGATGTGTTGTTGTCTTTATGATATTTCAGGAAAAAGGTTCTGTTTCCATATCGGGCCTAAAGTGAAAGAAAAGGGTTTACCATAAAATACAACCCCAGAATTCCGATCAAAGCCCCCGCTCCTTTTCGAAACCAGTTGCCCGCGCCCTGCCAGTGGCTGTTTTCCAACACCCGCTTGACCGCAGCAGTGGAACTTCCCGCCACCACGATGGGAATGCAGTGGCCAATGGCAAAAAGTGAAATGAGCAGGATCCCCGTGGCCACCTTTTTCTGGACCGTAACGATGGCAAGTACAGGAGCGATAAACCCGAAGGTGCAGGAACCCGAAAGAACACCATAGGCCAAACCGAGTACCAGTGCTCCCGCCATACCGCGAAGCCTCATTTTGGACAGGAGTGTTCCGGAAAAAGACCACTTGTCAACGCCGACCATGCCCAGCGCCACCCATAGAAGGATCAGCCCCACCAGAATCTGCCAATAGTTGCCCACATCCCCGAGCATTCGCCCGAGCCATGCGCAAATAATTCCGATAATTGCGATGGTGATAAAAAGGCCCACCGTAAAAGAAACCGAATAAAAGGCGGCCCGCCCCGGTTTCAGTATTTCCTGCTGAGCGCCCACGTACCCCACAATAAGCGGTATGGATGCCAGGTGACAGGGGCTGAACAACACGCTGACGACACCCCAGAGAAAGCACCCCACGGCCGCGATGGGCGTTCCGCCTGCAATCCATTCGTTAACAGTCAGAAAAAACGTCTCGAGCATCGATTCCTTCCCGCCTTCACCTGATTGACCCTTTACCCAACACCCATCTCCCGCAGCGTCGAAACAATATCCGCCTCGCTCATGAAACCGGTATGACGATGGACTTCTTTTCCGGATTTATCAAAAAAAATCTGGGTGGGTATGGCCCGAATACCGAAACGTGTCGCCTGTTCTTTGTCCTTTGAGACGTCAATGAAAAGAATGGCAGCCTTTCCCCGATATTTTTTCTCGAGTTTGGTGATGATGGGTTTCATCATTTTGCAGGGTACACAATAATCCGCCCCCAGGTCCACCAGGGTCACCATTCCCTTAACCGGCACCGCCCCGGAATGCTCCGGTAGAGATGCGTCAGGCTCCTCTGATTCGCACCCGCCGAACAGCAGGCCCACAAAAGCTAAGGCAACCCACAACGTTATGATGTTACTTTTGTTCCCGCTCATGAATGTTACTCCGAAATTACTGAAAAAGCTCTTCTTGACGATTTCTCTGAATCATAGAATAGATTGCCTTTCGCGTCAAAACCAAAATGTTTGATTGATTCAGCGGTACCGGATAGTTAGCGCCTTTGATGGCCTATTTGACAGACTTGAGAAACATTCTTAGCTTTATGGATCTCACAATTGATGACCACAAAAGCCGGCAAGGATTTTTTTGGTTCATTTTTATCGAGGTCAATAATGCCTGTGTACCAGAGAAAAAAAACTTCCTTCTACTTTTTCATGTTCTGTTTTTGGGGATTGGTTCTGCCGCTTTTCTTTTCTCAAAATGCCTGGACTGCCACTGCCTCCGTTAAGGTGATTCCATCCACTGAAACCTATGCGCCGGGAGGCAGTTATCCCATTGATTTCCAGGTTCAGGTCCAATTTCCGTGGTTTTTGCATGGCCCCCATAAGTCCTCGGAAAATCCCTTTCCCACCCAATTTCGGTTTCCGACAATTCCAGAAATCCGCATCAGCCATATTCGGTTTCCGCCCACAGTAGAAAAGAAATTTTCCTTTACGGACAAAACGGTCGCTGTTTTCACGGGCGAAATCGCCGTGCGGGCAGATCTCGTGGTCGGTGATAACGCCCCGCCGGGAAAACAGATGATCAAAGGAGAACTTTCCTTTCAGGCCTGTTCAACCAGCGCCTGTCTGCCCCCTGAAACCGTTTCTTTTACCTTTCCCGTGACCATTGAAGGGCAGAAAAACGCCGGCACAAAACCCGTGAACCTGGAAATATCAAAAGATGCCAAAATCGACACCGGTTCCGAGAAAAAAACGGGGGGATGGCAGGCGGAGGCGGGTTTGTGGCTGACCCTTCTGGGTATCTTTTTAGGCGGGCTGGCACTTAATCTGACCCCTTGTGTTTACCCCCTCATTCCCATCACCGTCAGTTATTTTGGCGGCCAGGGAGAGAAAATGGCGGGGAAACCCCTGATTCACGGTGTTTTTTATATTCTGGGCTTGGCCATAACCAATTCCATCCTGGGGGTGACCGCGGCTTTGTCGGGAGGGATACTCGGCTCCGCCCTGCAAAGTCCCATTGTGCTCATCTTGGTGGCAGGCATCCTCATTGCGCTGGCCTTCAGTTTCTTCGGCTTCTGGGAGCTGCGCATTCCCGCGGGACTGACCAACATGGCCGCCAGGAATTTCGGCGGGTATTTCGGTACGCTTTTCATGGGGTTGACCCTGGGCATCGTGGCCGCTCCCTGCCTGGGCCCCTTCATCCTGGGACTCCTGACCTATGTGGGGCAGAAAGGGGACCCTGTTTTGGGGTTTCTCTATTTTTTCGTGTTAAGTGTGGGAATGGGGCTTCCTTTGGCGGTTTTGGCGGTTTTTTCAAAAGCTGCGGACAAACTGCCCATGTCGGGAGCCTGGATGATCTGGATTCGAAAGGCCCTTGGATGGGTCCTGGTGGGTATGGCCGGATATATGCTGCTGCCGGTACTGCCCGGAACCGTTTCCAGAACCATGCTTTTCAGCCTCGTCATGGCGGCAGCCGGTCTTCATCTGGGATGGCTGGACCGTGAAGGAAAGGGACAACGGTCTTTCACCTATATTAAGAAGAGCATAGGCGTTTTGCTTATTTTGGCGGCGGCCGTATTCTGGTTTGGACTCTTTGGTGGGCAACATGGGCCCGGCATTTCGTGGCAAACTTACTCGCCGGAACGCCTTGCCGCAGCAAAAACCGCAGGAAAGCCCGTCATGCTCGATTTCTATGCGGACTGGTGCGCTCCCTGCCGAGCGCTTGAAAAGGAAGTATTTACAAACACCGACGTTTTGAAGCTGAGTAAACAGTTTGTAACCCTTCGGGCGGATTTGACAAAACGGCATCCGGAGCAGGAAACGCTTCTGAAACGCTATCTTATTCGGGGCGTTCCAACGGTACTGTTTATCAACAAAAAAGGGACAGAAGAAAAATCCCTGCGGGTGGAAGAATACATCAATAGCGGGGACATGATTAAACGCATGAAACAGGCTTTGAAAAAATAGAGAGGAAAAGCCACAATTCTCCGTGCGGATGGCCTTTTGGCCTGGCTTCCACTTTCATAGATATTTCAGCTCCTTCTTCCCTTTTTCCTCGCTGACGAAGTGAAAAAAAATGCCGCCGATAATAAAAAAGACGGCAACGGAGGCGATGCTGATCCTGGAAGCCACATGGCTGTCGTAGCCCAAAAATCTGATGACAAGGCCCGTACCCGCCATCAAAGCAGGGCCCATGATGGCGGAAAACCTGCCAACCATGTTGTAAAACCCAAAATATTCCGCCGACTTGGCCGACGGAATCAACCGGGCATAGTAGGAACGACTCAATGCCTGGATACCCCCCTGAACCAGTCCCACAATCACAGCCAGCACGTAAAACTCCGTACTGCTTTTCATAAAGGCCGCCCAGATGGATACAAACAGATAAACGGAAATGGCAAGAAAAATGGCGGGTTTTGTACCGAACTTCCTGCCCAGAAAGCCAAAACCGATAGCCGACGGAAAACCGACAAACTGGGTGATAAGCAGCGCCGAAATAAGATCTTTGGTCTCCAATCCGATGGAGATGCCGTAATCCACCGCCATTCGGATGATGGTGTTGACGCCGTCAATATAGAGCCAGTAGGCCAGTAGAAACAGGAATATGGTTTTCAAGTGCCGCACTTCCTGAAAGGTCTCCATAAGCTGCCTGAATCCGGCTTTCACCGGCTTGATTTCCCCTTTATGAACGACATTTCGCCGCTTTTCTGGAACAAATAGAAATATGGGGATGGAAAATAGGGCCCACCAGACGCCCACCATAAGAAAGGAGAAACGGACCGCATCTCCCGCATTTGAAAAGCCGAAAGTCGCCGGCTGAAGGGTCATCCAGACATTAACGGCAAAAAGAAGACCGCCCCCCAGGTATCCCAGAGAAAATCCCAGAGACGACACCATGTCCACCTTGTCATCGGTTGTAATGCCGGTGATCAAAGCGTCATAAAAGATATTGCCTCCTGAAAACCCCACCGTGGCCAGTATATAAAAAAGTATCGCCAGCGGCCAGTTACCCCGGACCACCAGATACAGGCCCATGGTCATGAGAATACCCATTACCGCAAAGAAGAGAAGGAACTTTTTCCGGGCGCTTCCCCGGTCCGCAATAGCCCCCAGAACAGGTGCCGAGATCGCTACAAGGATACCCGCTAGAGAATTGCCTAATCCCAGCCTGGCGGTGCTGACGGTGGCGTCCGTACCGAGACTCCAGTACTGTTTAAAGAACACGGGGAAAAATCCGGCCATAACGGTCGTGGCGAAGGCCGAATTGGCCCAATCGTACATGGCCCATCCGAAAACGGCTTTTTTTCCATCCTGTTTCATGAAGACAGCCTACCCTGAAATGGATGGTGTGGCAAGCGGGGATTTAGAAAGCATAAACCATTTTTTTCTTGACATAAAAACAGGATTTTGTATAGGTTCCTCTAACAAAAAGCCTTGAGGGGAATGGTGTATCTGGCTTTATTTGACTGACAGGTGCAGCCGATATTGCATATGAGTTTAAACGACATTCTTGCGGAAAATCGCTCCACCATCGTCAAAAAATGGCAGGAAGCCATCATTCAATCCTACCCCAAGGAAACCCGGAAATTTCTCAAAAGAGAGAAGAGTCAGTTTGCAAATCCGGTGGGGCTGATCATTACCAAGGATGTTGAAATACTTTATGATGAACTGGTGAAGGGGGAAGATACTGAAAAGATCTTTTCATCCCTTGATAAGATTATCCGGATCAGAGCGGTGCAGGATTTCAAACCTTCCCACGCCATCGGATTTGTCCTGCAGTTAAAAAGCATTGTGAGGGAAACCCTTGGGGAAGGCGTTCTGGCGGAATTGCATTTGCTTGAAGACAGGATCGATGCAACTGCACTCCTGGCGTTTGACATCTACTCACAGTGTCGTCAGCAGCTATACGACATTCGCGTCAAGGAGGTCAGAAGTGAGTACGGCCGACTGCTGGAGCGGGCGAATCTCCTTAAAGAGATTCCGGATCAAGAGCCGGCAACCTGATTTGTCAGTACTGGGACAGACTTTTTGATTTTTGAAAATGAGGTAATTGTCTATGAATTTCGTATTAAGTCTTGTGGTTTCATCCCTAGCGGTGCTTGTGGTGGTTTTGATCCCCTTAATTGGTGTGGGAGCGCTGGATTTGAAAGGCCTTTTCGGGATTGTCATCCCTTATGCGGCCCTGGCCACTTTCGTTGTGGGTATCATTGTGCGCGTTGTGGGCTGGGGACGTTCTCCGGTTCCTTACCGGATTCCCACCACGGCCGGTCAGATGTGGTCTTTTCCCTGGATCAAGAACAATCCCATCGACAATCCCAAGGGCAAAGGCGGGGTGTTGTTGAGAATGATTTTCGAGATTCTCACTTTCAGATCGCTTTTCAGAAACACGCGCCTCGAATACCGTCGTGTGGAAGGCGTCCCAAAGATCAACTACGAATGGGAAAAGTGGCTGTGGCTCGCCGCCATTCTTTTCCATTATTCGTTTCTGGTAATTTTTCTGCGGCACTTCCGTTTTTTCATGGCGCCGGTTCCGGGCTTTGTAACCATACTGCAAAGTCTGGATGGTTTTATGCAGATGGGTGCGGCGCCCTTTAACGGGTTTGGGCTTCCCGGTGTCTACCTCACCGATATGCTGCTCATGGCCGCGGTCACCTGGCTGCTCCTCAGAAGGATTCTTTACTCGCAAATGCGCTATTTGTCGCTTCCCGCCGACTATTTTCCACTGATGCTGATCCTGTCCCTCGGGTTTTCCGGCATGCTGATGCGGTACCTTTTCCGCGTTGACATCGTCAAAGTCAAGGAACTGGTCATCGGGCTGTTTAAATTTCACCCAGTTGTGCCGGACGGAATCGGTGTCCTCTTTTTTATTCATCTCTTTATTCTTTCTGTTTTGATCGCCTATTTTCCGTTCAGCAAGCTGATGCATCTGGGGGGCATCTTCTTGAGTCCCACAAGGAATCTGTCCAACAACAATCGTTATGTCAGGCACGTGAATCCCTGGAACTACCCCGTTAAATTTCACACCTACGCGGAATATGAAGATGACTTCAGGGAAGCGATGGTCGAAGCCGGCATTCCCGTGGATAAAGGGCTGGAAGAAACCGCCGAAGAAGGAGAAAAGGAGTAACCATGGCAGACACCCCTAAACCATTAGAAACAGCAAAAATTGATCATTATCGGCCGCTCTTTGAGCAGGGCTGGTTGAACAAATTTTCTGAGATCAAACCCGGCATTCACTGTCACGGCGCCAAACCCAAGAATCTTGAAGCCGTGGGAATGCCTTTTCCAAAAGAATGGAGTCCCGCCGACGAAGACTGGCAGCTCCCGGAAAACTGGAAAAGCATCCTGCTGGAAGGCTTCAGGGAACGACTTGACAAGTATCGTACGCTGAAAATTTTCATGGACATTTGCGTCCGGTGTGGCGCTTGTGCGGATAAGTGCCATTTTTTCATCGGATCAGGTGACCCCAAAAACATGCCGGTCATGCGTGCGGAACTTTTGCGATCCATATATCGCGGGGAATTTACCACTGCCGGCAAACTTTTGGGCAAATTTGCCGGTGCACGTGAATTGACCGAGGATGCGCTTAAAGAGCTGTGGTACTACCTATACCAGTGTACGGAATGCCGCCGATGTTCCCTCTTCTGCCCATACGGCATCGATACGGCGGAAATCACCATCCTCGGGCGGGAACTGACAAACCTGCTCGGGTTGAATATCGACTGGATTGCCGGCCCGGTGGCCAACTGCAGCCGCACCGGTAACCATCTGGGAATTCAACCCCACGCTTTTGTGGATATGCTTGAATTCTTTGTGGATGAAGTTGAAGAGGTTACCGGTGTTCGAGTGGAGCCCGACTTCAATCGTAAAGGGGCGGAGATTCTCTTTCTGACACCATCGGGCGATGTCTTTGCCGACCCCGGCACTTACACCGCCATGGGATATCTCATGCTGTTCCACTACCTGAAAGACATGGGGCTGGATATCACCTGGAGCACTTATGCATCTGAAGGGGGTAACTTTGGCTTCTTCACCTCCCATGAAATGGCGAAAAAGCTGAATGCCAAAATGTACCATGAAGCCAAACGTCTGGGAGTCAAGTACATCATCGGCGGTGAATGCGGCCACATGTGGCGGGTTTTGAATCAGTACATGGATACCTGGAACGGACCGGCCGATTTTCTGGAAGTTCCCAAGTCTCCCATCACCGGCACGGTCTTTGAAAATGCCAAAACCACCAAGATGATCCACATCGTCGAATTCACGGCGGATCTCATGCAACACAACAAGCTGAAACTGGATCCCAGCCGCAACGATAACAAGATTGTAACATGGCACGACTCCTGTAACACTGCAAGGGGAATGGGTTTCCTTGAGGAACCGAGGTACGTGCTTAAGAACGTTGTCAACAATTTCTATGAAATGCCCCCGGAAACCATTCGAGAGCAGACCTTTTGCTGCGGCAGCGGTTCGGGCCTGAATGCCGGTGAAGACATGGAGCTTCGAATGCGTGGCGGCCTGCCCAGGGCCAACGCAGTCCGGCACGTTCATGAAAAGCACGGCGTGAATATGCTGGCCTGCATCTGCGCCATCGACCGGGCGGTTCTGACGGCATCCATGGAGTACTGGGTGCCGGAAGTGGATGTCACCGGGCTGCACGAGTTGGTGGCAAATGCTCTGATACTGGACGGAGAGAAGGATCGCACCACCGACCTGCGTGGGGAACCGTTGCCCGGAATGGAGGAGGATGAAGAGGATGTATGATGGCGGAAAGATTATAATTGGCCTGATTATCGGTATCGGTCTGTTCCTGTCCCCTTTCTTTTATAATGCCGGGTCTTCGGCCAAACCGCCGGACCCGCAATTGACGAAAAAGGCCAAGGAAGCCAAAGTGTGCGTGGCCCCGACCCGCTACATGAGGGAATCCCACTTTACCATGCTGGATGAATGGCGCAACACAGTTGTACGGGATGGAGAACGTTATTACAAATCAGCGGATGGCAAAATCTATTACAAAAGCCTGCAGGTGACCTGCATGAACTGCCATTCGGACAAAACAAAATTCTGTGACCAGTGTCACAATTATATGGACGTCAGTCCTTATTGCTGGGATTGTCATTTCGTGCCGGAGGAGAAAAAGTAATGGCGGTAGACAGAAGAGAATTCCTGAAGATAGCCGGCTACGCCACCCTTTTCGGACTCGGGGGAAAAGCGGCCATTGACATCCTTGCCCCGGGGGAACTGGAAGCCTCTACGACAGGTGTTCCTGTGACCGAGGGTAAGCGCTGGTCCATGGTCATTGACATGCGGAAATGCATCGCGAAGCAGGACAAGGGTGGATGCGAAGATTGTATCCTGGCCTGCAATCGCCAGCACAATATCCCCGACTGGGGAGACCCGAGGATTGCCATCAAATGGATCTGGCAGGACAAATACGAGCACGTTTTCCCTGATCATCCCAACGAATTCATTGACGAAGGCGTCGAGGGCAAACAGTTTATTCTGCTGTGTAACCACTGCCTCAACCCGCCATGTGTTCGGGTTTGCCCCACACAGGCAACTTTCAAACGGGAATGGGACGGTATCGTCGAGATGGATATGCACCGCTGCATCGGTTGCCGGTTCTGTATGGCCGCATGCCCCTATGGATCCCGAAG
>JAJDOH010000276.1 GCA_022340265.1 Deltaproteobacteria bacterium | reverse complement strand
ACCGACGCGCTGGCTTATAAGAGGGGAGCGGGGTCAAATCAACTTATTGAAATTAAATGATATATAATAGGAAAATGCCTTGGAATCGGGGCTATATTGACGTTTCCCCTCGTTCCCACGCTCCGCGCCCTGTGAGAGCGGCGTCTCGCCGCGAAAGCATTGACTGGGATTCGCAAGATGAATTGATGCAATTTCAGCGTGAACTGCGGAAAAATCTGGTTTACGGCGCAGGGCAAAGTGAATCTGAAGATGAAATCGTTCCCTGCCGACGACCCTGAATCCTGCTCTGGATATGGGAATAACTTTTGTGGTTGAAGGGCGTGAAATCGGTTTAAGATGAAACTTGACACCGAAAAGAAAAAAAATCATCCTGTTCAGCACATCGGCGAACCGGCAGGGGAATCCAGAGCGCCGGCCGATATCGCCAACAGGCAATACCCGATCGAAGTTCAGAGGCTTCTGAACACCCAGGTTCCTAATCCAGATACAGGAGATGCATGAATGGCCGGAAGAAAAACAAAACCATCGACTGAAATCGAAACGATTGAATCCGCCATTGAGAACGCACTGAGACCCGGTGACTTTATTGAGTATGATTTTAGCTGGTCTTTCACATCCGGTCTCGAAGAGGTCAGAAGTATCATCGAAAACTTCACCATCAGGGAACCTGTTCGCGGCATTGATCTAATCGAGACATTTATCGCTGCCTGTTATGAGAAGGCGGATGAGATCGATGACTCCAGCGGATCATTCGGCGATTTTGTTGAAGGGCTGTTTTGTTCCTGGGTCAATGCCAGACAGAGCGCAAACTGTGCGGCGAAGGAAACAGTCGATCGCCTTCTTGCGTGGATCGATAACGACGACTACGGCTTTACTTACAACCTGGAAAAAGAGGTCACCCGGTTCCTCGACAAAGAGGGTTTGGAAGAATATTCGGCGGCCATTCGCGCCCGGTTTGACGCGGCGGTGAAGAAAGAGCATCATCGGCTTCTATGGGGCGGGACCCTTAAAAGCATTTATGCCGCCGGCGGTGATTTCGAATCCTATATCTCAATCTGCAATGAGACGGAACTTCTGCCTGTTGATTGCGAAACCCTGGCGGAAATGCATCTTTCAAATGGAAAACCGGCAGAGGCACTGAAATGGGTGGAAAAGGGTCTTGAAATCGAGAGCAATACTCAGGTTTACCGGGGATCAAGCTATAAACTGGACACCATGAAACGCGACATTCTCACCAGACTTGGCAGACCCGAAGAAGCACTTTCCGATGCGTGGCGGGATTTTTCCAAACACCCGAATGAATTCACGTACAATGAACTGATAAGCCGTATTCCAAAAGAACAGCATGCCGAATACCATAACCGCATCCTTGAGGTCATCAGCAGCGCGGAACTGGAAACGGCTGTCCCTTTGCTGGTCAAAGTGAACGAAAAAAATGTTCTCGCCGATCGTTTACGAAAAACCTCCATCAAACGCTTAGAATCTTTCAGCCATTTTAAAAGCGAGCCGGCGGCGGAAATTCTTGCGGAAGCCCACCCGGACGTGGCAGGGAAGCTTTATCAGGCCATGGGAATGCGGATCGTCAATGCCAAAAAGAGCCGGTATTACAGTGCTGCCCTGTCCAATTTTAAACACGCGAAGCATTGCTATGAAAAGGCCGGTCTCAAAACGGCCTGGCTTGAAGTAGTTAAAGACGTTAGAGCCAGGCATTCCAGAAAATACAGCTTCATGCCGGGATTTGAACTGGTAGTTGAGGGGAAAGGTCCGGACACCAAACCATCATTTATGGATTTGGCAAAAAAACGGGCAGGAAAAAACAGATTCTGAATTCGGCCGGGGGTCTTTGATTGAGCAAATCCCCTATGGAAAATACCAGCACTGGATGAATCCATGTCACGCAATAAAAAAAATCCGCATACAAACTACTCCGGGCTTACATCAAAAGGATAATCACAGCGGATATGTCTTCATTCCTGGCTGCTTTTTGAAGCGCATGTTCTTGTCTTGTGACCCCTTTTCACTCTTTTTTACATTGAACATTCCGTAGCCGATTCGCGTTCAGACAGCCACGGTAACCGGCGCATCGAAAATAGAAATTTTTAAAATTCTGGCATGTAAGGTATTTTAAAAGTCGACATCGCGCCGAAAATAGCGTATTTTTTTGACACGAATACATATACAAAATCGGGTCAAAAATTCTATGGGAAAACACACGCAAAGTATTGATAACAAAATCAGAAATCGTATTTATGGTCATGGAAAGGGTTGGGTCTTTACGCCAGTTCATTTCTCCGATTTGGGGAGCCGCGAAGCGGTGGCTTCCGCATTGAAGCGATATCGACAGTCGGGGCTCATTCGTCAACTGGCCCGGGGTCTGTACGATTATCCCGCCATGGATCCGGAACTTGGAACTCTGGCCCCCGCTCCTGATGCCTTGGCGAGGGCTCTTGCAGGGCGCGATGCGGTTCGACTTCAGCCTTCGGGGGCCTATGCGGCAAACTTACTCGGGCTTTCCACACAGATGCCCATGAAGATTGTTTATCTCACCGATGGTCGATCCCGTACGGTGGAAATTGGAAAAAAACAGATCATCCTGAAGCAGACCACGCCGCGAAACATGGCAACGGCAGGCAAAATAAGCGGATTGCTTATTCAAGCCCTGAGACATTTGGGGCGACCCCATGTGGATGACGAGATTATTGCACGGCTCGATCGACGGCTGAATGATGATGACAGAGAGCAGTTGCTGAAAGATGTCCGTTTTGCACCCGCCTGGATCGCTGAAATCATGCGGCAGCTGGGCAAGGAAAAAGGAAACGAAACAGCATGACCAAATTTTTGTCTTTCTCCGAGGCGCGTAGGCGAACCGTCTGTGAGCAGGCCCAGGACAAACTTGGCCTGCCGCCGGCAACCATTGAAAAAGACTTCTGGGTCTGTTGGACGTTGAAAAAGTTGTTCACATTGCCGGAATGGGGTTCCAGACTCACGTTCAAGGGTGGAACCTCCCTTTCAAAAGGATGGGCACTGATAGAACGATTTTCGGAAGATATTGACATCGTCATCAATCGCGGGGCTCTCGGCTTTGATGGGGAAATGGCCCCCGATCGTGCTCCCAGTAAAAAACAGATGGGCAAACGGCTGAAAGCTTTGAAAGAAGCCAGTCAGCAATGCGTAAACGAAAGGCCGTTGCCGTTACTCGAAAAGACCATATCTCACGAGATGCCCTCAGAACTGTCATGGCGACTCCATCCGGATCCCGATGATCCTGATGGACAGACCCTTCTTTTGGCCTATCCAACCGCCTTTGCCGACCGGACGTCCTATCTTGAACAGGTGGTGAAAATTGAACTGGGCGCCCGTTCCGATACGGAACCGACTCAGGATTTGGAAACTTGTCAAGTAAGCTCAGGAAAAGCGGAGCCATTGTGAATTCCGGAAGTCGGACGGCGCCGTTGTGGGAAATGGCTAAGAAAGTGTGAAATAGGTGTGACCCCTTTTCACGTTAAATGACCGATTGTCCCAAGGAAAAAATGGCGGCACACCTGTACTTATGGCGCATGTTTTACGCTGCCGTATATTTGCCCATTAAGCCACAGGATAAAAAAAGCGCACTGACCTAAAAAGTATTCCGCCCGCCTAAAAAATATAAACATACGATTTTACATCTAAAATTTAAAAACCATAGATATCTTTTATATCGTTTTTACCATCGTTTACTCATGGTTTCAAAATTTGACAAATGATGTATTTTCAGGCTATTCTACCACACCGTTTCATCCCATTTGCTTTTGTTTTATAGGTCTGAGGATAATATGGCGTTTCTGTCGGAACCGGTTGTAGAAACCCGTTTCAGAAGCTTCAAGGATGCTGATGCCTGGCTGTCGGCCCGTGAGGACCGCCTCGAAAGAGTCTCCATTTCGAACTGGATCCAAAGGGGCGCCCGCTTTTTCGATGACGAATATTTCGGGGACGAAAATCGCTTCCTGCGGTTTAACGAAAACGGTATTCGCGCGTTGGCCCAAAAGATGAGCCTCCGTTTCGACACCCTCAGGCGGGTTGAGAAACCGGGCCTTGTGAGCGAGCTGCTAAACGACCTGCTGGCCCAGCGGGACATGACGGAACGGTTTGAAGGCCAGGAGTTTTTCTAGGAGCGACAAACAAATGGGAAGTATTATGGATTTTCCTCCGTTCTTCATTCCGGAAGTAGCAGAACAATGCAAGATGTGATGGATTTTTCTGATGGAGAAAGAAGAGAAAATGTGAATTGCGCAGAGAAATGATCGCTGCGATTCTTTAGAAAAAAGTTTTCAGTC
>JAJDOH010000265.1 GCA_022340265.1 Deltaproteobacteria bacterium | reverse complement strand
GCAGGTGGATGATCCGATGATCGAGATCACGCTGACGACCATTGCCGCGTACGGTGCGTTCCTTGCTGCCGAGCACTTTCATTACTCGGGAGTGATTGCCACGGTATCGGCGGGTATGCTTTGCGGAAACTATGGCGCCCGTGTCGGCATGTCGCCATCGACCCGGATCGCAGTGGAGACGTTTTGGGAATACATCGCCTTCGCTCTCAACTCCATCGTCTTCCTTCTGATTGGCCTCGAGGTGCACTTCCAGGCATTGTTGGCCTCCTGGCAGGCCATCCTGGTCGCGTATCTCGTGGTCACAGGAGGCAGGGCGCTGATCATTTTCGGCGCATCTTCGCTGCTGCGAAGGACGCGGGAGCGAATTCCGTGGGCGTGGAGCGTGATCTTGACCTGGGGCGGGTTACGCGGCGGGTTGCCCATGGTGCTGGCACTCAGTCTCCCAAAGGATTTTCCGCATCGGGAATTGCTGGTTTCGATGACCTTCGGGGTCGTCATTCTTTCGATCCTTGTGCACGGGTTGACGATGTCGCCTCTGCTGCGGTGGCTGGGCATTGTGCGCGGCCGCCAGGAACGCGCCGCGTACGAGTTGACGCGTGGCAAGTTGCAATCTGCCCATGCCGCCCTGGAGGAGCTCGACCGAATGTCGCACGTGCATTTCGCCAATCCGGAGGTGCTCGCCAGTCTCCGCCAAGAATATGAGCAAAAGGTCGAGCGCGATAGTGCAGCGCTGGATGAGTTGCATCTCGAGAAACAGCAACTTCACGCAGAGGAATTACAATGGGCACGGCGGCATTTGCTGCTGGTGGAAAAAGGCGTGGTGATCGATGCCTTTCACCGCGGACACCTCAGTCAGGTTGTCCAGGAGAAGTTGCTCTCGGATATCGATGCGCAGTTACTAAGCCTCGAATCGGGAGACGCTGACGAGTCTAACGAGCAAAAACCGCCCCCGGACCGTACCGATGCGAATAACCCGACGGAATCGTTGAGCCCAAAATAAAACCGCTGACCCCGATACCGTCGGCACGACATTTGAGGAGAGAAAGATGAGCAATATACAGGTGATGTTTGATCCCAAGACTGATTATGAACCATGAACTGACTTCCGGCGAACTGGCCGTCCTCGTGCAGGATAAGTTCCAGGGGAAACGCCTTGGGACTAAATCTGTGTAATCATGCAAACTTTAACGGCAGACATTGGTATGGATATTAAGAATGAAAATCGACTTTTCCTATAGAAAAAAACGCATTACATCCAATTCCGGGTACATTTTCAAAGGTAGACATTACAGATGCAGCTATGTACGTTTTCGAACATTGTATGATAAACCTGACCCGGGTACCGAGACGGTTGAACTTTATAATTTTCAGCCGAAGTCTGAGATACGGGCTTCATCAATCATATTGCATGGTTTGGGAAGTTCAAACATTAAATTTTTGCTTTGGATGGGTAAAC
Organism: Deltaproteobacteria bacterium; assembly: GCA_022340265.1. Lineage (GTDB taxonomy): Bacteria > Desulfobacterota > DSM-4660 > Desulfatiglandales > Desulfatiglandaceae > NaphS2. The sequence continues at coordinate 6,953 of JAJDOH010000265.1, read as the reverse complement.
AGCTTGCATGCGCCAGCATAAATACTTCTGTTCTAATCCTTCCTGGAATTTATACCAGAGTAGAAAATGGCTCTGTTAGTGGTATGAGTTATTTGCATCCTCATATTCCTCGTATGTACAAATTCTGGGAACATGCAGTCGTTGATACACTTTCAACCATAGACTTTCTTGGCCAGAGAGAACTTTGGAAAAAGAATAACTGTATTTTAGGATATTGTCTTGGCGGCATGCTTTCTGCGATAATTTCCGTCCTGGATACGAGGGTCTATGAAACAATTCTTATGACAATCGGAGGTCATCTTCCCAGCATACTACATGAAGCCAAAACTACGCGTTTTGTCAGAAGGATTATTGCCGCCGGTTTTAGAAGCGAATACCATCTCCATGATAAGAAGAGGTTGTACGAAATCTACAGGGTGCAACTTCCCTCTGTCAAAAAAATGTCTTTCCATGAAATATTGAACAGTGAAGAGATCCACCCGCTTTTCCGAATAGACCCCCTATCCTATGCCCATCTATTGAATCAATCAAAAACTACCTTCATAGATGCTCTGTTTGATAATACTTTGCCGCTAAAGAGCCGGAGGCTGCTGTATAAAGAGATGTCGGGCTCAGAAAGATATATCATCCCTATCGGTCACGTAACTTGGCTCCCATTTGAATATCTGCTGGCTAGATACATAACACACAAAGTACATATCTACGACAGGCAAACCGCAAAAAGACTTATCGTTAAGGAAGTGATAGAAGATCCTCTGAATGATTTCATGGACTGACCTTCATACAAGCGCGACGCAGTTGCGCTGAACACGCACCGCATAACCAATAACGACCCGCGCAAAATGAGAGTCGACTATCGGATGTGAACGCATTTCTGGTAGAAAGAAGTCAGATCGGGATCCGTCGCTCCCCAAAGTTCCGCCTCAATATATGGAGGTTCCACCAAATATTGAGGGCTAAGCAATCATTTCAAACTCCTCCACGCTCCTCTCCTATTCATATAACGAATCGTTATTAATGGATTATTGCAGCATTTTGCCTTTTCTCCAATTGTTGGCAGGCCCTTTGCACATACAATTTGCATGATCCTGGTCACCATACAAAGAAGGAAAGGTTTCAATCATGGAGGTCGTTATGAAAGACAAAAGAAAAGCGTACGAAGAAAAGCTGGATGCACAGTTGAAGGAATGGAATGCGCGGATCGCTCTGCTCAAGGCCAAGGATGAGAATGCCAAGTCCGATGCGAAGATGGATTACTACAAAATCATCGAGGCATTGGAGCACAAACAGGGTGAAGCCAAGGCGAAGTTGACGGAGTTAAAAACCGCCAGCGATGAGGCATGGGAAGCCGTCAAAGCAGGTGCGGAAAAAGCCTGGGATGACGTCAAGACCGCCTATCACGATGCGGCCTCGAAGTTCAAATAAGGCTGGGATTCTGAATGTATGGGCTTGGCAGTATGCTGTTTTCTGTGGATCAGCAAGAGGAGAGATGGAGAACAAAACGAGTCGTTCGAACCTCGGCGCGGTGGTATCGGTGCGCGGCAGTGTCGTAGATATCCGGTTCGATGCACATTTGCCGCCCATCTACTCGTTGCTGCACGCGATGGATGGGGAGATCGCCATCGAGATTTTAGCTCAACTCGACGCACATCGCGTGCGCGGAATCGCGCTGACCCCCACCCAGGGCCTGGCCCGCGGCATGACGGTTGAGGACACGGGCGGACCGTTGAAGGCGCCGGTGGGCAAGGGAATTCTCGGGCGCATGTTCGACGTGTTCGGCAATACGCTCGACCGCGAAGGGGTCGTTTCGAACGTGGAGTGGCGCACTGTCCATCGCGCCCCGCCCTCGTTGGCACGGCGTTCCACCAAGTCCGAGGTCTTCGAGACGGGCATCAAGGTGATTGATGTGCTCGTGCCGCTCGAGCGCGGCGGCAAGGCGGGCCTGTTCGGCGGCGCGGGTGTCGGCAAAACCGTCCTGCTCACCGAAATGATCCACAATATGATCGGCCACTACGAAGGGGTCAGCCTGTTTTGCGGCATCGGCGAACGCTGTCGCGAAGGCGAGGAGCTTTACCGCGAGATGAAGGCAGCGGGTGTACTGCCGAACATGGTGATGGTCTTCGGTCAAATGAACGAGCCCCCCGGCAGCCGTTTCCGCGTGGGCCACGCCGCGCTCACGATGGCCGAATATTTCCGGGATGACGAACGGCGCGATGTGCTGCTGCTCATTGACAACATTTTCCGTTTTATCCAGGCCGGCTCGGAAGTGTCGGGGCTGATGGGGCAAATGCCGTCACGCCTCGGCTATCAGCCCACCATGGGCACCGAGCTGTCTCGGCTGGAGGAGCGCATCGCCAACACCGACACGGGCGCCATTACGTCCATTCAGGCGGTGTATGTGCCGGCGGATGATTTCACCGATCCGGCGGCGGTGCATACGTTCTCGCATCTTTCCGCCTCTATCGTGCTCTCGCGCAAGCGGGCCGGCGAAGGCCTGTATCCGGCTATCGACCCGTTGCAATCCAGTTCCAAGATGGCCACGCCGGGCATCGTCGGCGAGCGGCATTACAGCTTGGCCCAGGAAATCCGGCGGACGCTCGCGCAATACGCGCAGCTCAAGGACATTATTGCCATGCTCGGCCTGGAGCAGCTTTCGCCGGAGGACCGTAATGTGGTCGCCCGCGCCCGCCGGTTGGAACGGTTTCTCACCCAGCCTTTTTTCACGACCGAGCAGTTCACGGGCCTCAAAGGCGAGCTCGTCAGCCTTGAAGACGCGCTGGACGGCTGTGAGCGCATCCTGCGTGATGAATTTAAAGACTACCCGGAGAGCGCGCTCTACATGATCGGGGTGATTGACGAAGCCAAGGGAAAAGCGAAACGCGGCAAGCCTGAAGCGAAAGCTGAAGCTGATTCTAAAACCGAGACCCAGGGTGACCCGAAACCGGCGCCGAAACCACAACCGGAGATCGAACATGCAGCAGCCGACGCTCATGAATCTTAGGGTTCTCCTGCCGTTTCGAATCTTCGCTCTGAAAAGCGGCGTTTCGCGCATCGTTGCCGAGACCCGAAAGGGCTCGTTCGGACTCTTGCCGCACCGACTCGACTGCGTCGCGGCACTGGCGCCCGGGATTTTGATTTACGAAAACGAAACCGAAGGTGAGGTTTACGTGGCTGTGGATGAAGGGGTGCTGATCAAGACCGGCTTGGACGTAGTCGTTTCCGTGCGCAATGCCATATCAGGAAAGGAGCTGGGCCGACTGCGTGAGGCGGTGGACCAGGAATTTCTGAATTTGGATGAACGGGAGCAGAATGTCCGCTCGGTGCTGGCGAAAATGGAAACCGGTTTCATCCGCCGCCTTGCGGAATTTCATCATGACTGACGAATCCAAAAATGAACCTTTGAAGCCGAAGTCGGCGCTCAGTCGGGAGGTCGGCGCCAAAGCGGCACGCAAACTCCGATCGCAACGCCATGTCACGCGAACCGTCTGGTTCGGCCTGGGCATGATGGGACTGATCGGCTGGTCGGTGGCGATTCCCACGCTGCTTGGCGCGTTCCTCGGTATCTGGCTGGACCATCGTTATCCGGGAGGCCGCTCCTGGACCCTGGCCCTGCTGGTTGCAGGCCTCGCGATCGGGTGTTTGAATGCGTGGCATTGGGTGACCAAGGAAGACAAGGCCATGCGGGACGAACAGGAGGATGAAGATGGATGAATTGGTGACGCTGTCCCTGCCATTGGCGGCGGGGCTGTTACTCGGTGCGATGTTCTTCGGTGGTCTTTGGTGGACGGTTCAAAAGGGCGTTTCGGCCAAAAATCCGGCGCTTTGGTTCTTCGGGAGCCTGCTGCTGCGGATGAGCATTGCGCTGGCTGGATTTTATTTTGTTTCCGGCGGTCATTGGGATCGAATGCTGGTGTGTCTCTTCGGATTTGTCACAGCACGTATCATGGTGAAGCGGCTTGCCGGCCCGCCGGTCGAACGCCCCAACTCACCAGTGAAGGAGATTGGCCATGCACCTGAGTCCTGACGCGATCATCTTCTGGCAACACGGGTTTTTAAAGCTCAACGCCACCATTGTGTTCACGTGGGGGCTGATGATCGTACTGGCCGTCGGTTCAAAACTCATCACCCGCAAACTTTCTACCGATCTCAAGCGTTCCCGCTGGCAGAACCTTCTGGAAATCGTCGTCACCCTGATCGAGAAACAAATCGAAGAAGTGGGCCTCCGCCACCCCAAGAAATATCTCCCGTTTCTGGGCACGCTCTTTCTGTTCGTAGCCCTGGCCGCCCTCTGCACCATCATTCCCGGCTACGAGCCGCCGACGGGGTCGCTCTCGACCACTACGGCGCTTGCGCTGTGCGTCTTTGTGGCCGTGCCGCTGTTCGGCATTGTGGAACGGGGCTTGGGCGACTACCTCAAGTCCTATGTGAAGCCGACGTTCATTATGCTGCCGTTTAACATCATCAGTGAGCTTTCGCGCACGCTGGCCCTGGCCGTCCGCCTGTTCGGCAACATGATGAGTGGGACGATGATCATCGGTATTCTGCTGACCATCACGCCTTTCATCTTTCCGATCGTGATGAAGGCGCTAGGGCTCCTCACCGGAATGGTGCAAGCCTACATATTCTTTATCCTGGCCACGGTTTACATCGCGGCCGCCACGCGCGTCCGTAAACACAAACCTGAGCCCGAGGCAAAAAAAATTGAAGTATAAACACCAACAACCATAAGGAGATAATACTATGGATAGCATGACGATTATCGCGGCGGCATCCATTGTCACCGCCGGTATCACCACCGGTTTCGGCACCATGGGGCCTGCGCTTGGCGAAGGGAAGGCGGTTTCGACGGCACTGACTTCGCTGGCTCAGCAGCCTGATGCCTCCGCTACCATCACCCGGACCTTGTTCGTGGGCCTGGCGATGATCGAATCCACGGCCATTTACTGCTTCGTGGTATCGATGATTCTGATCTTCGCCAACCCGTTCTGGACCCACGTCATCGCCCAAACCACGGGAAAGTAAACCTATGTTAATGGATTGGTTCACCATCGGAGCACAGGCGCTCAATTTTCTCATCCTGGTGTGGTTGATGAAGCGCTTTCTCTACAAGCCCATCCTTCATGCCATCGACGAGCGAGAGCATCGTATCGCCAGGGAACTCGCGGAGGCCGACAAGAAGAAGGGCGACGCCGAAAAGGAGCGCGAACAGTTCCAGAAAAAGAACGGGGAATTCGACCGGGAGCGCGAAGCGTTTCTGAACCAGGCGAAGGGCGAGGCAAAGGCCGAACGCGGGCGTCTTCTCGATGAGGCGCGGAAGGCGGCCGACGCCCTGCGCGCCAAACGACAGGACGCGTTGAAACGCGAACAACAAAGCCTGAACGACGAAATCACCCGCCGAACCCGGGAGGAAGTTTTTGCCATCGCGGGAAAGACGCTGGCGGACCTCGCCGGGACAAGCCTGGAAGAACGTATGAGCGAAGTGCTCATGCGGCGCTTGCGAGAGCTGGATGGTGATGCGAAGGAAGGCCTTGCCAAGGCCCTGAAAACATCGACCGACCCGGTGCTCGTGCGCAGCGCCTTCGAGCTGCCGTCGGAACAACGGGCCGCGATACAACATGCGCTTAGCGAAACCTTTTCGGCTGAAATCCAATTCCGTTTCGAGACCGCGCCGGACGTGATCAGCGGCATCGAACTCACCGCAAACGGACGAAAGGTCGCGTGGAGCATCGCGGATTATCTGGCGTCGCTGGAAAAGAGCGTCGGCGAACTGCTGAAAGAACCGTCCAAAGCCCAAGCGGGCCCTGAGGCTGAACCTGAAACGCAAGCCGGGTCCAGGTCGAAGTCCGGGCCGAAGTCCGGGACTGAGCCCGCGGCTACCGAGGAGGCCAAATGAGCGCGCCGCCCGATTCTTTAAAGCGTGGCTTCGACCGCGCGTTCGCCGGCCTAAGCCGGGGACGGGAAACCTTCACGCCGCAACTGACGACCCATGAGGTGGGCACGATCGCCGGCATCTCCACGGGCATCGCCCGTGTCGCGGGCCTTCCCGGGGTCGGGTTTGATGAATTGGTGATGTTTCCCGGCGATGTGTTCGGCATCGCATTCAACGTGGATGCGGACGAAATCGGGGTCGTCCTGCTTGGCGAATACTGGCATCTTAACATGGGGGATGAAGTCCGGCGCACGGGCCGGGTTATGGATGTGGCCGTGGGCGACGGATTGCTGGGTCGCGTCATCGACCCCCTCGGCCGGGCCCTTGATGGCAACGGACCGGTAGCCGCAAGCACGCGCCTGCCCATCGAACGACCCGCCGCGCCCATCATGGACCGCGCGCCCGTCACCGTGCCGCTCCAGACCGGCATTAAAGTCATCGATGCACTCATTCCCATCGGACGCGGCCAGCGTGAGCTGATCCTCGGCGACCGGCAGACGGGCAAGACCGCCATTGCGGTCGACACCATCCTTAATCAGCGTGGCAAGGATGTCCTGTGCGTCTATTGTGCCATCGGCCAAAGGGGGTCCGCCATCGCGAAGGCCGTGGCCACCTTCCAGCAAAAGAACGCGATGGATTACACCGTCGTGGTTGTCACCGAAGGCAGCGACCCGCCGGGCCTCGCCTACATCGCCCCCTACGCCGCGACCAGCATCGCGGAGTCTTTCATGGAAGCGGGCCGAGATGTGCTGATCGTTTACGACGACCTTACCCATCACGCGCGCGCCTACCGCGAACTCTCTCTCCTGCTGCGCCGTCCGCCCGGTCGCGAAGCGTTTCCCGGCGACATCTTTTATATCCACTCGCGGCTACTCGAACGTGCGACGCACTTGCGCAAGGAACTCGGCAGCGGCTCCCTCACCGCGCTGCCCATCATCGAAACCGAAGCGCAAAACATTTCCGCCTACATTCCGACCAATCTGATCTCTATCACCGATGGGCAGATCTACCTCTCGCCGTCTCT
>JAJDOH010000227.1 GCA_022340265.1 Deltaproteobacteria bacterium | reverse complement strand
GACCGATGAACTCTGTCGTCTTTCGTGTGCTCTGAGGTGAATCCAGTCGGAAAGCCGTGTGCGGCAGATCCGCATGCACGGTTTGATGAGCGGGGATGGGAAACGGGGCTATATGCTACCGCGCCCGTCCTCGACTCTACTATGACTGCCCCAATATTGGAAAAGAACGGAAGGCTGCCAGAGGTATTGTTCTGTGGTCAGAAAATTACTTAACGCAACTATGATATAGGTAAATGATCATTAGGTACTTCGCTATATCGTGGACATCATTTCGGGTGACCCATGCGGACGACATCAGGAATGGTGCTTATTGTGTGTAACGTGGATATTTACCCCTTTATTACGGTGCGTTGGCCGCTTATAGTATTGCTATAGCACAATATTGCAAAGCTTTGGGTTCCTATGGAGGGACTTATTAGTTGAATCTTTATAAAGCGTTATAAGGGTTGGGAAAAGGGCTGGCACGAGTATAAGCGATCCAAGGAAAAAGAGTGGTGACAGGCAGGATATTTGCCGATTTAAGAAAATAAGAACCCGGCCGGGAGGACCGACCGGGTTTTCTTATGGAAGTAGGCATACCATTCGATCCACCTCCCTGTTCTTAGGGAACGATGGTGGCGGGAAAGGTAACCTCAAAGTTGGTGGACGCACTCATGGACGAGGCCGAGTTAAAACCAAAAGCATATAGCTGGAAAGTCCTCGGAGATGCTATATCACTTATTGAAACCCAACCATTCTCAGTACCGGATATATCTTTCACATTTACTACATGATCGAACCTGGTGGTAGTATTCTCTAACTCTACACCAGCTTCATCATATCTTTTGTAAGGGTAGTTAGAGCTACAACTGTTCCCGGGCACATCGCAATATGTGGATAGGCCTCCGGGATTGTCCGGCCACCACGCGAAGATTATTAGCCGGGTCGCGCCACTTATATCGGAAGCTTTAAACACCCTGAAATCCATACGATCGGTCTGCGGATCGTTTATGCATAATCCACCACTAACTGTTTTTGTTTCTGCGCATTTCCTTGCGTTATTGTCAATCGCTTCCCTACCATCGCTGTTTCGATAGAAATTCACGAAAACAGAATCTGTGGTCGACGAGAAATACTCCAAGGGAATCATATCAAGTCCGCTGGCTTTACCATCAGCCAGCCGGACATAGTAGATAACTCCTTCAAGAACATTAAAGTCCGCAAAGGGAAAGTAAGGTTCGGTCGGAGCCAATGTCGTGGAGCCTGTTACCAAATCAATGGTCACAAAGCCGCGATAAAAACCAGTCGTACCGTCTGTAAGTTGATTCTTTGTGGCAGTAGAGGCAGTAGCAATAAGGGTTTTCATTGAAATCGACCAACTTTGTAAAGCAGTCAACGCAGGATTATCAAAAATATCTGTGGCATTGCCATCTATATCCCACACATGATAATGAAGCGTAGCGGTGCTGGTACTTGTGTTAAATACTGCCAATAGGGTATCCTGTTGCTTATTAATACCTACCTCAAAGAATGGGACGATAAGGCTTGCTGCCCTCACCTTGTCGGTTGCGCCGGGTATGCCGGCAAAAGTTGTGCCTGCAAGTGAAAAAAGAAACAGAACGGCTACTAACGATAAAATCGATTTTTTCATTTTCTTCTCCTTGTCGTCTAAAGGTTTACACCCAGAATCCTGATCTTTCTCTTTTCTTTCTCTTTCCTCTTTATAGCAATAAGGCTAACACTATAGAACTCAACAATCATAAACCTTAAACTTAGTCAACCGGAACCACAAATGTTTCAGGAACCTGCTCTATTGCAGGGTATTCATGGTGCTGGTCTTTTGTCATATCCATCTCAAGGGTTAACTCATAGGTCATGGAGCTGTGACTCGCAACTATCATGCCAACAACCGCGAATCGGCAATATTTTGGATTAATGGATTAGTAACAGTTCGTTAAGTCAACAGGAGCGTGTAGCGGCAGCGTATGGAATGGCTGATTTGCCCTCAATATTTGGTGGAACCTCCATATACTGAGGGAGTTTTTGAGGATTTATAATTGGTGATTGAATAACGGTTTGGAAACTAATGGATGATGTTGGCGTCGGTAAGGCCGGCCGCGGCCGGAGCGTTACGCGTTCCCTATCCCGCTGCGGCCTTCCCCGAATATTGGGCAGGTCGGCTTTCACAACTGTACTTTCGAGGCCTGCTCAAGGCTCACTCGCGTTACGGCCTTTCAGGTTGCTGCAACCTAAAAGCTTACATTTGTCCACGAGGCTTCAGCAAGGAGGTCTCCCTACCTCACTGCCTGGGTCTCTACCGGGATGAACCAACAATTTCCCGGACGGGACTTTCACCCGCTGGTAATTTTCGCCCTCGTGGCGCACCCAGATGTTGTGGTCAGCTTTTTCATCGCCAACCTGTGATAGATTGAGAATAGTCCCAGAAATCAAACCAAGCCGCGAAACTCTTCGGACCCGCCTCCGCCAGCCGAACGCAGCAAAACCAAATCAATATTTCACCTTAGCTAAACACATCAATCATATAAGCAGTTGAGAAAATCATATTTGGAACGGCATGCGTTTGAGAAACACGTATGGATCCTAAAGATAATAAAGGTGAATCTAATGATACAAACATAAAGCCTTTTATGCTTTTGCTTTAAAAGCATTAATTAAAAAGCATAAAATTCCAAAACAAAACAACGATAAAAATAGTGGCGCATTAACAACATAGTTAACGGCCTTTTGAATACTTACCCACGGAATATTATTGATCCAATTAAGATAGTTTTTCCCAGCAACATCAACGAGTGTCAGATTCTTCCTCCCTACCATACCTGGCACACCTTCTGAGTTCATAAATGACGACATGGTTTGAAATCCCAGTATCAATGCACTCAAGATCCACGCAACCAAACCGGTGATTTTTAATTTTGACATAGCATTTATCTCTCTGGCGAAATACGATTATTAGCGCTCCCCACTCGGCTGTGCAAGCATTTTCTTAATTGAGCAAGGGATCAAATGGCTCCACGATACTGGAACTTTCTTCGGAAATCGCTACAGGAGGGCATCAGACATACGAGAATCGACGTTTCTCGTCTGGACCCATATTTCCATAATCGAATATCCCATTGACATGTTTAACTCTGAAGGATCTAGATATCCGCCCGGGCTTTAGAAAGCCGTACGCCACATATTGTGTCTGCTTTTCAGACATCAAAACTGTGAGTAATTGAGGTATTGCATCGGATTCAATCCTCCAAATACGTTGAATATGTGAAATCTGATGCCCCGGCTGACAGGTGTGCTGGTGCTTTTTCCGCGCATCTTTGTTCAGCCAGGTGTTGGGTATTTTGTTCCCTGGATGGCCACTTGAAAATACCCCACTTGTGGCCGGGTCAAAATACCCCGGCGACAGGACGGTTTGAGTTTACTAATCTTCTTTAGAAAGGTCCATATTCTTTCCTTTTTCATTCTGCTTTTTTTGTTTGCTTTGCGACAGCCTCAATGCGGCCTCTTTGAGGCGGTAGCTTTTTCCCTCGAACTTAAGGAGATGCCCGCGATGAAGCAGGCGATCGAGTATGGCCGAAGATGCTGTATTGTCCCTGAGAAGCTTGCCCCAGTCTTCAACGAGTCGATTTGACGTAAGGAGCGTACTTTTTCTTGCGGAATACCGATTCAGGATGATTTCCAGCAAATCGTCAGCGGCTTGTTCCGGCATTTTCTTGCGCAAAAACAAATCATCGATGATCAGCAGATCGGTTTCGGAAAAAAGTTTGCTGATCTTTTTCCTCCGCTTAAGTTGAGTGGCTTCAAAGAGATCCTCGAAAAAGGTGTGGGCTTCCCGGTACACCACCTTGTATCCTGCAATGATGGCGGCGTTGGCAACTGTTTTGGCGATCATGCTTTTCCCTGTCCCTGGTGACCCGATTAAGAGCGCATCATGTCCGTCCCGGATAAATTTTCCGCTCACCAGTTCATAGATGTCCATCTTGGGCAATTTCGGATTGAAGCCCCAATCGAACTCCGTCAGGGTGGGTTGTTCCGTGAGGCCGGATGCCTTGAGGCGCGTTTGTGTAAGGCGGCTTTTTCGGTAATCCAGTTCGTCCTGAATCAGGCAGGCGAAGACCTCAGCAAAAGAAGCGCCCTGATTGGCCTGGATGATGCGGGTTTCCAGGGTAGCGATCATACCATGGAGTCGGAGGGTGTTGAGATGCTGTTCCATTTCAGCCAATGACATGTTCATGTTTCCTCCTTTTTTCTTTTTCATCTTATTATCAAAGTATCCCGTGCCTGCGTAGTGTTTGAAGCTGTTCCACTGGCATATCCGCCGGGTCCTGGATGGATTCCGGAATGGGTTGGGGTTCCTGGCCATTGAAAGGCACCAACTGTTCCCAGTCAAATACAGTGACGGAAAAACCGTGGTGGGAGAGCCTTTCTTGTACCTGCAAAGCCCCGGTTTTCCCCGCCGGATCACGGTCCAGAAACAACAGGGTGCGAGGAAACCGAACCCGGGAACGGATCCACACCAACCGCTCGATCTGCTCCACGGAGATGGTACTTCCCATTAGCGCCACGGCATTGCGGCAACCGGCCTCCACAAGCTTTGCCACATCAAAAAAACCTTCTGTCAGGATCAAGCCGAACATATTTGTTTGACCCAATGCTTCTTCATCCAGCAGGATGTTATCCTGGTTGTAGATCTCCCAGGCTTTCTTAAAGGGATAACTCCAGTATTTTCCATTGCGATCTTCTTGTTCCATACTCAGTGCTCGTCCGGTATGGGTGAGAATCACCGGTTGAATGCCTTGGCCGTTTTCTCTTACACCACGGACCTGAAACACCAGCCGCGAGTTAAGCGGTGAGCCTGTCTTTGCCCATGACCGCCGGGGGAGAAACCCACACCCCAGGTATCGACAGGTGGCGGCTGATATGCCCCTCCGGCATAACTCCGGATGATCGGTTCGCAAATAACGCCGCAAATCGATTTTAATGGCTGGATTTGTACCTGCCGCTTGCTCTTTCTGTTTGACCCAACTTTCCGAATGATTTGCCGTCGCAATCCCTTCTTTAACCATCCACCGGGCCACCTCGGACATGGTCATTTCCCGGCCTTTTTGGCTTAACATCTCCCGGCAGAACTGCATGATGCCACCCCCTTTGCCGCTACTGAAGTCCTTGAAAATGTTCTCCGACAAACTGACATGCATCGAGGCCTTCTCTTCATGGGTAAAGGGTGATTTGATCCATATTTCATCGTCCCGGCGGCTCTTTTTATGATCCACTTCCAGGTCAAAAACCCTTATCACCTCCAGCCAGCTGGCCTGTTTCCACACCTGAGACAGTTGTGCGCGGGATTCGGTAACAATCGGTCGAGATGATCCTCCAGCAGCATGTTGATTCCAGAAAACCGCATAGTCTTCTCCCGGCCGAATCAGGGGATGGTCCTGGGTGAGTTGTTCTGTCTTTCTTTCATCGTCTGCCATGAGCGCCACCATACGCCGCAATGCCCTGGAGCTTTTCAATCCGTTTGTCTTTGCCAGTTCGGCGGCTTTTTCCACGTAACGCGCCGGGTAGTGCCGGACCAGATTGATCAGGCCATACATCCGGCGCTGGCCGCTTCGGCCTTCTTCGGTAAACCACGTTTCACACAATGAGAATGTATGGGGTCCAATGGCTTCGGCCCGGGCCAGCAGGCTGTCCGTTTGCCGGGAGGGATTAAAAATTCGGTCCCGCGGTTCCATCAAAAGGGACCCCGGCATACGACCCTTTGGATGGCGGCGAATCACTTCCATCCGTTGCGGGTCCAGGATTTCGATCTCTTTGTCATAGACCCTTACCACCACCTGACTGTAAAGAGGAGCCGGATTGGCGGCGTAGTAACAATTGTCCAACTGTATGGTACCGTCATCGTAAACCGTTCGACTTTCCTGTCGAAAATACACAAACGGCGAAAGGGGTAATGGCAGAAGGCAGGGTTTTTCCTCCTGGAACATTTCTTCAACCTGTCTTTTGGCTCGGCCATGAATGCGAGGTGCCGCCCAGCGTTTTTCCCAATGCATGAGCCAATCATTCTGCGCTTCGATATGATCGAATTTCCGGCCTTTCAGGGCCGTATTCTGTGTGTACTTGACCCCGTTTTCCACCGTCCCTTTTCGGTTCGGATCCTTCACCCTTGCCGGGTCTGCCGCAACGTCGTAATGAGACAGCATCGAGGCATACAACGTATTGAGCTCGGGATCATAAATATCCGGCTTGATCACGCCTTCCTTAAGGTTATCCAGGGCTACATATCCCGGGCATCCGCCAAAATACCGGAATGCTTCCTCATGCAGCCGACACCATGTTTCCTTGCTCGATTTCCACACCACTTTCCGGAAGGCCCGCCCGGAATATTTCAACACCATGACAAACAAGCGAGGCCGGCGATGTTTACCGCTGTCATGAAGCGTCGGCGCTCCTGTTCCATAGTCAACCTGGGCCTCTTCTCCGGGAAGAAATTCAAGTCGGTCAAACTGACGGGGGTCCTTTTTTTTGAGCCTTCGAACGAACCGCTTTACGCTGTTGTACTGATGCGTGAATGCGAACAGTTCCACCAGGTCCTGGTAGATGGCCATGGCGTTTCGCCCCAGCCTCAGTTGTTCTTCAATCCATTTTCCATGAGGTTGGCAGGCCGAACCATTCTTCGGATGGTTTTCCAAAGCCGGTGGCCGGGGTGGGGGATTTTGAACAGGGAGAACCGAAGAGCCGGTGGCCACCTCTTCTAAAGTGGGGTAGTTTGAATGCTCAGTTTCTTTGAAAATTGCCCGATGATGCAGCTGAGCATATCTCCGGATGGTTTTTCGGTTGATCCCGGTCTTCCGGTTGATCTCGCGTTGACTGATTCCCTTTTCCAGTAACGTTATGACTGTTGCTTTCAAATTCGGCTTCAAAACGTTCATCCTTCCTTCCCCCCATTTGTGGATTTCACAAACGGGAGTAGTTACGTTCTGTCGCCTTTTTCAGCAATATCTACTGGAAATTTGATCTCA
>JAJDOH010000151.1 GCA_022340265.1 Deltaproteobacteria bacterium | reverse complement strand
AATAAGATGCCCATATATGAATTCTATTGCTCCCAATGCCATATGATTTTCAACTTTCTTTCCAAAACCATCAACACGGAAAAAAGGCCCATGTGCCCACAGTGCGGCAAGGTAGCACTGGAAAGGCATATGTCAGTTTTTGCAACACCCAAAAATCGTGGGGAAGAAGATGACGCACCGCTCCCCGATCTTGATGAAAGCAAGATGGAGCAGGCCATGAATGTGCTGGCGGCCGAAGCGGAACACCTGGATGAAAACGATCCCAGGCAGGCCGCCCAACTCATGCGCAAGCTAACGGATATGACCGGGTTGAACCTGGGAGATGGCATGGAAGAAGCGCTGAGCCGCATGGAAAGGGGCGAGGACCCGGAGGCCATCGAATCTGAGATGGGGGATTTGCTGGAGGGGGAAGACCCATTTTCATTGGGGAAAAAAGCCATCAAGGCGCGAAGAGAGCGCCCGCCCAGGGTCGATGAAACGCTTTATGATCTTTAAAAAGGGGGCAGGGGGCAGGATTATACCTCCACCAATTCAATATCACCCCAACTAGCCATCGCATCTCTTACAATCACAACCCCCCCCAAAATACCGCCGATCTCCTCCGCCCACAGCGCGACACGCTCGAGGTCGGAAATCTCCCTGACCCGGTTTCCCAGGGCGGTGGCCGCGGCATCGGCCAGCGCCGTTGACTTGGAAAGAAGACAAACCACGTCGGTGATTCCTCGGCTCAGAGAATGACCCACTGTTGCGGAAGAGGAACAGATGCCAAGGGGCATCTGGCGCTCCGGAATACGGAGTCCGAATTTTTCACTCAACGGCGAAGGGCCCGCAAAAATGGATACCGTAACAGGGCGTTTGGCCACCATGAAAATATCCCCGCCATTTTCAACAATTATCTGCCCGCTTACATCAACCAGCGCCTCGCCCACCCATTGTGCCATGGCCCCTGCCACCGACGCCATAGGGCCGACATCCGCTTTTCTTGAGGAACGGATCATATCCTTAACAATGGGCGGAGCCATGGGGTCATCTTCCACCGGGCTGAGGGACGTCAGAAATTCACGGTGAAACCCCATATAGGTTTCCAACTGGTGACGAAACAAGAAAACCAGATCCCGGGTTTCTTTCTCGAGATCCGATTCCGCGCCGATCCAGAGATCGGTCTCACGGACAACCACTTGAAAAAATTTCAGATCCTTTGCGGTAACACTGTGCCTGTAGGTTCGTTCCTGATAAGAAGTCCTCATTTCGTTTCCGCACTCAAATAGAATAAAGAGGATTGAAATTTGAGTCTGACACCGAGATTGGGCAAAAGGGGGCGTTTTGCAAAGGTCTCAAAAAAAAGGCTTCCCAGGATGCCGTTGTCTTCCTCCAGACTAATCTTCCCTCCTAAAGGTTTAAGAACCCTGGAAGAACAGATGCACGAACACCCGAGAAGCCGTGGTTTAAGCATCATCATTTGCTTCCCTGATTTTGGAGCGGGATGACACTTAAAAGCACCATTTGCTTAAACAGTGACTGTAAAAATGCCTGCAAAATTCCTGCCACAAACACCGTGTCTTGAAACCTGCTCTAATAGCGGCATTTCAAATAAGCACATTCCTCGGATAACCATGAAGTGTATTCAAGAAAACACAGACGGAGCGGCAAAAAAAACACGCATGGATGGTCATCAGATAACTTTTAAGCCCCCGTAACACTGGGCGAGGTTCTCACTAAGCCCTTCTCGATCTCCCTTAAGGGCTAAAGGCAGATGCTCAAGAATATCCTGGGCCGTCATGCCATCCATTCCTTTTGATTCCGCCGCAAGATCCCCGGCAAGACCATGAATGAATACGCCCTTTAGAACCGCACCTTCAATGTCAAGGCCCAATCCGAACATGGCGGCGATAGCACCGGTCAGCACATCGCCCGAACCGGCCGTTGCCATGCCTTGGTTTCCCGACATGTTCATAAAAACCCGGCGGTCCGGAAAACCAACCAGACTGTGGGCCCCTTTCAATACGATGATCGTCCGCAGTGTTTCAGCGGTTTGTTGCAGAATGGTTGTCCTGTCATGGGCAATTTCCGGCGTATCTATTCCCGTAATCCTGGCCATCTCCCCCAAATGGGGCGTGAGAACCGTTTCCTTTTCCCGCTTATTCAGCAGTTCAAGATCGCTGCACAAGGCAGTGATCCCGTCGCCGTCCAGCAGAAGCGGCACTTTCAGATCTTTGACGAGGGCTCTTGCCAGTTCCTGGGTTTCCGTATCCAGAGACAAACCGGGTCCCATGACCACCATGTCCATTCTGTTTCCCAGTTCCAGCAGTTTGTCTTTGTTTTTCAGGGCAATACTCCCCGATGCCGTCTCTTCTTGAGGCAAGAGCACAATTTCACTCCCTTTGTTGGCGATAAAGGGCGTGATGGATTCAGGGGCCGCCAATCTGGAATAGCCGCCGCCCGCTTTCAGAAAGGAGAGCGCCGAAAAATAGGGGGCACCGTAATAGTTGGCGGCGCCGGCAATGAAAAGTACCTGGCCGACACTCCCCTTGTGGGCATCCGGATTTCTTCGGGGTAAGCGTATGTGGGGCGTAATGCTGACCTTCAGATCATTTGAATCATATAACTGAGGAGGGAAGGAGATATGGGTAACGTACAGTTTACCGCATAAATCATACCCTGGAAACAGGAGATTCCCCAGTTTGGGAAGTCCGAAAGTCACCGTGTAATCCGCCTTCACGGCGATTCCCATCACTTCTCCCGTGTCGCCTGAAACACCGGAAGGGATATCCGCGCTGAAAACGGTTTTGCCACTGTCGTTAATGCCCTCGATGATATCGCCGTACAGGCCCTTTACCTCCCGCTCAAGCCCGGTCCCCAGCATGGCGTCCACGACGGCATGGCAATGCACCGTGTCCGTGTGAACCGACGCTGCATCTTGAACCTCCACCATTTCAACGGGCAATCGTTTCAAAATATCCAGATTCAGTTTGGCTGCCCCACGGTATTTCTTTTGATCTCCCAGAATGAATACTTTAACCAACCCTCCGTTTGAATGGAGTTTTCTGGCAACAACAAAACCGTCCCCCCCGTTATTTCCAAGTCCGCAAAAAACCACAAACCGCCGGCACAAAATTCCCATTTTCTGCAATATAACGAAATAAAGCGCATCCCCGGCATTTTCCATGAGCAATTCTTCTTTAATGCCGTAAGTTTCAATGGCGGTCCGGTCCAGTTCCCTCATTTCGGTAACACTGCTGATTTTCATA
>JAJDOH010000207.1 GCA_022340265.1 Deltaproteobacteria bacterium | reverse complement strand
ATATCATATCCCACTTGTGCATGGGATTTGACCAGTTCGAATTCATTTGGACGAATTTTTCCAGGCTTGTTCAGGATTTCCGACGGTACATAGATTTTCCCAAGATCGTGTATGGATGCCGCCATTCTAACACCATCCACCCGGTTTTGGCTAAGACCCATTTTCTGTGCAATGGCCTGCGACAGACCGGCAACCCGGCGTTGATGACCCGCCGTGTATGGGTCTCGCGCCTCTGCAGTCAACGCCAGTGCCTGAACCGTTGCTTCAAGGGTTTTGCGCAGTTGCGACAGGGTTGTCTTAAGTTCTTCCTCGTTGGTCCGCAGCTGTCTTGTTCGTTCCTGAACCCTTTTTTCCAGACCCTGGTTCAGCTCAAGCAGTTCGCGGTTCTGTTTCTTTGTCAGGCTTACCAACGTCCGATGCTCACTGACAAGGCGATACTGTTCGATGGCATCGTTTACAATCTTTTTCAGTTCAAGGGTTTCCCATGGTTTGCTGACAAAACGAAAAACACTCCCCTGATTGATAGCCTTGATGACCGTATCCGTCTCCGCATATCCCGTCATCAAAATGCGGACGGTATCGGGCCATCTTTCACGTACTTGCGCAAGAAACATTGTGCCATCCATTTCCGGCATCATCTGGTCTGAAACCACCACACAAAACGGGTCCCGCTCCATGGCTTTGATCGCTTCCGAAGGTTTGTCAAATGTAAAGACCTCAAAAGGTTCATCCTCAAAAATCCGGGTCAAGGTTCCCAGAATGATCTCTTCGTCATCCACAAAAGCAACCCGTTCGGTCACGTCAACACCTCACTGACATCAGCTTTAACGCCCAGGGATAAAATTTACGGGATTCATCAGAATTTGACACGCCGTTTGACGCTTTTGAATATATCGAAAGCATATTCGGTTTCAACTCAAGAAAAATCAAGAACCTTCGTCAACGGTAACACAGATGCGTTTTTTAGAAAAGAAGATAAAGTGAAAAGAAGCGGCGTTTTTTGACTAGTAAAAATTGTTGGGTGGGCTTAACCACCAAAATCCGGATGGATGAATTCAAGGACATCCCCGGCGTCAGGGAAGGTCCCATCATAATCCTGGGGATAAACGAACTTTCCGTTTCTTTCCACCATCATGGCAGACTCCATTTCATCATATTTCAGAATCAATTCCGTAATGGAGGATCCCTTTGTCGCTTTTTCCTTAAAACCATTAATGGTTATTTCGATCGTTTCAGCGTCATTATTCATGAGAAAACCTCCTTTCAGTAATCGGCTCCGCACACACGGCATCGGTCGTTTTTTCCCATCTGGATCGTCCTGAAATTCATGGTCGCACCATCGATATATAGCATTCGACCGGCGAGTAAACCACTTTTTATACCCAGCAGAAAGTTAATGGCCGAAAGCGCTTGGAGCGCACCGATCATTCCCGGCAGAGGACCCAACACACCCGGAGGCCCCTTATCGAGGGTTCCTTCCGGAAAAAGGCATTCAAAACAAGGTGTTTTGCCAGGAATAAAGGTCGTGGTCATACCCGTCAGACCGTCCACGCCACCAAAAATAAAGGGAATGCCTTTTTTGATCGAAACCCGATTGAGAATCTTTCGTGTTTTCAAATTGTCGGTACCATCCACTATGAGATGTGCATCACCTACCAGCGTATCTCCGTTGTGGCCATGGATCGTCTCACAGACGGCCTCAACCCGGCAGTGGGGGTTGAGGTTTTCAAGTTTTGTTTTCGCGGATTCGGTCTTCTCTTTTCCGATGTCTTCAGTAAAATGGAGCAACTGCCGGTTGAGGTTTCCCAAATCCACCCGATCCCTGTCCACTGCCCGCAGCTGCCCGATCCCTGCCGCTGCCAGATAATAAGCGGAAATGGATCCCAGTCCCCCCAGGCCGGCCAGAAAGACCCGCGAACGTTGAAGGATCTTCTGACCTTCATCACCGATCTGGGGCAGGATCATCTGTCGGTGGTACCTGAGGGCTTCTTCAGGCGACAATGATGGCGTCATTTTTGGACCTGTTCTATTGGCTGTCGTTGGCTGGATAGGTGTCAGGGTGCGGAAAATCCGGTTGCAGGTTTTATTCTGCCCCCTGCACCCCAATGCCATTAACTTAGGAACCATCTCATTTAGCAATTACGTCACCCCGGCGAAAGCCGGGGTCCAGAACCGTTTGAAATTACTGGATTCCGGCCTTCGCCGGAATGACGCCCGGTAGTAACGCTGAATTCATTTCGGGGTTAAGTTAATAGCATTGCCCTGCACCCTGTAATTTTTTTTCCTCTATTTCTCCTTGTCTTCCTTTTCCCGAATGGCTTTGAACACCCGCTCAGGCGTTAGAGGCAATTCCTGAATCCTGACGCCGGTAGCATCGTAGAGGGCATTCAGTATGGCGGGAATGGTGGGCATGATCGCCCCTTCACCCACCTCCTTGGCACCGAATGGACCATTGGGTTCGTTGCTTTCAACGATGATGGCATCCACATTGGGCATATCGAGCGCTGTCGCAATTTTGTACTCGCCCAAATTGGCGTTCAAAATCTTCCCCTTATCATCAAACTTCACTTCCTCATACATGGCCTCGCCGACACCCATGGAGAGAGACCCCTGCATCTGCGCTTCCACCGACGTTCGGTTGATGGCAAAACCGCAGTCGTGGGCATCGGTCATGCGGTCAATGGTAATCTTGCCCGTCCCTTTGTCAACGGTTATTTCCACCACCTGAGCGGATGGACCGTACGCCGGAGACGTGCCGACGGCAGCCCCCTTGAATTTACCGCCCAGTTCACCCGGCTTGTAACTGCCGGTGCCCACCATGGATCCCAGGGTCAAATAGGCGATTCGCGCCGCCTCTCTGAAGGTGAGCGGCTCATCCAGACCCGGGTTGTCTGAAAAACCCCGATGCTCTTTGGCATAGGTGGCTCTGAGGCCGCCAAAGTCAGGCGGTTCACCCTTGAACACGATAAAGCCGTTTTTGATGTCCATCCGTTCCACCGGCACATCCAGCTTTTCGCTCAAAACCGCCAGGACCTGCTCCTTCAGATCCTCGGCGGCAGCCTTGGTGGCATGACCGGTCATGAGGGTCTGGCGGCTGGAATAGGCACCGAGGTCAACGCTGTAATCGGTATCCCCTGATGATATCCTGATGCTGTCCAGCGGCACGCCCAGGGCTTCGGCGGCAATCATGGCCATGGCGGTATCTGAACCCTGACCGATTTCAGCACTTCCCGTGAGCACATGGGCCGTTCCCCCGTCCTCGCTCAATTTGATGACCACCGTGGAGTGGGCTGTTTCAGAACGGTAAATGGGATACCCTGCACCGGAGACGAAAAATCCCGTGGCAATACCGATCCCCTTGCCTTCAGACATTTTTCCCTTTTTCTCACTCCATTTGGAACCGTCTCTGACGGCTTCAATGCATTCCTTCATGCCGAAACTGCTGGTATTGAAATCGTTGCAGGTGATGTCGCCTGCTTCCATGGAGTTTTTGAGCCGAAAATCCACCGGATCCATGCCCAATTCTTCGGCAATAAAATCAATCTGCTGTTCCCAGGCAGCCCGGGCCGCTACGCCACCGTGCCCCCGCTGCGCGCCGCAGGCGGGCCGGTTGGTGTACAGCCGGAAACCATCATATTTCATGTTGGGCAGTCTGTAAGGTGCACCCAGAAGTGATCCCGCATAATAGACGGTGGCAATCCCGAAACTGGTGTATGCGCCCCCCTCCAGATAGCACTCGTTGGCCAACGCCATCAGCGTTCCGTCTTTCTTGACACCCGTCGTCAGGGTGTGTTTAAATTGATGTCTGCCCCTCGAAAAGAGAAAAACCTGCTCCCGCGTAAAATTCATTTTGACCGGCTTGCCGGTCTTGATGGAAAGAAGACATGAGGCCAGTTCCATGGAATTGGTACCCGCCTTGGGGCCGAAACCACCTCCCACATAAGGCTTTTTCACTCTCACCTTTCCGATGGGAATCCCCAGCACCATGGCAATAATCCGCATGACATAGTGGGGCACCTGGGTGGAAGAATGAAGTGTCAAAAATCCGTTACGGTCGTAATCGGCCACAACTCCGTTCGGTTCCAGAAACGCGCCGTCCTGCCTTTTGTTTAAAAACGTATCGGTTCGAATTAGATCGCACTGGGCGAAGGCCTCTTCCACGTTTCCGAATTCCTGGTGAACTTCCGCACCGATGTTACGGGGATATTTTTCATGAATCTGCGGCGCCCCTTCAGCCATGGCTTCTTCCATGGTAAAGATCGCCGGCAGTTCCTCGTATTCCACATCAATCAGGGAAACGGCTTCGAGGGCTGTTTCCAAATCCACTGCGGCCACAGCGGCAATTTCATCGCCGATATAGCGTACCCGATCTTTGACAAAAAGGGTTTCATCATATCGAGCGGGACTCACCCCATAATGAACCATTCCCGCCTCTTCCGCGGTGACCACCGATTTGACGCCGGGAAGTTTCCGTGCCTTGGCGGTATCAATATTGAGAATCTTGGCATGGGCCAGGGGACTCTGCAGCAATGCGCCGTAAAGCATGCCCGGAAGTTTGATGTCATCCACATATATGGCCCTACCGGTTGCTTTGGCAGGAGCATCCAGTCGCGGGGCCCGTCCATTGATCACATGATATTCGGTCATTTCCTATCTCCCTTCACTGGCATCTTTGATGGACTCAACAATCTTCTGATAGCCGGTACATCTGCACAGATTGCCGGATATGGCGGTACGAATTTCCGTTTCATCGGGTTTCGGGTTCTTGTCCAGAAGACTTTTTGCACTGAGCAACATTCCGGAAGTACAAAACCCGCACTGAATGGCGCCGTTTTCAATGAATTTTTCCTGCAAGGGATGCAGGCCTTCATCGGTTTCAAGACCCTCAACAGTGGTTATTTCTTTGCCCGAGGCCTGAACGGCCAGAACCAGACAGGAATTGACCGCTTTGCCATTCATGATAACGGTACACGTTCCACAATCCCCCAGTTCACACCCCTTTTTCGTGCCCGTCAATAAAAGCTCTTCCCTTAAAAGGTCCGCCAGGGTCATATTGGGTGCCACAGCCAATTCATATTCTTTGCCGTTTATGGTGAGGCAGATCATCTCTTTCATCGTTCTCTCCTCTTAATTTATATTCCCGATCGCCGTTTTTGAGTTGTGTCCTACCGGAATTTCTTTCCATGGCGACCCATTTATTCACTGCACACACGCTCATATGCCTGAAGCAGTGCTCTTTTGGTCAACTCCTTGACCATGGCCCTTTTGTACCCAGCGCTTGCCCTGAAATCATCAATGGGTTTGCTATCCATGGCAGCCGCTTCTCCAGCCGCAAGAAAAAGGGCTTCAGACGGTTTTTCTCCAACCAGCACTTTTTCAGCGGATGGTGACAAGAGCGGCGTGGGACCCACGGATCCCATTACGACGCTTCCAGCTTTAATGGCGCCTCCGGGACCATCGGTCGTAATAGAGACGGCAATATTAACCAGTGAAATCTCCAGCGCCTCCCGAATCCCCAGTTTATAATATGCACTTCCGGAATAGGCTTCAGGCTTTTCCAGCAGAACGGCTTCAAGAATCTCTTCGGGCAAAAGAACGGTTTGACCGGGCCCTTCTATAAAATCCGACAGTGCGACAGTCCGCTGGCCGGTGCCGCTTCTCAGAACAACACTTGCCCCATAGGCCATCAGTGGCGGTGGAAAGTCCGCAGCGGGCCGTGCTGAAACCAGGTTTCCCCCAATCGTTGCAAGATTTCGAATCAATGGCGAGCCCAATTTGGACGCGCCCGTCTGCAATGCGGGAAACTCTTTGATAACGGCCTTCGATTCTGCAATATCGGCCGCCTTGGCGCAGGCACCTATCTTGAGTGTCCCGTTGGAGACATCTATTTCCGCAAGTGATGCGATCCTATCCAGTGACACCACATGCTCGGGCGCAAGCAGTTTCTTCTTCATGTTGACCAGTAGATCCGTCCCGCCCGCAAGGGTTTTGGCCTTTTCGCCCAGTTCCCCAAGTATCCGGCAGGCCTCTTCGACCGTTTCGGGCTCATGGAATTCAAATTTCGGTAAAAGCATTTTACCCTCCTGATTTTTCGGGACCGCTAAAAACCGCCCCTTTTGTCGTGAAATTGATAAATCTAAAAGCGACACACCCCTTAAACTTACCGAACCTTAAGCATTCGTTGAGATGTTCATCATACTGAACATACCTTCCAGAAAATCATAGCAGGAAAATACGTGGTGTCAAGCAAAAACAGATCTGATTAAATATTTATATCTCTATTTATAGATAGATATACAGGTTGACAAAATTTGAATAGAAGCGTAGGCTTCGGATAAATGTTCAGCGAGGTGAACGAATGTCCGGAAAATACCAAGCCCCATCCGTCAGAAAAGCCTTTTCAATACTTCGACAGATTGCCAGGAGCCCAAAAGGGTTGAACCTCAGCCATCTGGCCAATCAGCTGGAAATGAGCAAGGGCACCGCTCATGGCATTATCAGTGCCATGGTCGAAGAAGGGGCCCTGATTCGAGATCCTTCTTCCAAAAGATATTTTTTAGGTCCCACCCTCTTTGAACTCGGGAAAACCGCCTATTCGGAGCTTGACCTTCGGGAAATTGCCAGACCCATCATGGAAAAATTGATGGAACAAACCGGCGCGTCCGTTTTCTTCGGCATCCCCAACGGCCGGCGGGTCAGCATTCTGGACGTTGTGGAATCGAACCATAATCTTAAAATAACGGCACCCAGGGGAAGTACCATCCCCCTTCTGGCCGGGGCCATCGGCAAGATTTTTCTCGCTTCCATGGACCCCGAGCAAGCGAACAGCATGATTGTTGAGAAAGGAATTCCCAGATTCACCGCCCGAACCATTACCGATCCGGATGCTTACCTCATTGCGGTAAGCCGCGCAAAAGAAAATGGTTATGCCTCCGACGACGAGGAATATATTGACGGTGTCCGCGCCGCAGCGGCTCCCATTCGTGGAAAACAGGGTAAACTCTATGCCATCTGGGCAGTGGGCTTTAAATCGGCACTCGATGATCACATGATGGGAATATTAGAAGCAGAAATCCGGGAAGCAGCCGGAAAGATCGCGCAACAAATCAATAACCGGCCGCTCTTTACCCCTCCCAACGCCTGAACAGTTGATGCTCAACGCCCAGATAATCAAACACCTTTCCGATGCTTTGATCGATAATATCCTGAAGGGTTTTGGGTTGATGATAAAATGAGGGCACCGGCGGCAAAATATGGGCACCCATATCCGCCGCCATGGTCATCAATCGAAGATGCCCTTTGTGCAAAGGGGTTTCTCTCACCATCAGGACCAGTTTCCGGCCCTCTTTCAGGTTGACATCCGCCGCCCGAACCAGAAGGTTACTGGTGTAGGAATTGGCAATGCCGGAAAGGGTCTTGATGGTGCAGGGCGCCACAACCATTCCGCAGGTCAGAAAAGATCCGCTGGCAAGCGCCGCCCCAACATCCCGGTCTTCATAGACATGGTCGGCCATGGCCTCCACATCAACCGGCTTGAAATCGGTTTCAATTTCAATGTTCCGCCTGCCTGAATCGGAGATAATGAGATGGGTCTCAAAATCGGTTTCCTTGAGCAGCCCCAGCATTCTAACGCCGTATATGACGCCACTGGCACCCGATATGCCCACAACCAATCTTTTTTTCATGGTGAACCCCTTTTCAGAAAATCTTCAACGCAGCCTGTGCCACCGCTTCCGCAAACGCCGGATCCTCCATATTGGCATCCACTTCAATGATGTCAATATGCGGGTTCAACTTTTCGCGAAGCACCTCATTAAACAATTGGTCTTCTTCCGGATCAAACGTGGCATTCCCCGGATAATCCACCGACGACCAACCTTTCAGCGGCAGCATCACGCAAACGGGTCCTTTGGCACGGTTCAGTTTTTCCGCAAATGCCACCGCTACTTCTTTCAGCTCTTCAGGCGAAAGCCGGATCCAGGTTCTCAGCTTGTCCAGGTCGTATTTCCGTCTTTCATGGTATTCAGGCTTGTATTTGCGTTTGGAGGGCGTCATGTGGTTCACGCTGCAGGTGGAAATCACCTGCGGCAGACCGGCATTTCCCGCGGTTTCCATGCGATGGGGACCTGCGTCCCGCATGAAACCAAACAGATGCTCTCCCACACCGCCCGGTGCCAAATCCACCACCCCCTGGAACAGGCCGTTTGCAATCATTTCTTCCATGGCACGATCACTGATACCCGCAGCTGAAAACCCGGTAACCTGATAACCCGCCCCCGCCAGAACCTTTCTGACGGAACTGGCGCATTGCTCGCAGGGACCCAACATGGTTATGGCAACCGATTTGGCCGCTTTGGATTTGGCGGCGACGACGTCCCCCTGAACCATTCCCGCAAGAGCGCCGGCAGCCCGGTCCATGACATTCTTCAAGAGGTCCGTAACACCGGATATTTCGATCACGGAATGAAAGAGCATGATATCACCGGTACCGATGTAGCGTGTGGATAGACCCGGCAGGGCCGCCGTGGACGAAATCATGAGTTTGGGCAGACCGAAAGGGAGCGACCGCATGACTTCAGTGGCCATCAGAGATCCGGTGGATCCCCCCATGGCAATCACCCCGTCTAATTTTCCTTGGGCATGGAGGCCTTTGGCAATTTCGGAGGCCCCTTTGATGGTGATATTGGTAATTTTTGACCGTTCCCTGGAGGCATGAATCTCTTCGAGACTGCTTCCCCCGGCTTCCGCCACCTGGACCGGGGTAATTTCAGCGGGGGAATCGCCTTTCCCTCGCATGGAGATATCCATCAGCAGAGGATTGATCCCGAGGGACATAATTTTGTCCCTCAGGTAGAGTGTCTCAACGCCTTTGGTATCCAGGGTGGAAATAACCAGAACGGACTTTCGGGTTTTGTTTTCCATCAGCCCTGCTCTGCCTCGACTTTCTCCTTGATCATCTTCTTTAACGTTTCCTTGTTGACCTTGCCGGAATCTCCCACCGCCGGAAATTCATCCACTATTTCCAAACGCTCGGGCAACTTGAACATGGCCAGCTGTTTTCCTTTCAGGAATTCCACCATTTCTTCAAAGGTAAAGGTCTCGCCCGGTTTGGGAATGACGTAAGCGGCACATTTCTCGCCCATGGCCCGGTCCGGGTACCCCACGATGGCAACGGAAGAAACTTTCGGATGCTCATTGAGCAGCCCTTCTACTTCCGCGGGATAGATGTTCTGGCCACCGCGAATGATCATATCCTTGGCACGCCCCAGAATCCAGAGGCATCCCTGGTCAAAACTGACAATATCCTCGGTGGTACACCATCCGTCTTCATCAAAGACCGTAGCGGTCAGTTCTTCGTCCCGATAATATCCCGCCGGCGCATGGGGACCTCGGAAATAGAGAATGCCCGGTTCGCCATCGGGCACCACGTTTCCTTCTTCATCCACCAGACGCACCTTGTTGCCGGGCAGCATACGGCCCACGGTTCGTCTGCGAAGCTCCTTGCTATCTTCCACGCTGCAACCGGAAACCGATCCCTTGTCCTGCGTACCCAGGTCACTGGTAATGCTAGCGCCAAAGGCATCTTCCGCCTCTTCCGCCACCTGGGGGGACAGATAACCGCCCGCAGACCGGATAAATCGTAAAGAACTGAGGTCGTATTTCTTAACATCCGCTTCCAGCATTCGCACCAGGTGCGTGGGAACCACACCGATGGCCGTGGCCTTCTCTTTTTCGATGAGGGCCAGGGCCCCTTCGGGGGTAAATTCCTCCAGCATGACTGTTTTGGCACCGGCGATGGGGGCAGCGAAATAAGTGAGGGTTCCGGCCGCCCCGCCCGCATGGGGCGCAATGGCCATGGTGATATCATCTTTGTTAAGCTTCCAGATCCCCACGCGGCCTTTGGAGGTGCAGACCCTGGGCGCCGTGGGCCATTCCACAAGCTTGGGAATTCCCGTAGTACCGCTGGTGGTGGTGAGCAGCGCCACATCCCATTTGGCGTCCAAACGTCTTTCCTCCAGCAGCGATTCATCCACGGGCTTTTTCATGCGCTCTTCCACCATCTGGACGATGGAATAGGTGCCATCGGGTGCGCCTTGGGGAACCTGATCATCAAAGAGGAAGAAGTATTTCAGATGCGTGAACCGTTTCTGAAGGTCCTTGTACATATCCAGGTAATTGAACTTGCGGTAGACTTCCGGGATCACCACGGCCGTGGCCTCGGTTTTTTCCAGCATATACTCCAGTTCCCGTTGTCTTAAATAGGGATAAACCGTAAGAGAGATGAGACCGGCCCGTTCGCACGCGACCCTGGCCAAAAAACCGTAAACGCTGTTGGGGGACTGAATAATCACACGGGCTGATTTGGGAATGCCCATTTCAACCCAGGATATGGCCATGGCATCCACCATTTTCTTGGCCTGCGCCCAGGTCACGCGGTATTTTGAATCCACCAGGGCTTCCTGATCAGGCATTTCCGTTGCGTTGCGGTCGTAAAAGTCGTAGAAGAGCTCTTCGGTCCAGTGCCCGTCATCCAGGAACTCCTGCACCATTTTTTCTTTGTATCGAATCGGTTTCATGGGTCGCCTCCTAGGTATCGTTTAGGTATCAGGTGTTAGCTTATTTTGGGTGATGGAACAAGGCCCACCGCTCAAAAACGATGGGCCTGAGCTTGGATTTGTTAAGAATCGCCGCTAGAATCCCAACTCGGACCAGCGACCTTTCACCTTTTTGACCATATCCGGATCGAGGGTGATGGGAATCGGTTTGTTTTTCCATTCGTAAGGGATGGTCGCATCCAGCAGAAGCCTTCCGGTGATCTCTCTGGCGTCGATGGGCAATGAAGGATCGAGTGGTGTAGACCGGCCTCGTTTGATGACCTGACTTCGGTTGGGTTGGAAGCGGAAGCTCAGCGCATACATGACCCTCGGGATATCCCATGCATCGATGTCGTCGTCAACCACAATGACGGTTTTGAGACCGTAGGCGCCCATTTCCGTTGATATGGCGGCGGTCAATACCTGATCAGCGTGGCCGGGATATCGAGTTTCCACGGAAATGATGGCCAGAAAACGTCCGGAACCCTCTGGGGGGCAGTAAACGCTCTTAATGCCCGGAATGTGCATTTCCTCGGCCAACTGCTGCCAGAGGGTGGCGCCGTATGAAAGGGCCATGACCATATGGGTGTCGGTGACGGCCCGGCCCACGGTGGTGGAGTGCATGATGGGGTTGTCACGATGGGTGACGCATTTGATATCCATGTAGTTTCTGGGATCGGTACCCACACCCGAATAGTATCCCGTGTACTCGCCAAACGGGCCTTCTTCCATGAATTTTTCCGGATCGCACTCCCCTTCCAGAACGATTTCCGCGTGGGCCGGAATGGGCAGATCAACGGTTTCACCCATGACCACCTCACAGGCCTCGCCGCGAATGGCGCCATAAACGTCATATTCACTGATTTCCGCGGAAACCCGTGCTGCCCCCAGGATGAAGAGCAATGGATCACAACCGATGATGGAGGCGCACGGCATGGATTTTCCCATCTTCTGGTATTTCTTCAGCATCTGGTCCGCATGCTTTCCTTTGATGAACTGGGTTCCGATCTTGTTTTTGCCCAGC
Organism: Deltaproteobacteria bacterium; assembly: GCA_022340265.1. Taxonomy (GTDB): domain Bacteria; phylum Desulfobacterota; class DSM-4660; order Desulfatiglandales; family Desulfatiglandaceae; genus NaphS2. The sequence continues at coordinate 5,058 of JAJDOH010000207.1, read as the reverse complement.
AACTGGCTTCGGTAGGTGCCCAGGTTCACCCAGCCGGATTCAGGATCCTTGGTGACGATAAAATGGGCTGTTCCAATATAGCGGCCACCGTCCAGGGGGAAGAAATGGGGGACGGGAAATTTGTAGAGGTCCACATCATCGCCCATGATAATGTTCTGTTTGCAGGGAGCATCTTTTTTGTCCACCATTTTGGCCGGAATGGGGTTTTCGCCCATCTTCACCCATCCGCGCAGGATCTCCGGAAGGGGGGTATCCTTGGGCATCCCCATGATGAGGGCCAGTTTCTGGGCGGTGGTACAGGCGCTGGTGATCACCGGCGTATCATAATCCTTGACATTTTCAAACAGGAGCGCAGGACCCTGTGCTTCTTCGTTCAATTTGGCAATGTGGCTCAACTCAAGGTTCCAATCCACTTCCGCGGTGATTCTTTTAAGTTCACCTTCCTTTTCCGCCAGTTCAATAAAATCTCTCATGCTTTTCATCTAAAAATACCTCCTTAAAATATGGATATTTTACGCGCCCTACCCTCCGTTCCGAAAGATCCTCACGGCACGGATTAAAGGGTGTGTGAAGCGCGTTTGCAAACAATAACCCATGATCAAAATGCTTGAGCCTCCCGTTCACCTAGGCGAACATTCCCATTCAAAAGCCGGCATGGGAGTTGCTTCAGCGCCTGTCCGTTGTGCTCTCAGCATCGATCTATCATCGTAAAATCCTAACAAAATTCCAACAAAAACACCAAATAACAACAAAAATTGCAAGGGGTTATGACAGGGTTCACTGAGACGAAAAAAATATTGGTTTCCATAATCTCCCATAAAAAAAAACGTGTCAATTGGATAATTTTTATGGTATTCATAAGCTCTGTTTATGAGTCATCATCCCTTGGTAAAGTCAATTTTCACTTTCTAACGGGCCATTTCTGAACATGCTGAATTTCAACCAACTGCGCATATTTTATCATGCAGCCAAGAATCTTAATTTCACAGCAGCGGCCAAGGATCTTTTCATTACGCAGCCGGCGGTAACAGCCCAGATCAAATTGCTGGAAGAACATTGCGAAATGAAACTTTTCAGGAAAAAGGGCCGTGGGGTCCATTTGACCGATGAGGGAAGGACGCTTTTTGAATACACAAAACATGTGTTCGACTACGAAAAGGAAATCGAGTTTGTTATTGAGGAAATGCAGGAATTAAAACGGGGCGTTTTGCGCCTGGGGACCACCAAAACCTACGCGCGCTATTTCATGCCTTTTTTGTTGACCCGCTTTCACCAGGCCTATTCAGACATCCGCATCAGCCTGGATGAGGGGAGTTCCCAATCCATGGTTCAAAGCCTGGTTGATTTTAAAAATGAAGTCGTCATTATCGCCAAGATTGTCAGTCACCCGGATGTACAATTTCTGCCCCTCAGCCGTGAAGAAATCGTCGTCATCGCACACCCCGATCATCCTCTGGCCGCCAGACCCGACATATCCGTTGAAGAGCTGGCCCGGGAAAGAATTATCATGAAGGAAGGGGGCTCCGGAACCAGGCACCTCGTAGACAGGATGTTTGCCCGCAACAACATAACCCCCAACATCGTCATGGAAACCAGCAACACGGAATTCATCAAAATGGAGGTCCAGCGTGGCGAAGGCATCGCCTTCCTGGTGGAATCAGCGGTTTTGATGGAGTTGGAAAATGGGCTTTTGACATCTTTATCCATTGATGACCGGACACTTTTTTTGGATGTGAGCATCGCTTATCTGAAAGACCAGCAGCTTTCGCCCCCTGCCAGAGCATTTCTCGAAAACCTGTCGGATCTTAACGGCGGTGACATGCCTGCCATGGGCATCGGCGCACTGATGGCGAAAATTCGGGGGCAACAGAAAGAAATGACCGCATCATGAACGAACAGTCAGATAAATCATGCAGGTTTTTTGGGGAAATGCCAAAGGCAATCCTGCTGCTGACCGCTTTTCTCTTTCTCCTTTTTATTCTTTTCACCAGCCTGTGGGTGCGGTACGGACTGGGGCCCGTAAACAAAAAGGGTGAAAGCCGGAATTTCCTGGTAAAGGAAGGCGCCACGCTGAATCAAGTGGCAGCAGATCTTGAAAATTCGGGACTTATTCGCAACAAGACCCTCTTTTGCCTGGCAGGTCGCTTCATGGAAAACGACCACATGATCAAAACCGGTGAATACCGTCTCAGCAGCGCCATGCCTCCATTGAAAATCCTTGAAATTCTTGAAAAAGGGCGGGTCATAACTCTTTCCGTCACCATTCCCGAAGGCTTTAATTCGGACCAGATTGCAGAACTCCTGGCGCAGAAGGGGCTGGCGGGCAGGGATTCTTTCATGGCACTGGTGCGGGATAAATCTCTGGTAGCGCACCTCGGCTTTTCCGGAAACACCCTTGAAGGGTATCTTTACCCGGACACATACCGGTTTCAGCGAAAAGAAAAAACGGACAAAATCATCACCACCCTGGTCAAACGTTTTCGGGATATCATCACACCCCTTGAAGAACAGATCAGTCAATCGGGCCTGGCACTTGAGCAGGTCATTACCCTTGCCTCCATGGTCGAAAAGGAGACAGGTAATCCTGAAGAAAGACCCATGATTGCGCGCGTGTTCCTGAACCGGCTCGATCGAAACATGCGCCTTGAAAGTGATCCCACGGTGATTTACGGCGTCACCAATTTTAATGGAAACATCACCAAAAAGGACCTCAGAACCGAAACGCCCTACAACACGTACGTCATCAAAGGGCTGCCACCCGGCCCCATCGCAAATCCGGGTCTGGCCGCCATAAAAGCGGTGCTCAATCCGGCAGAAGGCAACTATTACTATTTTGTTTCCAAAAATAACGGCACCCATTATTTTTCTAAAACCCTGCGGGAACACAACTGGGCGGTGAAGCGATTTCAGAAAAGCCGGGAAAGAAAACAAGACTGAAATATCTTGACATAGCCTAATGATTTCCAATATATGAAGAGTCTTTCCATACACAGACCCTGGATAAAAGCCCTATCGATGGGCATTCATCAGGAGACCTTCTATCGATCTCTCATCAAACGGAGGAAAATCTTATTTTATGGATCTTTTCAAGAATCTAACCGTATTATCCCTTGAACAGGCGACCGTGCTACCATACCTGACCTACCGGCTGGCCCACGACGGCGTTGAGGTGATTCGGCTGGAACACCCGGTTTATGGAGATCCCAACCGGCATATCGGTTCGAATGTTCTGAACGAAGAGCGGATGAACAGCTATTTTTTATGCATTAATGCCGGGAAAAAGGCACTGACACTGAACCTGGCCGAACAAGAGGGCCGGGACATTTTTCATCGGCTCATTACGGAACTGAAAATCGATGTCTTTACCACCAACCAGCTTCCCAGGAATTATGAGAAACTGGGAATCGACTACGAAACCCTTAAGGCCTTGAAACCGGATATCATATGGCTGGGCGTCACCGGATTCGGGCCGGACAGCAACGAAGGGGCCTACGACCCCATTTTGCAGGCCAGAAGCGGATTAATGGAGATGACCGGCGAGGCAACGGGTGCACCGCAGGTCCTCGGCATCCCCCTGCCGGATATGGGGACCAGCGAACATGCCTACGGCCAGTTGATGAAAGCCCTCTACCGAAGGGAAGCCACGGGAGAAGGCGCCTGCATCAATCTTTCCATGTTTGAATCCTCGGTATCATGGCTCACCGTCCCCATTACCTTCACCGCCAGCTTCAATCAGAAAAGTACCCGCAGGGGCAACACCCACGCGTTTTTCTGCCCGGTCTCGGTCTACAAAACCAGCGATGGTTTTATTTATCTGGCCGTGGGCAACGACCGACAATGGCAATCCCTGGTCTCACAGGATATTTTCAAGTCTCTGGACACACCGGCCTATGAAAAAAACGCGGGCCGCATCGGGGATGTGGGGCGCTTGAATCAATTGATTGGGGAGATCACCGTCAACCACAAGGCCGATGATTTGATACGGCTGTTTAAATCTATTACGCTTCCCGCGAGCAAAATCAATACCCTGGCCGAAGTTGTGACGGACCCCCTCGTGGCGCGACGCCTCCTTTATTCAACGGATGAGAAAACCGGCACCGGCATCACCCTGGCACCGCCCCCCTATATGACCCCCTGGCTTGAACACTCAGACCGACGTTTGAGTTTCCCGCCCCGTTTCGGCGAACACAACGGGGATATTTACGGCGGACGTCTCGGCTACGATGCAGCCGCTTTAACCGAATTGAAAGAACGAAAAATCATTTAACCCTGTAAATCACTTTTATGCCGTGCCCACGGCACGGCCCAGGAAAGGAGCAAAAATGAAAGAAGTCGTCATCGTATCGGCGTGCAGAACGGCCATCGGCGCCTTTGGCGGAACACTGAGAGACTCCAATGCAGCCGTTATCGGCAGCGTCAGCATGAAAGAAGCGGTCAAACGGGCGGGAATTGACCCCGGACTGATCGATGATGTCCGGTTCGGGTGCTGCATGGAACCGGCTGACGCGTTGAACGTGTCACGTGTTTCGGCACTCATGGCCGGGATTCCGGAGCATGTCACCGCGGCCACCATTAACCGCGTATGCATCTCGGGCATGGAGGCGGTGTTGTCCGGAATGGCCATGATACAGGCCGACATGGCCGATGTTATTCTGGCCGGTGGTACCGAACACATGTCCGGAGCGCCCTACACCGTTCCCGGCGCCCGCTGGGGCTGCAGGCTTCAGGACCACGTCTTTGTGGACTCCATGATACACGCCCTTCACTGCGGTTCTCATCTGCTGCCCCATCCGGAAGAAGGCCCGGTTAAGGAAGGGATGCCCCTGGAGCTCTTCAAAGGGAAACCGTATATCATGGGTCACACAGCGGAAATCATCGCCCAGATGCACAACATCAGCCGGGAAGCAATGGATGAAGTGGCGCTCAGAAGCCACAACAATACCGAACGGTCAACCAAGGAAGGGGATTTCAAGGATGAGATCGTCCCCATGGAACTCCCCCGGAAAAGAGGAAAGCCGCCCATCATTTTTGACAAAGATGAACATTTCCGTCCGGGGA
>JAJDOH010000156.1 GCA_022340265.1 Deltaproteobacteria bacterium | reverse complement strand
ATGAAAGATTTTAAACTCGCTGACCCCGCCATGATGTTTGACCCTTCCGCGGACATGTCGGTTGTCTGGTACAACCTTTACGTGGAGCGCAAAAAAAGGGTCTGGATGAAGCTCATTGAAATTTACAACGAAGACGACCTCGACGCCACCCGTGCGCTGGTCGACTGGTTCCTCTTCATGGAAACGCAAACCAACGGATCAAAACCTGATGCCTGAAGCGGCCATCACATCCATTGACGTTCTCAAATTCATCGACGGGGAATTCAGAACCGCCGCACGGGACGTTCTTGACCTTCACAGTCTTGAAATCGAGGAAAGAGAAGAGAAGTTCCGATGTTTGCCTGTGGCTCACATGGGCAGCAGAATATTTTCTTTCACAAGAAATTCTTCCAAATTCAGGGTCGGGGATTATGTGTTGCTGAACCCCCACGTTAAAGACATGAAAGGAGCGTTGATCCATGTGGGGGACAAACTGGTCATCAGCGGGTTGGATGAGGAAAAGTCCCGGGTGATGCTGGATGATCCCTATCATCTCTGGAGCAACCATTACGACCCGGCGCACAATGAGAAGTGTCTTATCGATGTACGTCCCGTGAGCCGGTTTCCCCTCTATTCCTACCCGGCTTGGGCCTCCGGGTATCTCAGCACGAAGAAAGCGCCGGGTCCTTTAATCCAGGATATCTTTTCCGGATCATATACTGTGTCGAAAGCCAAAGGTCCTTTTCCTGAGCCCCCTTCCTTTCTTTTGAAAAAACAGAAAAGCGCCTTTGCGCATGCCCTCAAAAACCGCCTTTCCCTGATTGGCTTTGAATGAAGCAGCTTGGCTGCAGGTGATGGATGTCCCTGTATTCACTTGCCGGCGCGCAAGTGACGGCCAAGTGCAACCCATAGTTCGCCAAAATCGTCACTGGACGTTCTTCACGGCTTGCGGAATCACTTGTCATTTATCCAGTTATGAACGCCACCGCATTCGATGTGCCGTCTTCCTCGTGGAGACGGCGGCCCAGTACTGCAGCGTTTTCGCGCATCGTCGTGTCATTCATGACCGTGTCGATAGCGTGACAGAGAGACTCAACAGTCAGCCTCTTCTGTGGTATGGGAGACGGCCCAACTCTGAGGCGCTCCACGTGTCGTCCCCAGAAGGGTTGGTCTCCAAAGAACGGACATATAATACTCGGTTTCCCTGCCACTAGTCCGGCGGCGGTCGTGCCGCATCCACCATGGTGCACTACGGCATTAACCTGCGGGAAGAGCCAGCCATGTGGTGCGGCTTCGATGAACATGACTGATTCCGACTGTGCTGAATCACCTGGGTCAAGACCACCCCAACCCCGGGCAAGTATCGCCCGTACTCCGGTGCGCCGGATTGCTTCCAGTATGATCTGCGTGACCTGCTTCGGATCACGTCCGAAGATGCTTCCAAACCCAAAGTACACTGGCGGTTCGCCTCTTGACAGGAATTCTGTCAAGGATCCTGGAGGATCCGGGTCCTCAGCCTGGTTGAGAAACCAGAACCCCGTCACAATTGCAGTCTCGGGCCAATCTTCCGGACGAGGGATTATGTGTCGGCTGAATCCATGTAATGCTGGGATCGGACGGCCATCCGGAAGCCGCATTCTGAATCCGGGGCTGCGTGGGTCCAGCCCGTTCTGTCTGCGCCACTTCCTGACTCTTTTACTCATCATCAACAATATCCTTCTGATGAGTTGATAGGTCAGCCAACGATACCCAGGTCCCAAGGGAAGCTCGGGGAACCCCATCGCCGGGAATCTGGTTGTCGGCACATACATTGGGAGCCAGAAGGCCAGCATGCATGGCACCCCGAGTTTCTAGGCGAAGTCCGGCGCACCGAGAGCCTTGGGGTGGTATAGAATCAGGTCCGGAGCCGACGCCTTGCACGCCGCCCAGACGTCTGCCATCTGTCGTTCCTGGAGATCCCCGAGCTTCGAGATCATGGGCGCCAGATTTGCCAGGGTCTTCCAGAAGCTTCCCCCATTCCCGAGGATGATCGTCCCCTCTGGTGAGTGCATGAAATCGATAAAATCGTTGTTAACGTAAGCATAGCCGAGACCGTATTCCCGAACGAAGGGCTCGAAGTGCGCACAGGTACAAATGGTGATTTCATGGCCGGACGTCATCAGTGCTCGCCCCAATGCAATATAGGGTTGAACATCACCTCGCGTACCAATCGTCAAAATCAGGATCTTCATGCTGATGCTTCTCTGGCGAACGATTAAGTGAGGGGCCGGGAGGTTAAAACTTCAGGGCCACATGAAATAATTTTCGGGGACATCCCCATATTCCTTATTTTTTCCGATTTCCGGTCTAATACGGCACAGGATCGCCGACGCTGAACCATAACTGTTTTATATCCTGCACAAGGCAGATGGATTCACCGGAACGCTCACTGCAACTGAGTACCAGGCGGATTCCGTACAGTCCACTTCCCGTTAACTGGTCGCGTTCTAAATCGATAAGCCAGCCGAACCCTTGTGAGTTCCAGTGTGATGCACTGGATTCGGAACGGGGTTTGCCCGGGTTACTGTCGAGAACAGCCTGAATTGAGAAGCGGTCGCCGGGCAGGCTGCCAGGCAGATTGTACCACCCCCATCTGTTTGTGGTAAATCCGAGATAGAGATCGTCAGCCTTGGTTTTTCCGCGACTCTCAGGCACCAGTTCCGGGCGGATGCTCATCCATCTCTGATCTTTATTGACACCAATATTTTTGTTTATTCATTCGATTCAGGTAGCCCTGATAAGCAAAAAATATCCCGTGAGCTAATCAAAAATGCTTTGAGGGACCAGGACGGATGCATCAGTTTCCAGGTCATACAAGAATTCTTAAATGTAGCATCCGGGAAATTTGACCCCGCTTTATCGAGCGATGACCTCCTGAAATACTTAAATACCGTTTTAGCGCCTCTCTGTGAAATCTTTACGTCTATTGAGCTTTATAAAAACACAATCAAAAAGTCCAATCGCTTACGATCGTGAATCCCTTTATCACTTTCTAACGGCACCAAACCCTGCCTGGCAGTTTTTTAACCAGGTCTTGCGTTTATGGGTTTGATGCCGAAAAAATATATTATTCGGTATGAAAAGGTCGTGGCGGTCTGTGCGAAAGATGGTTTAACAAATGCGCAGGATCATTTCTTGCTCAACCGGTAGGCGCGGGGACTGAGACCGAACCGTTTTTTAAAGACACGGCTGAAGTGCGCCCCGTCATTAAATCCCCAGGCAAAGGCCGTTTCGGTAACATTTCTGTGCGGCCCGGCGACCATCAAATCCCGGCGGCACCTTTCCAGGCGGCGGTCCATAATAAAGCGGGAGACGGTACGGCCTTCTCCGGCAAAAAGTTGATGAAGATAACGGATGGAAATGCCGAACCGATGGGCCAGGGTTACGGGGCTCAGGTCCGGGTCATCGAGATTTTGCTCAATGTGTGATTTGATTTTCTTAGTGAATTTCGCCCGGGTAGCGTCTCCGGCCCGGGTTTCCTGAGAACCCAGGCTGGTGGCGATCAGTGCCAGGGTCGTCTCAGCCGTGGGGTGCACCTGAAGCGGATGGATATGGGCCGCCTGCGTTCCCAACGTGGTAATATGGGCCGATGTCACCGCCCCCAGGCCGTTTCGCCAGTCGATGCTTTTGCCGACCAGGGCCCTGGTTTGCGGCAGGGCGTCATCCATCCGGCATTGCGGTACCAGAACAGTGGTTTTATAGACCTGTGAATGGAGCTTGAATCGTATGGGTTCCGTGGAATCCCACAGCAGGATATCGCCCGGTTCAAGCAACGCCGTTTGTGATCCGATGGTGACCTCCTCCTTCCCTTTGTGCAGAAGCAAAAGGCCATAATAGGCCGAGCCATCCGCCGCAATTTCCCGCTTTCCCCGAAAACCGCTGCACGGTTGACAAACGCACCGTACCACTTGCAAATCCGGCAGTTTGTTCAATTGAATTTCAGCCGAGAAACCCCGCCTTTGATTTCTTTCCAACGCCCAACCCAGATGGGATGCGTTCAACGCCGCCTGCCAGGCATCGAACCGTTCCCTGGGATTGAAGCTTCGGCTGGACCATTTCTGGTAAAAAGGGTCGTTAGGAGATGACATCAGCGCCAATATCCTTTGCGTTATGGATGGGGTGCCGGTCTTTAAAGTGCACTCTCGGTCAAGTTTTTTTTCACGGTGGTGCAAGACGATCTTTTTTAATTCCGGTATCTTACTTAATACGCTGTTCCTGTTTTCAAAGTCAAGGGGTTTTCAAAGTCAAGGGCTTTTCCGGACTCGCGAAGAGGAAGTTGATCCGCAAGGCCAGAACCCCAAAACGAAGTCAATGAAAAAGAAGAAAGGAGTCACACCATGGCAAACAAATTGAAAGAGCCGGCCTACATCCTGGGCGTTGGGTGCACCCGGTTCGGGAATCTGTTGGAAACCCCAGAGATAATGGGTCTCAGCCTTCAGGAGTTGGCATCGAAGGCCGCTCAGGAGGCTCTGGCCGATGCAGGCCTGGGACCCCAGGACGTGGATGCGGTTTTCGTGGGAAACGTGACCATGCCGACCTCACAGATGCCGGCCACTTACAGCCAGGTAGCCAATTGGCTGGGTACCCAATACAAGGCCGGTGTCCATTTCGATGCGGCATGTTCCACTACCAATGTGGGCGCCTCCATGGCGGCCATGGGGATTGCTTCAGGCGCTTACGACAAGGTTTTGGTGGTTGGTTTGGAGTCCACCCAGAGCCAGCCCAAGAAACTGAGTCCTTTTGAGAGGGATACCATTCCCACGGAAGAAATGTGGCTCTGGACCGACCATTGTGTCAACCAGGCCTACAGTGTTCCTCAGGGGTATGACATTTTTCCCACCTACAACGCTTTCAACGCACTGGGCTACTGTCGTAAATATGGTATCAGCCTGGAAGATCTGGACCGGGGTCTTTTCGAGCTGTGCCGTACCCGCCGCTTGCACGGGTCCATGAACCCCAAAGCCATCCGTCAGCAAACCCTGGAGGATGAAGCCAAAGCGTTGGGGTTCGATGATCCCTGGGAGTTCTGGACTTCCCGCTATAACCCGCATGTGGCCTGGCCGTCACGACTCTACAGCGTGGTGACGCCGGCCGACGGTGCTTCCGCAATGGTTCTGGGCAGGCCTGAAGCGGCTGTTGCCGGCGCCTCCGCTCCGGTGGAGCTCAAAGGATTCGGCATGAGCGTGATGGATCTTCCCTGGTACACGGACGATCCCACGGTAATGCCCATTGATGAGCAGTCTTTCAAAAAGGCATATGAAATGTCCGGCATCGGTTCCGATGATATCGATTATCTGCATACCCATGACTGCTCCCATATCATGAGCATCTGTGTGGCTGAGCTCTCCGGATATCTGCCCAAAGGCCAGGGGCTTAAATATGCCGAGGAAGGGCGCCTGAGGTTTGACGGCGATAAACCCATGAGCACCCATGGGGGGCGTCACGCCTTTGGCCATGCCTGGGCCGCCAGCGCGGGTTCGGATACCTACGAAGCCGTCAAGCAGATACGGGGACAAGCCGGGGCACGGCAAATCAAGAACCCCCCAAAGACCGCTGTCATCCATACGCACGGATACGCCATGATCAGCACGGTCCTGGTGTTGGAAGGAGGAAAATAGAAATGACTGATTCTACGATCAAAGGCTATTATGACGCGCTGGCCCAGGGTAAACTCATTGGCAGGAAGTGCGGCCAGTGTGGAGAAGTGACGTTTCCACCCACCACCGCGTGTGGTTCCTGCGGCAGTTATGAGCAGGAACAGGTTGAACTTTCGGGAAAAGGGAAGATGCTTTATGTCTCCCATGGCATGGCCCCGCCGCCCAACCCCAGGTTCAACGATCTTGCGCCCTATGCATACGGTCATATTCAACTGGAAGAAAACGTCTATGTTCAGGCCATCATTACCGGCGTATCCATCGATCCGGAAACCCTGAAGGGTTTTTTCGAAGCGGGCCCGGTGGATGTTGTTCCGGATATCCTGGAAGTTCAGGGCTTAAATGTCCTGGCCTTTAAACAGGCGTAGGGAGAGTGACAATGGATGACACCAAACGAGCGGTTTATGAAATCATTGCCAAAATCGCCAAGAAAGATATGGCCGAACTGGATTCGGAACTGAGACTGGCAGAGGACCTTCGCATGAAATCGGTGAGTCGCATTGAACTGGCCGCACTTCTGGAGGACAAACTGGGGGTTGCGATCGATAACTTTGAAATACGCAAACCCAAAACCATTGGGGAGGTTTTAAAACTGGTCAGCAGCAAACTGTGAAAAGAAGGGAGGGCTTTTGCCCTCCCACGCTTTTTTTGCATTGACCAGGAAAGAAAGGCGACCATGGACATCATGGGGTATCTGGCCGAAAAGGCCAAACAATCAAACGCTGCCATCGTTTTTCCGGAAGGAGATGATCCCGTTATTCAGAAAGCCGCCTTGAACCTGGCTGAACAGGAACTGGTCCGGCCTGTTCTGCTGGTTGACGGCAATAAAACGAAGACCGGGGATGCCGGAAGATCAGGTCTGCTTGAATTCATCGATCCCTTGGCTTCACCCCAACTGGCGCGATACATTGATCAATACTGCCGGGACCGTGATATGCCCCCGTCCGTAGGCAAGCGGATCGTAAGCCAACCCCTTTGTTTCGCGGCCATGATGGTAAAGAACCAAGACGCCCATGGAATGGTGGCCGGCATCGCCCATCCCACCGAGGACGTGATCATGGCCAGCGAGTTGATGATCGGTTTTCAGCCGGGGATAAGCCTGGCTTCCAGCTTTTTTGTCATGGAGGTGCCGGGTTTCGCGGGAGGGGAAGCGGGTCGGATTATTTTCGCGGATCCCGCGGTCAACCCGGATCCGGATCCGGAACAGTTGGCGGATATCGCCATCAGCACTGCCCGCAGCGCCCGGGATATGCTCGGCTGGGAACCTCGCGTGGCCATGCTTTCCTTTTCCACACGGGGCAGCGCCAGCCATGCACTGGTGGACAAAGTGGTTAAAGCCACGGAATTGGCGCGAAAGAAGGCCCCTGATCTCCTGATCGATGGCGAGATGCAGGCGGATACCGCTCTGTTCGAATCCGTGGCCCGGAAAAAGATGGATGCTGAAAGTCCGGTGGCCGGCCGTGCCAACGTGCTCATATTCCCTGATCTGAACGCCTCGAACATCGGTTCCAAGCTGGTACAGCGCCTGGCAGGCGCTGCCAGTTACGGGCCGGTGCTACAGGGGTTTGACAGGCCGGTGAGCGACCTCTCCCGAGGGGCTACCGCGGAAGATGTGGTTGGTGCAAGCCTGATGGTTGCCGTTAGAGCCGGGTCATGAAGATACTGGTCATCAACTGCGGCAGTTCTTCCATCAAGTACCGTGTATTTCAAACCGCCGAACCCGGGGGGCTGCAATCCCTGGCCGGAGGAGCGGTCAACGGCCTGGGCAGACCGGATGCCGTGCTGGAGCACCAAAGCCGCGAACGCGAATCGAGAACCGCGTTGAATCGGCCGGATCATCGTCGAGCGCTTGAGGCCATCATGAACGTACTCACCGACCATGCGCATGGCGGTGACTTGTGGGATGCTTCGGAGATCGGCCTGGTGGGGCATCGTGCCGTACACGGCGGAGATCGGTTTGCCGGAGCGGTTTTTGTGGACGGGGACGTCATCGCCGGGATGCAAAAATGCATCCCGCTGGCCCCTGTCCATAATCCGGCCAACCTGGAGGGCATCAGGCAGGCAATGAATATGCTTCCCCGGGCCGGGCACGTGGCGGTTTTTGACACGGCATTTCACCAGACGTTGCCGCAACGGGCCTATATGTACGGGCTTCCCTACGATCTCTATGAAAAACACGGCATCAGAAAATACGGGTTTCATGGTACCTCCTGCGGTTATGTGGCCGTCCGTGCGGCCGAGGTGGCCGGGAGGGAACTCTCCCGAAGCAAATCTGTCATATTTCACCTGGGCAACGGCGTGACGGTTGCCGCCGTGAAGAATGGCCGATCCGTGGACACCAGCCTGGGGCTGACCCCCTTGGAGGGCGCCATGATGGGCACCCGTTGCGGAGATTTGGACCCGGGCGTGGTGCTCTATTTGCTGCGGGAGTTGAATCTGAGCCGTGAACAGGTGGAAAGGATGCTGAACCATGATTCCGGAATCCTGGGCGTGTCAGGGCGCGGCAACGATATGCGCCGGATAATCGGGTTGGCCCATCAGGGCGATCACCGTTGTAAGCTTGCCCTGGAGATGTATGTCTATCGCCTGAAAAAATACATGGGCGCCTACGCGGCTGCCATGGGCGGCATCGACCTGGTGGCATTTGCAGGGGGCGTAGGGGAAAACTCCCCTCTCATCCGGAAGATGATTCTGGATGGCATGGGGTTTCTGGGAATCGACCTGGACTTGGCCCGAAATGAGGAGGCCGGTGCTGAAGACTGTATTCTTGGTAGCGACGTGTCCAGGGTGGATGTGGTCCTGGTGCACACCAAAGAAGAGCTGATGATTGCCAGAGAGGCCCTGGCCCTGGCCAAAAGGAATCCCGGCCGGACGGGAGGCGACGAATGATAGGGATCGGCGTGGATGTGATCGAACTCAGCCGCATGGCCGAAACCATAGAGCGTTCGGGCGAGCTTTTTCTGAAAAGGGCTTTTTCAAATGACGAGATACAAAAAGCCCGGCTCTCGGACAACCCCACGAACTATTATGCCTCCTCCTTTGCGGCCAAGGAAGCCGTCTTCAAAGCCCTGACCCTGGGCTGGGAACGGGAAGTGGATTTCAGGGAAATAGAGGTGGGCCGGGGAGATTGTGGGGAACCCCTGGTGCGTCTTCGGGGAGACATAAAGGCACGCGCAAAGGCCAAAGGGTGCCACCGGGTGCTCGTGAGCATCTCCTATGAAACCGACCTGGCGGTGGCGATGGCTTTTGTGGAGGGTTAGGTGCCTTTATCCTCTCCTGCTTGTTTTATGCTTTTGGTTGAGCGAACATTATCGACTCTGGAAAAGCTCTTCCAAAGTAAGTCCGATATCCTTGTTTGTTTAGCTTTTTGATTTTATCAGCGTGGTTTCAGACAGTCAATATCCGCAACATCAGATATCCCCATTTTGCACGAGTGCAAAACCCTTGATCCCCTGTTTAAGTAGTAATATCATTGTAAGAAAGCCGGAAGCAGGGAGAAAAGGAAATGCTCGCAAGGCTTACATCGAAAAACCAGATTACCATTCCGAAAGGTATCATGGCCAGACTCCCGGATGTCCAATATTTTGACGTGGATTATGTGGACGGAAAGATTCTGCTGAAACCTTTAAAGGTTCATGGGACCGACCTCGGGGAAGTGAGAGCAAAAATAAAGAGCCTGGGCCTTTCCGAGGATTGTGTCGATGAGGCCATACGCTGGGCGCGTTCCAGATGAAAAGGATTGTGGTCGATACCCATGTCCTGGTGAGCGACCTCCTCTTCGACGGTAAACCCGGTGAACTGGTCAAGCTCTGGTAAAATGGTCGAATTATTCCCCTCTGTTCGAAAGAAATCATAAAGGAGTATCTTCGTGTTCTGGCCTATCCGAAGTTTCAGCTCTCCAAATCCGAAATCGATTTCCTTTTGACTCACGAAATTCTACCCTATTTCGAGGTTTTGACGGTTAAACCCGGAAAAAAGCGACCAAATTTACCGCTAAGTTTTTTGGTGTCAAGCAATCCCCACAAATATACCCGTAAATACCCATAAGGGGCGGAAGTTGTGAGTCTGTGCCGTTGGTACTGCCAATCCCGGTAGATAGGCTGTGTGTAAAACATTCTTAAACAAATTTTTCCTTCCACGTCTTTTTTATTTCGGATGTTCATAACCCAAAATTGAGGATGTCAAATCGCGAATAATTTCTGCAGTACGGAAATAACATCCAATTGGGTTTTTGAATCAATCGTTCCAAGCTTTTTGACCAACCGCGTTTTGTCTATTGTTCGTATTTGATCCAGAACTATTTGTCCCTGTTTCTTTCGAAAACGACAATCTACTCGGGTGGGGTAATCTTTCAGGACTGAAGTCATGGGAGCGATAATCACTGTTTTGATATGACGGTTCATTTCATCGGGAGAGATGATCAAACAAGGCCTTGTTTTCTGAATTTCGGATCCGATCGTCGGATCAAGATTTGCCAGATAGACGTCAAAGCGTTTCATTACCACTGCCATTCTTCATCATCCCAAGAATGAGAAATGTTGTCCCGGATGATCGCTTCATCATCGCCTCTTTTCGCCATCGCTCTAAACGCTGAATCCCAGCCCTCTCGCGCATTCTTTACGGGATGAATGATGATTCGATCCTTTTCGATCTCAATTTCAACATCGTCCACAATGCCCGTTTGTTCAAGAATCGGCTTCGGGATTCGCAATCCCTGGGAATTTCCAATCTTTATGACACGTGTTCGCATCCGCTTTCTCCTTTTCATCTACCGTGATTACATTGTAATTACGTATCGCTGGAAGGTCAATACCAATATTTTAAGCTGGTGAAGGCGTAACACATATTTCTAACAAAATGAGTTGTTTTTCAAGTCGTTATAAAACGCTCGGGACAAACCGTTCCATTGGCTCATTAAAAAAAGCCATAAAAAAAAAGACTTTTGACTTAGGTCAATGTTAAAGTTTTTCAGATGGTCCATAGTGGAGCCGCAAGTGAGGAAAAAGGCCGCGATTTCCAAAGGCCTTTTTAATAATTAACCACATTCCACAAAGAGGAGGAACATCATGTTTTGTTACCAATGCGAACAAACGGCAAAGGGAGAAGGATGTACGAAAATCGGTGTCTGTGGCAAACAACCTGAAGTGGCGGCACTTCAAGACCTGTTACTCTACACGCTGAAAGGTCTTTCACAAGTGGCGGTGGAAGGGAGAAAGATCGGTGTTATTGACAGCGGCGTAAACCAATTTACCTGTGAAGCACTTTTTAGCACGCTCACCAATGTGGATTTTGATCCCGAGCGTTTTCTGCCGCTCATTCAAAAGTGTGTGGAAATGACGGAGACCTTAAAAAATAAAGTGGCGGCTGCCGGGGGAGTTTCCGGATATCCGGAAGGCCCGGTTGATTTCAGACCCGATGCGACCCTGGAAGGTATGGTCAGGCAGGGGGAAGGGTTCGGAATCAAAAGTGATCCGGAACCCAATGAAGACATTCATGCCCTCAAATGGACATTGATCTTCGGGATCAAGGGCGTTGCCGCCTATGCGGACCATGCCCGGATTCTGGGGCAGGAAGATGACCTGGTTTACGCATTTATACATGAAGGAATGGCCGCTACGTTGCGGACCGATCTGTCACTGGATGAATGGGTCGGGCTGGTGCTGAAGTGCGGAGAAATTAACCTCAGGGCCATGGAGCTACTGGATGCCGCCAATACCGGCACCTACGGTCATCCCGTTCCCACCAGCGTACCCCTGGGTGCAAAGGCCGGAAAGGCCATTCTGGTATCCGGCCATGACCTGAAGGATCTGGAAGAAGTCCTGAAACAGACCGAGGGAAAAGGCATCAACGTCTATACCCATGGAGAGATGCTGCCGTGTCACGGGTATCCGGAACTGAAGAAATACGCCCACTTCTATGGCCACTACGGAACGGCATGGCAGAACCAGGGAAAGGAATTTGCGGAATTCCCCGGGGCCATTGTCATGACCACCAACTGTATCCAGAAACCCCGCGATTCCTATGCGGATAACATCTTCACCACCGGTCTCGTGGGTTGGCCGGGGGTCCGCCATATGGCGGATAAGGATTTCAGTCCGGCCATTCAAAGGGCCATGGAAATGGAAGGATTTAAAGAAAACAGTAACGGTCGTTCTGTCATGGTTGGTTTTGGCCGAAACGCGGTCATGTCAGTGGCGGACAAGGTCATCGAGGCGGTCAAGGGCGGGGCTATCAAGCATTTCTTCCTGGTTGCCGGATGTGACGGCGCAAAACCGGGGCGTAATTACTATACCGAGTTTGTGGAGCAGACGCCTAAAGACACCGTCGTTCTGACGCTTGCCTGTGGAAAGTTCCGTTTCTTTGATCAAGATCTGGGCGACATCGGCGGCATTCCCAGACTCCTGGATGTGGGGCAGTGTAATGACGCTTATTCCGCCATCCAGATTGCGGTCGCCCTTTCCAAGGCCTTTGACGTGGGGGTGAATGATCTGCCGCTCTCCATGATTCTGAGCTGGTACGAACAGAAAGCGGTGGCAATCCTGTTGACCCTTCTGTATCTGGGTATCAAGGACATTCGCTTAGGCCCCAGCCTGCCCGCCTTCATCACGCCCAATGTTCTGGACGTGCTGGTGAAAAACTTCAACATCATGCCCATTACCACGCCGGAAGAAGACTTGAAAGCGATCCTGGGCTAAAATATTAAACAGGATTTCGGTGCCGAATCCCGGTGGAGGAGCAACCCTCCTTCACCGAGGTTGGGTCTTCAAAACCCCCAGGGCTAATAGAGCCCATGCCGCCAGAAATGCCAACCCGCCAACAGGCGTGATGGCGCCCAGCCATTTTGTTCCACTGAGACTGAGCAGATAAAGACTTCCTGAGAAAAGAATCGTGCCGATTGCGAAACACCACCCCGCGGCGATGACCATGAAGGAGGGCCATTTTGTCTGCACCCATGCCGTAATGATCAGCGCGAAAGCATGGTACATCTGATAGCGCACGCCTACCTCGAAGACCGCAAGCATTTCGGTGCTTATTCGACCCTTTAAACCATGGGCGCCAAAAGCGCCTGCCGCCACACCGATGAACGCGGACAGGGCGCCGAGAAATAGAAAAATTCGTTCCATCTTGTACTCACTTTCCTAAAAATCTCTGGTATCGTGTCATATATCAAGTGTCTGGTATGAAAGGAAATGAAGAATCACCCACGTCATTCCGGCGAAAGCCGGAATCCAGTAGTTGTGGCTAATTCGGAGATTCTGGATTCCGGGTCAAGCCCGGAATGACGGTATCTTTACGACATTATAGATATGACAGAACACTCGGCATCACGTTTCCTGTATCTCCGATAACATGATTTCACTTTATCGGATTTAAAAAGAGGGTAAACCGAAAATGGCCGGCAGCAACAACGAAAGGGCCATCCACATGATCAGCACCAGCGGTATTCCAATGCGAAGAAAATCGGTAAATGTGTAATTTCCGGCGTTCATGATGAGCAGATTGGTTTTATAGGCCACGGGGGTGGCATAGCTCATATTGGCTCCGAACAGCACTGCAAGGACAAAGGGTTCGGGAGGCTGCCCCATTTGAGCCGCAATGGAAACAGCCACGGGGGTACCGATTACCGCGGCGGCGTTGTTGCTTACGATATTTGTCAGGATCGCCATCAGGAGCATCAGGCCACTGAGCACAAAGGAGGGTGATGCGCCTCCCGCCAAAGCGACGAAAAGTTGTGCGAGATAATCCGCGCCGCCGGTCTTGAGGAGCGCTGACCCGAGTGCCAGGCTCGCGACCACAATCAGGATGACCTGCGCGCTCAGCGCACTGGTTGCATCCCGCCAACCAATGCATCCGGTAACGATCATCATCAGTGCACCCAGGGATGCGCTGATCGCGATGGGCAGAATCCCCAGGGCTGCCGACACGATGATGCCCAACATAATGAGCAATGCCACCGGCGCTTTTTTTGTGAACGGCAGATCGGTGGTCGCATCCAGTACCAGGAAATCCTTGTTTTTCTTTAAGCCGGCGATCTGTTTGCGAGGCCCCTGAATCAGCAGGATGGTTCCGGCTTTCAGAGGGATATCTCCGATTTCATCATAGACCTTTTCCGTTTCTTTTCCCGGTACGTGGATGGCCAGTGTGATGATCCCGTAGCGGTCCGCAAATCGCTCCTCGCTGAGCGTTCTGCCATGCAGCCGGGAGCCTTCTATAACGACTATCTCGGCGATCTGCTGATCTTCCGCCTTTAGAGGATGTTCTTTGTCAACAGGAATGTCTTCTGAATCTTCGGGATAGAGTGTTCCTTTCAGGATGTTTTCGAACTCTTTCAATCGATCGGGTGTATCCCTGACCACCAGGTGGTCGCCTGGTTTCAGCACCACGCTTGGAAACGGCAGCAGAAAATTATGGGCTCCCCGTTCTACGTTTATCACCTTCATGGCGCCATCGGTCTTTCGGATAGCCTCGGCCAGTGATTTACCTTGTATAGCCGTTCCTTCCAGTACCGCAAGGTGGGCCGTGAAAACCCTTGGGGAAATGTCCTCCAAAGGCTGTTCTTTCTTGGGTATGATCCTGGGTGCCAGGAGCCAGAGATAAACGATTCCGATGCTTCCGGCGATTGCCGCGGGCAACAGAAAATCGAACATGCCCAACCGTTTTAAACCCATGTCCGCGGCCACCGAAACCACAAGCAGGTTCGTTGAGGTTCCAATGGTGGTGCAAGTGCCGCCCAACAGGGTGGCAAACCCCATGGGCATCAAGACTGAAGATGTTGGTATTCGGGTTCTGAGGGAAACATTTATCAAGATGGGCATAAACAGCACGACAACCGGGACATTGTTGATGAAGGCGCTGAAAAAGGCGCTGATCAAAAGTGTCATGAGGAGACTCATGTTCGGATGCCCCTTCCAAAGCCGGGACAACAATCTCCCCACCGGCTCCAATGCACCTGTCCGCACGATGCCCTTGCCGGCGATCATGAGTGCGCAGACGGCAATCAGTGCTTCGTGTCCGAAGCCATGGAAGAAGGTAACGGCATGCAGGATGTGTCCGTCAGTCTTATAAGGGAAAAGTTCGAACCCCACGGCCAGGGCAATGAGGACCATGAAACTGGAAGTTTCGAGGGGTATTCTTTCCCGGGTGAACAAGATCAGCGCGACAACCGTGAGCAGCAGCACGGCCAAGGCATGAAGATCCGGAGGAGGGGGCAGGCTCATCATCAAGCGCACTTTCTTAAGACGGATTGGACAAACGGGCGGGGGGTGTCCTCGACCATTGTCCCAATCCCATGACAGCGCATCAGTTTACAAAGGTCAGCAGGTCCGCCGGTCGGCTGATTAATTCCACGGCACCGGCATCCCGCAATTCTTCTTCGCTACGAAACCCCCAGAGTGCGCCAACGGGCAGCATGCCGGCGTTAACGGCCGTTTTCATATCGGCATCACTGTCGCCAAGATACAGAAACTGTTCGGGCGAAATATTCAACATCCCGGCGATCTCGCGTGGGACCGCGGGATCCGGCTTCAAGGGATATCCATCCCGCTGTCCAAATACCGCTTTGAATTTCCAGCGGGAGAGAAACTCATGAACACAAAGCTCGGCGAACG
The DNA here is from genome assembly GCA_022340265.1 of Deltaproteobacteria bacterium. Lineage (GTDB taxonomy): Bacteria > Desulfobacterota > DSM-4660 > Desulfatiglandales > Desulfatiglandaceae > NaphS2. The sequence goes on along the minus strand of JAJDOH010000156.1, from coordinate 741 downwards.
CATGGGGTTTGTTGGTAAAAATAGCCATGGGGATCTGTTTTAGAGTGAGGGCATCCAGTAGTTCCGCCACGCCGTCATAGGGCCGGGTCTTTCGGTTCCAGTTGCGATCATATTCCACAAGAAACGCCTTTATACAATCTGCCATCAGCTCTTTATCCTGTTTATCCGGCGGCAGTGTCCGTGACACGATTTTGGCGACGCCGTTGCCGACGAAATAACGATATGCCTCCACGGGGTGTGATGGGAAGCCCCTCTCCTCCAGGGTGCGATTCATGGCATCCGCAAGGTCCTCCAACGTGTCGAGCAATGTTCCGTCCAAATCGAAAATGACTGCCTTATATTCCATGAAAATCCTCTCTGGTTCTGATTATTGTTGGTGAAATGAGCGAGATTTGCCAGGACTGCATCTATCAAGATTGTAAAATTGGGGGCATCATAAGTCAAGGCAAGAGAGGGCTATCTTTAGTTGCAACACGGCCATATGGATCTCTTTCGTGGCAAAGATATCCAGCAGGTCCGGTATTCCTTCATAAGCGAGGTGGTAATTTTAAAAACATCAGGTGCGATTTCTGTTACCCGGCTTATCTTCATTCCTCCTGGGTTTTGGGCGGAGCCTCTGCCTGGCTTGATTCAGATGCTTCAGGCGGTGCTTCTTGGACCTTTTTTCTTTTTTTCAAAAAGGAAAAAGCACGGGGCGGAAAGCCAAAGGCCGATTCTGCCAATGATTTTTGTATCTCCGGT
>JAJDOH010000126.1 GCA_022340265.1 Deltaproteobacteria bacterium | reverse complement strand
AGGCGGGCGGAGGAAACCGACTGCAAAATGAGCCACGCGTTGCGGGTCAGGTTCCACAATTCGGGATCGATGCGCTACCAGAGAGGATCGGTCGTATGGCTCCAGGACCAGCGCAGGTCCAGACCCAATTCGGCCAGTCCCTCGAGTCCTTCCGGCATCGGGGGAACGAGATAATAGTTTGAAATCGCCATACGGGCCTCCTTTTCTCCTCTTTTCCCGCTTCTTAGCTGTCCAAAAGACGGCGTCGTGGACAGCGGGTGGAGTTTCCTGAGAGTGGTTTTTTTTAAGCATTAGCGGTTTTCGGTGAACCTCTATATGGAGCCGGGTGACCGGGTTTTAAAGTGATCAACTGTTTGAGCGCATTAGCGAGCATTGAACCGAACAACAAGAAGGCTTGGGTCGAACCCGGGATTATGGAGATTAATGTTCATTCATTTTTAAAGCCTCAACATTGTACGGTTTTATGCTCGCTTTTGCGTGAGTTTTGAGCGCTTTAAAACCCGGTTACCCGGCGTAATCAAAAGGATTTTATTTGCACCGAGAATTTCTGTTCAAGCATCCCCGAAGGGTTTAGGATGTACGGGAGTCGTATCTTCGTATCCTTCCAGTTTTCGAGCCGGCAGCGGCGGCTCAGGTCCCAGCTCGGTTGTTCAGGGACCCTCTCAGATGAGACCGTGCGCCCAGCATATGTAACAGTGGACCATGCTCCGCAATTTCCACGATGCTGACAGAGGCGACAGGCATGCCGATGCGGTCGCGGAAACGCCCCACGTCAATGCCCAACAGTGAGCACAGCATAATTCGGATCGTCGCCTTGTGAGAAACGACGAGGACATTTCCTGTCGTATACCTTTTCTCGATTTCCTCGAGCACAAGTGAACTGCGCCGAGCAATATCAATGCCTTTTTGTCCTCCGGTGGGAGCGTTCCATCCCGGATCAGTCAGCCAGCGAACATAGTCATCATGAAAATCGCGATTAATATCTTCGGGTGTTTTGCCCTCCCATCGACCATACGCAATTTCTTTCAACCCTTCCTTGAGTTGCATGGGTATTCCGGCCGTCTCGCAGAGCGGTTTCGCCGTTGCTACGGCACGGCGCAGCGGACTGGAAAAGACAGCGACCCATGGAAGCGATTTATACGCAGCGGCAAAATCCTCTGCCATCTGATACCCTTCGGGGGTTAAATCCGGGTCAAGGGTGCCGCAGTAACCACCTGTCCGGCTGGCGGTGGTTTCCCCATGTCGCAGAAAATAGATGGTTAAGCTCATGATTTAGTCCTTATGGTTGACTTCGTTCATGGTCATCGGTATCCCAAACGCTTAATAGAGGGCACCCTCAGAACGCAATTTTGATCATGAAAGCACGGCAATGCCCAGGCGTGTCAAATCGCCAGCCGGACGCCGATCTCAATCACCTGGTCCACCGGAAGACGGAAAAACGAGGTGGCATCGGCTGCATTGCGGGACATGAACATGAAAAGGTTCGCACGCCAGCGCGCCATGCTGGATGGTTCAGCAATGACCAGGTTTCCACGACCGATGTAAAAACTCGTAGTTTCCGGATTCAGGTCCAAACCCTGCCCGCGTGCCAAGGAAAATACATTGGCCAAGCTGGGATCTTCCATAAATCCATAGTGAACCACAATGCGGTAAAATCCTCCGCCCAATTTTTCGGTTTGGATCTTTTCCAGACTGGGGATCCGGGGAAGGTCTTCCGCCCGAAAATGCAGCAAAATGGTCCGGGTGTGAACAACATGATTGTGTTTGACGTTCTTTGCCAGGGCCACAGGCACGGCGCTTCGACTTCCCGCTAAGAAAACAGCGTCTCCCTCAATTCTATTTGGCGGATGACTGCTCAGATCGACGATAAATTGATGAATCGGCGGCATGATCTTGTGTAAATTATCGGCCAGGATCCGGCGTCCCTTGGCCCAGGTGAGCATCAATGTGAAAAATGTCGCACCGATGACCAGTGGGAACCAGGCCCCGTGAAGAATTTTGCTGAGGTTGGCCGCAAAAAACGGCACGTCCACCAGCAAAAAAAGGCTTGTCAACGGCGCGGCCCAAAACAAAGGCCAATGCCAACGTTTACGGGCCACAACAAAGAACAGCACCGTGGTAATGATCATCGTGGAGGTTACGGCCACCCCGTAGGCGGCGGCAAGTTTGCTTGAGGATTGAAAACCCGCCACCAGGGCGACAGTGCAGACCATGAGCATCCAGTTGACCGGGGCCACATAGATCTGGCCTATTTGAGTCGCGGAGGTATGGCGAATATTCAAACGCGGCAGGTATCCCAACTGGATCGCTTGGCGGGTCATGGAAAAGGCTCCGCTGATGACAGCCTGGGAAGCGATGATGGTAGCCAAGGTGGCTAACAACACCGTTGGAATCATAGCCCAAGATGGCACCATTGCATAAAACGGATGTTGTGCGGCTTCCGGGATTCCCAAAAGAAGAGCACCCTGCCCGAAATAATTCAATACCAGGGCGGGCAGGACGATGACAAACCAAGTTGACCGAATGGGCCGGGTGCCAAAATGTCCCATATCCGCGTAGAGCGCCTCCGTCCCAGTGACCACCAAAAAAACGGCCCCCAACACCACAAACCCATGCAGCTTGTTTAAAATCAGAAACCGAACCGCATGCCACGGAAAAATCGCTGCCAGCACCTGCGGCGTGTGGGCAACCTGCACCGCTCCTGTAACTGCCAGAAAGCAGAGCCAAATCAGAATCACCGGTCCGAAAAGGCCGCCTACCCGTGCCGTACCATGGCGCTGGATCAGAAACAGACCAATGAGGATGGCAATGGTGATTGGGATCACATAGGGATCGAATACTGGTGTGACAACACCGATCCCTTCCACGGCGCTCAAAACGGAAATAGCCGGGGTGATCATCCCGTCTCCATACAGAATACAAGCCGCAAAGAGCCCCAGGGTGATAATGCCCGACTCACGTCGATTTCCGGGCCTATTTGGACCGCGAATCAGGGCGGTTAGGGCTATGACGCCGCCTTCCCCGTGGTTGTTCGCCCGAAAAACGAATATCAAGTATTTCAATCCGACGATCATAATAAGCGCCCAGAACATCAAAGACAGGATCCCCATCACGTTGGCATGGCTGACCTCGATCCCATATTCACCATGGAAACACTCCCGGATAGCGT
>JAJDOH010000072.1 GCA_022340265.1 Deltaproteobacteria bacterium | reverse complement strand
GCTTGCCATCGAGTGTGACGGCAACACCGTGGAAACGGCGGAGGGGATTGCGGATCAGGGTCACCCCCTGGTGGAAACCTATGTGAAACACCACGCCATGCAGTGCGGCTATTGCACACCGGGGTTTATCACCACGGCCAAAGCGCTTCTGGACAAAAACCCCGATCCCAGCGAAGCACAAATCCGTGAGGCCCTGGGGGGTAATTTGTGCCGGTGCGGCACCTACCCCCAGCACCCCAAAGCTATTCTGGAAGCCGCCGAGATCCTGGGTAACAAGGGAGGGAAATAAGAATGAGCGTACAAAGAGAATATGACCGAATGATTGAGATGGAGGACAATGTCGGGTTCGACAAATACCCGCTCAAAGATTTCGATCAGATCGGCCGGGAAGGTGTCCGTCGACTGGACGGCACGGAAAAGGCAAGCGGTCGCGCCGAATATACCATGGATGTCCAACTGCCCGGCATGCTCTACTTGAGATTTCTCAAATCCCCTTACCCCCATGCTGAGATCAAAAGCATGGATACCAGCAGGGCCGAAGCCTTTCCCGGTGTCAGAGGCGTCTTGAGACATGACGATCCCGAACTGCCCGAGGTAGCCGATCTGGGCGGACACGGACCCACCGCGGAAAAACCGATTCCCAGCGTGGCCCATTTCGAAGGAGAACCGGTGGGGGTTGCCGTGGCAGCCGACACAGAAGACATCGCCGAAGAAGCCTTGCGGCTGGTGAAGGTGAAGTGGGAAGAACGTCCCTTTCTCCTGGACGTTGAAGAAGCCCTGGCGGAAGATGCCCCTTTGGCTCATCCCGAAAATTACCCGGAAGGCAATATTGAAGTGGAACATGCGGAGGAGCACGGAGATGTTGAAAAAGGCTTTTCCCAAGCGGACAGGGTATTGGAGTTTCAGGCTACCCGAAGGCTCCATACCTATGTTTCACCTGAAAGACCCTGTGGCGTGGTCCGGTGGAACGGGGATTATCCGGAATTCTGGCTCAAGCACCAGCGGCCACACGAGAACAAACGGGCCATCTCCAGCTGGTATGAAAACGTTCCCATGAACAGAGTGGAAATGCACATGCCCTACCAGGGCGCCACTTTCGGTGGCTGGACACAGTTCCACTGGAACCAGGGGCCTCTCTACTGTGCCGCCGTGATGGCCAAACGGACCGGTCATCCGGTAAAGTACACATTCGACCGAAGAGGGGACTTTTACGGCGGTTCCATGGACGAAGGGAACTACTACTACAAGGTTGGGTTCAACAATGATGGAACCATTGTCGCGGTGCAGGCAAAGGCCCATTTATCCAACCCCATGTGGGAGGGGTTCGGACCCGGCAACCACTTTGAGGACAACACGAGAATCCCCCATCTTTATGCCCCCAGGAAAGTCATCAAAGTCAACAAGGGGCCTAACACAGCCGTTCGATGCGAACAGCTGCCCAATACCATGAGTTTTACCCTGGTCTTCGATCGGGTGGCCGCGGAACTGGGCATGGATCCCATCGATGTGGCCATCATCAACGACGGCGCCAAAGGCCATGATGTAAAATGGCTTACCGAGCAAAAAAAGGCGGCGGGCTTTACACCCCGGGACAGTCTGAAAGAGTGCCTCAAAAAAGGAAAACCGGCTGCAGACTGGGACAACAAATGGCATCAGCCCGGGGCCAAAAAACTGCCCAACGGCAAAATGCACGGCATCGCCTTTACCTGGACCCATGAATGGGACGATTCCTGCGGATCCGGTGAGATCGCCATGCGGGTGGAACGAAATGACGGCACCGTCAGCATTCTGGGAATGCGGTGTGACAACGGGGTAAACGCCGAAACCGGATACTGTCAAATCGCCGCCAATGAACTGGGAATGCGACTGGAGGATATTTTCTACCGTCCCCATACGGACACCGGTTTTTTTCCCATGTGTCCGGATTCCTCAACCAACACCGGTGTCAACGGCTGGGCCGTGAGGCATTGCGCCAGGCTCCTGAAGGCCAAAATCCTCGAAGCCGCCACCAGCCCGAGAGCGATCACCCAGCGCGGCGATTACCCGGCCCTTTTCCCCGGATTAAAGCCGGATGATCTGGACATCAAGGAGAGTGTTATCTTTGTCAAAGACGACCCTTCCAAAAAAATGTCCGTTGCCGAACTGGTGGGACCTTCCGCCGAGGCAGGCCCCCTATCCTTTCATGAATTATATGGTGCCGAAAGGCACCCCTTCAGCGCACCCCTCTTCGCCCACGCCTACCAGGCTCAGATCGGTTGCTACAAGGGCTTCCGACCGAAATTCTCTCGCCAGGTCCATTTCATGGAGGTGGAAGTGGATACGGAAACCGGCGAAATTGAAGTGACCCATGTGGTGAACGTAAACGACGTGGGGAAAGTCATCAACCCCGAATCGTGTGCCGGCCAGCAATACGGGGGCAGCTATATGGGGGTTGGACGAGCGCTTTTTGAAGAGGTTGTCCATGATCCCGTTACCGGCGTCATGTTGAACGGCAACCTTCTGGACTATAAAATCGCCACCATTGAAGATTGTCAAACCATCGATACACATCTGGTGGAAACGCAACAGGGCTATGGCCCTTACGGCGCCACCGGCATCGGTGAGGACATTGCCACGGTCATTCCCGCAATGTTGGGACCCGCCATATACAACGCCATCGGAAAATGGATCTACGATTTTCCGATCACACCGGATAAAGTTTTAAAAGCGCTGGGGAAGATATAGGGGGAACAACATGAAAACGTTTGCTCATTTCAATGCATCGACCATAGAAGAAGCCGTTTCGCTCCTTGGGCGGTATCAGGGAAAAGCGGTTCTGATCGCAGGCGGAACCGATATTCTGGGCAAAATGAAGGACCGGAACCTGCCCGCCTACCCCGAGGCGCTGATCAACATCAAGACCATCCCCGGGATGGACACGATAAGGGAAGAAAACGGCTTCCTGAAGTTGGGTCCGCTGGCCATACTGGAAGATATCGCCCATCATGACATCGTTAAGGCACGATACTCGGCCCTCTCGGAAGCGGCCCGCAGGACAGCCTCGCCCCATTTGCGGGAAATGGGGACCATTGGAGGAAACATCTGTCAGGACATTCGCTGCTGGTATTACCGGAATCCTGAAAACCGTTTCCCCTGTCTCAGGAAAGGGGGCGGCCGGTGTTACGCGCTGAAAGGCGACACACGGTACCACTCCATATTCGGCGGCAGCGTGGAGGAAGGGTGTATCGCCGTTCATCCAAGCGATACGGCGCCTGCACTGATCGCCCTTGACGCTCGCATCAGAACTTCAAAACGGACCATAGGGGCCGAGGATTTTTTTCAGGTGGAAGTCAGCAGAACAACGGTGCTGAAGCCCGATGAAATGGTAATTGGCATCCACATACCCGCACTGGCAGCCGGTACGAAAAGCGCTTTCTTCAAGTTCGCCCTAAGAAAGTCCATCGACTTTCCCATCGTTAACTGTGCCGCCATGATTACGACAACGAAGAGCAAGGTCGCTGCTGCCAGGATTTGCCTGAATGCCGTCCATGTGAGACCATACAGGGCGCTTGCCGCCGAAGAAGCCATCATGGGCAAAAAAATCAATGAAACCAATGCAGAGGCCGCGGGGAGCGCCGCAGTGGCTTCGGCCAAACCGTTGGCGGATAACGCCTATATGGTCCAGGCGGCCAAAGCGCTGGTCAAAAACGCCGTCCTTGCGTGCTGCTGATTTTTAAGGAAGCCAATGCGACTGGGCCGGCGGAATGCTCCCCGTCTGCCCAGTCTCACATTGTAGACAGGGTTTGTGCTCCCCGTTTGGAAGGAATCGTTTAATTGAAAATCAATGTTCACCTGAAAGGAAGATTTAAAGAGGCTCTCAAACTCCCCGATCCGTATGCGTTGGAAATACAGGATGATGCCAACGTTCGGGGTTTGCTGGACCGCCTTTGCCAGGACACCGGTTGCCCTGAAGATACTTTTTTCAATAAAGACCTGCGTCTAAAGCCCAACGTTGCCGTCACCAAAAACGGCCGTTTTATCATTCACTTAAAATGGCTCGACACACTTCTTGAGACGGGTGACACCGTCACCATCTTTACCCTTCACTGCGGCGGCTGATCATACATATCCGGCAATTCCTTCAAGAACCGGACGCTTGATTGTGAATGAATCCCTAAAACGCAAAACTGAAAAAATCAGGAGACGAACATGAAAAATGAAAAACCCGGTCTGATCGAACCCGGACTCTGGTGCCTCGGTTGCAGGGAAAGCACCCTGTACCTTCTTGAAGGAAGTCATGATTTCATATTGATCAGCGGCGGCACCAGTTACATCCTTCCGGATGTTTTGGATCAGCTTGAATCTTTCGGCCTTGATATTTCTCAGATCACCAAGAGTCTCATTCTTCACGCCCATTTTGACCATATCGGAATCATTCCCTATTTCAAGCGAAAAAACCCCGATATGACGGTCTACGCCCTAAAAAGGGGCTGGGAGATTCTAAAGATGGACAAAGCAATTTCCACCATCAATAATTTCAGCACAATGACGGCGGAACGGATGGGTTTTGCGCAAAGACTTCGGGACTATGACTGTGAATGGCGGCACGACGTCCAGGGGGAAACAGTCAAAGAAAGTGACAAAATTGATCTCGGCGGGCGGACCGTCGAAATTTATGAAACACCGGGGCATTCCTCCTGTTCACTGACGGCTTACGTTCCGGAAATCAAAGCCCTGTTTCCTTCCGATGGGGGCGGTATCCCATTTGGCCATGAAATCAGTCCCGCCGGTAACTCAAATTTCACCGCCTACCAGCAAAGCCTGATGAAGCTGGCCGATCTGGAAGTCAGGACCTTATGCGCCGACCACTTCGGGTATATCACCGGGGATGAAGCCGCAACTTACATCCGTCGGTCCATCCAATCGGCCGACGATTACAGGCGGCTGGTGGAGGAAATCTACCAAGAGGAGCGCGATCAGGAAAAAACCGTTGATCGCCTGATGCAGATGGCCATGGAAAAAAATCCGGATCACTTCCTGCCCCGGGAAATCATGACCGGCGTAACCCGGCAGGTGGTCAAACACATCGCCGCTCAGATGTGAGGGAAATCCTTAAAGATCGGTCCAGTATTCCTCCGGCATATCCTGTGCCAGAGCCAAAGCACCATCGGCACCACCAAAAAGAGGATCGTCAACAACATTGACCTTGGAGGGTCCATATTCACTAAGGGCATTTTGAAGGTAATCGGCAAGACCTGTTATCTCACTGCCACCACCCGCCAAAATGATATTCTTGCGGATTTCGTCCTGATATTCCGGATCAAATTTGGCAATCAGTTCCAGGGTAGACTCAATGATAGCAGGGAGAATGCTCTCACAGGCGCGTTTCATCTCTTCCGTTATATCATGCTTTGTAGCCTTACCGTCTACCGGAATATCCACCTTGATACTCTTCTTCGGATCGCCTACAAAACTGTGCTGTTCCTTGAACCGCCTGATCATGTTTAACGTAAAGTTGGAATTGGGATAACGTTCTTCGATAAAACTAAAAAGCTGCTGATCTATATAATCACCGGCCGTCAAAATGGTACGCTGGTCATCTTCGGACGGAACCGTTCCGTGCATGATGCAGAAATCAACCGTTCCCGCTCCCACATCAATCACCATGGCATTGTCGAGGGCATTGACCCCATATGCGACGGCAAAGGGCTCGGAGACCACAAACAGCGATTCGGCGTATTCGGCCACTGCTTTTTTCAAAGCCACTTTGTTGACTTTGAAAGACTCTGCCGGGACTCCGACAACCGCCCTTATTTTGCTGTCATCATTCTTGTTCTGCACCAGCCGGATCAGGTGATGGATCAGTTCCTTCACCGCCTCCTCATCCCGGGCAGTCCCCTCTTTGATAACGCCGTTTTTCAGGGGACGGTACAGGTCCAGTGAGAGCCTCCGGTTGACAGCCTCCTCACCAAAAAGAATGGGTGCACCGACAACCTTGCGCGCAATAAAGTCCTTGGGCCAGCCCACATAACTTTCAACCCACTTCTTCCGGCCATTAATAGCGGAAATGGCGCTCCTCGACGTTCCAAGATCAATACCGGCAATCAACATTTCATCAGCTGCTTTTTTTGCGGTCTTTTCGGCCATTCTCCTCTCCTTCAAAAACATGTAGGTTTCTTCTATTCAAGTAGCGTATCGTTCCCTGTGTGAGAAAAGTGGTAATCTCTTCCCTGTAAGCCAGCATATTCAGTTTCAATTCTTCCTCTTTCTTGGTGATGCAGGAAATTTCGACCAGGACACTGGGTGCGTTCACGCCCAGCAACACCACGAGGGGAGCCATTTTAATACCGGCATCCGTTATATCTTTATCATATTTTTTCACGTTCGTGAAGAGACTATGTTGTATGGCCATGGCCAGGTTGGCAGATTCCTGTTCCTTAAAGGTATTACTGATCTTCTGGATCATATTTTCAAATTCTTTCGTTGAAATTCCCGATCCTTTATTTTCCTGCTCGGCAAGTTTCAACGTTTTAGGATCCGAGGGAGGGCCATAATAGTAGGTCTCGGTTACATTGAAACTTTTCTGGGGCAATGCATTAACGTGCAGAGAAATGAACAGATCTGCATCCGCGGCATTGGCAAAATCAACCCTCTCAGACAAGGACATGGTTTTGTCTTCATCCCGGGTCAGAATAACGTTATACCGACCGCTCGTCTCAAGATTATCTTTCAGGCCTTTGGCAATATCAAGAACAATATCTTTTTCCATGGTCCCAAAGGCGCCTATGGCTCCCGGATCCTTGCCTCCATGGCCCGGATCGATGATGATGGTCCGGACATCCAGACCGAAAACAGAGCTCAACCGCACCTCTTCATTATTCAACATAAGGCCGTAATCAAGAAGCTGGTCGGCATTGAGTTCCACGGAAGGCGAAACGTCTATGAGCCCCATTACATATGAAAACTGCTTTGGAATAGGAAAAAAAGAGACTGATTCAGAATCGGACGCCTCGGCCTCAAAGGCAGGCAGGGGCTCAGTGGGACCTACTTCTTCTGCCGTTGCCGGGGCAACGGTAACCGGATCGATCTCGTCGATGGCGATGTTCCCGGTTTGAACCTGCTGCACACCGAAAAGTACTGCCGCAAAAAACACCAGAATTATAATTCTTGATACAGGTTTTCTGCGCCTGGAAATTCCTTTTTTGCTCGGTTCATACCGATCATTTTCGATCTTGAGGTTTTGATCATATACTCCCTTCAAAATCGTATTTTTCAGATTTACGCTGTTCGCCGCAGGGTGAGTTGCCATGACATTACACTTTACTTGACATTATTTTGACGAAACTGAGACCTTCAAAAAAAGCCCTCTTTTGCCCAATCTCGGTGATAAACGATCGGCCGGCGATCCTCCAAAAATCCGGTTTTCCCTTGCATTCCTGCACACCCAAAAAGATGAATCAACTCAGTAAATTATTATATGCTTCACGGCAATGACTGTCAACTGAATCTCGGGTGGTTGACGCCATCAGACAGGTCCAGGAAGGGGACCTTTCTTCATCTGTCAGGGAATGGAAGAAGGAAAGGAACACTACCCAAGCGCAATAAAAGCCCTTCCCAGCGGCGGGTGAATCAGGATATTTCTTTGACGGGAAAATGCCGCTTTTCCCTTATCAGGATGCTGCACAAAAAAGCCACCAGCGCCAATATTGCCGACAAAATGAACATCAAATGGTAACTTCCTGTTCTGTCAAAGATGAACCCACCCACATAGGCCCACAGACCGCCTCCCAAATGGTGAATGGTGGAAATAAAACCGGTCAGAATCCCCAAATGGGTCAAGCCGTACATCTTTCCCGTCAACGTGGTTGCGATTGGTGCCGTCACCAGAAAAGTCAAGCCAAAAGAAAGAGAAAAAATATAGAGCATGACAAGGTTTTGATATTTTAAAACCAAAAGGAATAAAATAAATCTCACCAGGAATGTCAGAGCGATGGGGATTTTGTTTCCGATCAGGTCTGAGGCTGGTCCCGCAATCAGAAGTCCCGCCAGACCCACCAGACCATACCAGGCCAGCATATTCCCTGCCTTTGCAGCGCTCATGCCCTGGTCCGTCAGATAAGGGATCAGGTGTGTTGACACAAAGAAATCGCCACTGCCGCAAACGAACATGACAAATACAAAAAGCCAGAAGGAATAGGTTTTCATGGCTTCCCGTAGCCCCATGTCTCGAGATTTCGACGCATCTATCGGCTCATCTTGGATCAGTTTTTCGTTCTGCCGTTTCGCTCGGTCATGAGAAGTGTATCCAAGCGCCTCAGGGTCTCCTTTGATCACGAAAAACGCCAGTGCAGTATTGACAACCAGCATGATTAACCCGATGTAAAAATAGGAATCCCGCCAGCCGAAACGAAGAACAAATATTGTAAAAAGAGGGATCATCGTAAAATGCCCCAGGCAGCTGCCGGAAAGCGCAAGACTGATGGCAAGGCCCCGCCCTTTGTTAAACCATTTACTGGTGAGGGCCGCTACCAGGGGAACGGATGTCCCACCCAGGCCGATCCCGGATAGAATGCCATAGAAAAAGAGGAACTGCCAGAAAGAATGGATGAATGACACGCTGATATAGCCACCCGAAAGGAGAATGGTCGATATGACAATCACCCATTTCGGCCCGTAACGGTCATAGAATCTCCCCACCACCAGAAGCGAGAGGGCAAACATCACCATATTCAGTGAAAAGGCAAAGGAAATATCACTGCGGGTCCAGCTGAATTCCGAAATCAGCGGCTTGAACATCACTCCGATGGAAAATCGCGCCCCGGCATTTAAAAACAGAATCAGAAAGGAGGCGCCCAGAACATACCATTTCAGAAATGGATTGGGTCTTTGGGAGGCCGCTGTTATAGTCACCATGAAAGTGCTGTCCTGAAATTTTCATCCGTTTGCGGACGAATTTGGCAAGTACCTGAAAAGAAGCGCCCTTCAGCGATAAGGGACACTAAACCCTAACCCAAATCCGATGTCAAGCAGGATATTTTTTCACCATAAGTGAAAAATTGAATTTACAGTGCCGAAGTTATGGGGCACAAATCGCAAAGCCGAAAATTCCCGCTGAACCTGGGAATCCGGAACAATCAACATTAGACAAATTATATTTTATTTTCAGTAGCTTATGATAACAATACTTCTTGATCAAATTTTATTAAGAATAGCATCTATGTGCCTCTCAAAGTTAAGTGGATACAATTTTTTCTCAAAAAAAGATGTAGTAACGGAAAAATTATTGACATATTTTTCAGCAATATCTAAACTTTTCTCATGAACGATCCAGATGCCACATTACGGGGAGCCACCATTCGAAGATTGAGAAAGGCTCAGGGAATGAATCTTGTCGGCCTGGCCGAAAAGGCTGAATTGAGTCTTAGTTTCATCAGCCAGGTGGAAAGAGGTCTCACCAATCCATCCATCAACTCGCTGCGCAAAATTGCTCTGGCGCTGGGCACACCGCTCAGTAGCTTCTTTGAAGAGGGTTTGTCAAACGGCGGCCCCGTCATGAGAAAAAAACAGCGTAAAATTCTCATCAACACTGATTCCCGTCTTACCTACCAGCTGGTCTCTTCAAATCTTGACCATCGTGTTGAATTGTTGCTGACGAGGCTTGAAGTGAATGCCGCAAGCTCCAAAGTCCCAATGGCCCATAAAGGAGATGAAGCGGCCTTTGTCCTTCAGGGAGCGTGCAGAATAGAAATCAGAAATGAAGCATACGACCTGGAGGAAGGCGACTCGATCTATATAAAAGAAAACACGCCGCATAGAACAACCAATACGGGCAGCATACCACTGGTAATTATTTCTGCCATATCACCACCGGGATTTTAAGATTTGTGGGGGGTAAAGAATCATGCCGGATGCAAAAAAAGGGGATCTGATACGGATTCACAAAGTCGTCCTCGCGCCTGAGCAAAGGCCTGATGGCCTTCCGTCTTCAACCGCATCATTACCCTACGAATGCTGGATTAAGGGATTCCTCATCGAAGACACCGCCGGAATCGGAGACACCGTCAGAATAAAGACATTTATCGGAAGAGAGATATCTGGAGAACTCTCAGAGGTTGCCCCCACGTACGATCATGATTTTGGCGAACCGCAACGTGAATTATTATTAATCGGTGACGAAGCCGGCTTGCGACTGGAGAATTTCCATAAGACAAACGGGGAGTAGACCAATGGGTGCCGCTTACTCGGAAGTCATGTCGAAAAAGAAGGAAATACTGTTGAGATCAACGGGTATCGATTACGATGCTTTTGAAATGTCTCCCATTTCCTTCGATTACAGTCAACTCATGAACTCCTGCGGCTATTCATTGCGGACCGTTCGAAAGATCTTTCGGGAGACCGGGGTGGGGCAAACCCAACTGGTGGAACTGAAGAATCTGACGGACCTGGTACGGAGCAGCGCGCCCTCTGGAAAGGGGGCAAGAATTTTTGTCAAAGACGAAGCGGCAAATCCAAGCGGCAGTTTCAAAGACCGCAGAGCGGCGCTCTCCATCTATCACGCTCAGAAATCCGGATACAAAGGGGTCGTGGCGGCCAGTTCGGGCAATTTTGGTGCCGCAGTGGCATCCCAGGCGGCAAAACGTGGTCTTAAAGCGATTATTCTTCAGGAGGCCTACGACAGCAGGAAAATGGGGCAGCCTGAAATACTGGAAAAAACAAGGGCGTGTGAAGCCTATGGGGCTGAAGTCTGGCAGTTAACGGTAGGCCCCGAGCTTTTCTACATCATGCTGCAGGTACTGGAAAAAACGGAATTTTTCAGCGCGTCTCTGTATGTGCCCACAAGCATACTGGGAATTGAGACGCTGGGATACGAACTGGCCGAGCAGGCTTTGGAGGAGATCGGCCGATACCCTGATGCCGTTTTGATCACCCACGCCGGCGGTGGGAATGTGACGGGAACCGCCCGGGGATTGATCAAAGCCGGCAGCACCCAGACCGCCGTTGTCGGCGTTTCTGTGGATCTTCGCGGACTCCATATGGCAAGTGACACGGACTTCAACAAAAAGTCATTTACCACGGGCCACAGTGGTTTTGGTATTCCTTTCCTTACCTGGCCCGATAGAACCGATGTGCCCAGAAATTGCGCAAGAGCCTTGAGATATCTGGACCGGTATGTGCTGGTGAGCCAGGGAGAAGTCTTTTATACGACGGAATTGCTGGCCAGACTGGAAGGGATGGAAAGGGGTCCTGCCGGTAACACTTCTCTTGCGGGGGCCCTTGCCGTGGCAAAAGAGCTGGACCGGGACCAGGTTGTGGTGGTTCAGGAAACGGAATACACGGCCGCCGGGAAAATGCCCTCCTCACAGCTCACATTTGCCAAAGAAAACGGCATCAAGGTAACGCGCGGAAATCCGAGAGATAATATCCCCGGGAAAACCATTGTCATTCCCGAGAGTATTGATCAGATAGCCGTAGAGGATTTCGACATGGAAAAAATCCGCCTTTCCTATATCGAAAACTGTGTCAGGGCAGCAGGGGATTATGTGCCGACAGTAGAAGACGAACGTTTTCTCTCCGAGGATTCAAAAAGCACTTTGGATCAGGTTCATGAGGTTATAACGGCCTCACACCGTAAGCCAAGGCCGCGGTAAGGTTTTGATAGGGATGAATAAGAAAAAAGACACAATGAGATCCACCAGGGCAGTGGTCAAGCTGGGTGCGGTGGGACACAACATCGCTGCCGCTCGCGAAAAGATCGGTAAAAAAAGGGGACTAATGGCGGTGGTCAAGGCCGACGGTTATGGGCACGGCGCGCTGGAAGTCAGCACCACGGCCCTTTCAAGCGGTGCCGATTGCCTGGGTGTGGCTTTCCCGGAAGAAGCCGAGCCGCTGAGGAAAGCGGGTATTGACGTTCCTATTCTGGTGCTCGGGCTGATCCAACCCGGTGAAGCTAATAAAGTGGTCAATTTGGGACTGGAGCAGACGGTCTGTTCGCAGGAACCGGCCGAAGCGCTTAACAGCGCAGCCGGTAACGCTTCCGTTAAGATCGATGTTCACATCAAAGTGGACACGGGAATGGGCCGTATCGGTGTCTTGCCTCATGACCTTCTCGAATACTGCCGCAAAGTCAAGCAATTGAAGCATCTGAATCTGAAAGGTATTTTCAGCCATTTTGCCTGTGCAGACGAAAAAGATACGGAATTCACAAACCAGCAGATCCGTATTTTTGATCAGGCGGTGCGGGAAATAGAGGCATCAGGTCTCAGCGTCCCCCAAAAACACCTGGCCAACAGCGCGGGCGTACTGGCTCATCCGGCATCCTATTACGATCTGGTAAGGCCCGGGATCATGATTTACGGCCTCTACCCATCCCCGGAGGTCGCCAGAAGCATCCCCTTGATCCCAGCCATGACGCTGAAATCGAGAGTTATCCAGGTCAAAAAGGTACCGCCCGAAACACCGGTAAGTTACGGCAGAACATATTACACCGGTAGACCTACAATCGTCGCTACACTCCCCGTCGGGTATGCGGACGGGTATAACAGAAGACTGTCCAACCGCAGTTTCGCCACCATTCGCGGTGAAAGGGCGCCCCTCATCGGACGTGTCTGCATGGACATGTGCATGTTTGACGTCACTGCCATAAAAGATATAAGGCCGGGGGACGAAGCCATTCTTTTCGGGGAAGCACCAACAACCGATGACATCGCGGAAGGACTGGATACCATCAATTATGAAGTGGTTTGCGCCGTGGGAAAAAGGGTCCCTCGAATATATGAGTAACAGCGCCGTCTCACAGCTTAACCTTAATGGGGTGAAACACCGGGCCCGTTCCGGAAAAGAAGAACCATTTTACCAAGGAGGTTGAAAGAAATGAAAACGCGTGACTGGTTGATGACGGAAGAAAGCCTGCTGGAAAAAGATGTGGATACCTTTGAGGATTTATCGGAAAGAGAAAAGAAAAACCTGCAACTTGTAATGACCGAATTGAACGGGTGGGCGACACAGAGCGTAGACATGGTTCTTTCAGTAATGGCGGAAGATGGTGTCTATTACGACATCACCGGTGAACCGGCTGCGGGACATGACGAAATCCGGGAATTCGGGCTGGGATGGGTGGATGCCGTCCCCGATTTCAAACCCTTCATCGAAAGCTTCATCGTTCAAGGAAACAAAGTAGTCAACATGGGCAGGATCAGAGGCACCATTCAAAAAGAGTTTTTTGGTCTGCCCGCCACCGGTAAGAAATTTGACTGCCAGTACTGTCAGGTCGCATTCATTGAAAACGGAAAAATCAAATATGTGAGAGACCACTGGAATCTTGTAGACATGTATTATCAGGTGGGTTGGGACGTAAAGACCCTGGCCAAATAATTTGGAACGTGACCCATCACCGGCAGCAGCCGGAAATGTACCATTTGCCGGCGAAGCAATCATAACCCTGTAACATCAAGAATGGTTTTGGGCGGGTTGAACCGCAATTTTTGTGAACGTCGTTTTTATTTGGAGGAGGGCAAAAAGATGAAAAAACTTGTTACAATATTTCTCGCACTCGGACTCTTGATTTCCCCTGTCGTTTTCGGGGGAGGTGCCGCTCAGGCAGCTGAACCCATCAAAATCGGTACAATTCTCAACTTGACCGGCCCCATCGCGTTTATCGGCCCCTTATTCAAGAACGGGATCGTGATGGCACTTGAAGAAATCGATTATACAGTCGGCGGCAGAAAGATAGAACTGATCGCGGAGGATGCGGCGGCCGACATGAATGTGTGCCTTGAAAAATCCAAAAAACTGGTGGAAAGAGACAAGGTAAACATCATTTTGGGCCCCCTTATGGGTGATGCCCACATGGCCATCGCGCCCTACTTGGCCAATAAGAAGGTGATCAGCGCCACTTTTTACTGCGGGGATCTTGAACTGACCAAATATAAGAACTGGTTTATCTACCCCACCACACTGGTTGGGTTGACCACGCCCGTGGGCTATTACGCGGCTGAACTGGGTTACAAGACCATGATTACGGCGGGTACGGATTACGCCGGCGGTCGTGGGTTCATCAAAGGAATCAAGATTGCCTTTGAAGAAAAAGGCGGCAAAGTGGTTCAAGAGGTCTGGTGGCCGGTGGGCAACAAGGATTTCGGACCGTATCTTTCCTCACTGGAGAAGGCTGACACAATCGGATACTTTGTAGAGGGTCCGTCTGCAGCGCAACTCTTTCTTTCCCAATATCAGGAATTCGGGGTCAAAACCCCTCTTCTCGGAACTACCCTGGCGGCCGACATGCCGGATCAGATCATCTCTCAGCTGGGTGACGGGGTTCTGGGTCTCAAAGGACAGGCGCTCTATATGGCCGGCATGGACACGCCCATCAATAAGAATTGGGTAGCCGCCATGACAAAACGCTTTGGACAGGCGCCGGGCGGTCTTGAAGCCAACAGTTATGCCATTACAAAAGCCATACTGGCGGCTTTAAAAGCCACGGGCGGTGACGATTCCTATGACAAGCTCTGGCCTGCCCTTCTGAAAGTGAAGATCGACACGCCGCAGGGCCCGCTGGCTGTAAGCCCCGAAGGGGTCGCTCTTGTGGACAACTACATTGTCGAACTCAAGAAGAAAGACGGAAAGTATTACTGGGATCCGATCAAAACATACCATGCGGTTGCCGATCCCAGACTTAAGAAATAGCTGTTAAACGGGGGAAGGGGGATGACCCCTTCCCCGCTACAGTTCAGGAAAACATTTAATGGACTGGTTTGTCATCAACCTGCTCAACGGCATTTCTTACGGAATGGTGCTCTTCCTCATTGCATCCGGCATGAGCATTGTTCTGGGGGCCATGGGAGTCACCAATCTGGCTCACGGCGCCCTTTACATGGTGGGTGCCTACATGGGCTGGACCGTGGCCGTCAAATGGGGTGCCGGTTTCTGGCTGGGTCTGTTGGCGGGCGGCTTTTGTGCCGGGCTCGTGGGTCTGGCCATCGAACGGGGACTGCTTCGCTACCTTTATAAAAAACCCAACGAGCAGGTATTGCTGACATTCGGTTTTGTCTATATCCTGGCCAATCTCTGCCTGTGGATCTGGGGCGGGTGGCCCAGAATGCCATTTACGGCAAAATTCCTTACCGGATCCGTAGAAATCCTGGGGCGGGCTTTTCCAAAGGCACGCCTGGCCGTCATTGTCGTCGGCATTGTCCTTGCCGTCGCGCTGTGGTGGCTTCAGGAAAAGACCCGAATGGGCGCCATTGTCCGTGCCGGAATGGACGATAAAGAAACCACAATGGGCCTAGGCATCAATCTGGAACGGGCCTTTGCCCTGATCTTTTTTGTCTCCGCGTTTATCGCAGGATGTGCGGGCGTTATCGGAGCACAGCTGCTGGGGGTACACAATGCCCTCGGAATGGACATCCTTCTCCTGGCGTTGATCGTCATCATTGTCGGGGGCGTCGGATCCATTCAGGGCGCCCTCTTAGGTGGCATTTTGATCGGCGTCATCGACATCTTTGGAAAGGCCGTCTTTCCCCAACTGGCAATGTTCACCATGTATCTCACCATGATCGTCGTTATTATTGTTCGTCCATCAGGTCTCTTGGGGAGAAAAATCTGATCCATGGAAACAAGCATCCAGGTAAAACATGAAAAACCGTGGATTGGGGGAGCGGTCCCCTATTTACTGGGAATTCTGGTACTGACAGTAACCCCTCTTTTCCTGGATACTTACGGCCAGGGGCTCATGACACGGTTTCTCATATTCGCTCTTTTTGCCATGAGCTTTAACATCGTCTTTGGTTATGCGGGACTGATGTCGCTGGGCCATGCCGCTTTTTTTGGCGCCGGCGGATACACCGTTGCACTTTTGAAGCTTCATTACGATGTCAATTTTTTCTGGATCAGCGCACCGGCGGGAATTCTTGTGGCCACATTCACGGCGGCATTGTTCGGTATTATTGCCTTGCGGGCATCGG
>JAJDOH010000041.1 GCA_022340265.1 Deltaproteobacteria bacterium | reverse complement strand
GAACGGCCACCGTAAAGGCGATGACCGATGTGGAAGCGGTTCGCATTCCCAAAGAGAATGTGGCGCACTTTCTGAAAGAATTTCCGGAAGTGGTTACGGAGGTGGCCAAATATCTGGCAAAGCGTCTCGATGTTACCAGCCAGACGCTCTTCGGCTTTCGGGAACTCTGCGATTTGCTGCCCGATGCGGTGATGATTGTTGGCAAGGACGGAAAGATTTCAACGTGGAATACGACGGCTGAAAAACTTTACGGCAGGGATGAGACGGAGATGCTCGGCAAGTCTGCCGAAGGGATCTATGAAGATCCGACCGTTTATAAAAACCTCCTTGAGGAACTTAAGGCCGGCGATACCATTCAGGAAAAGGTCCTGAAAATCCGGCACCCGGAAAAAGGGATCTGTTTCGTCTCCACCAGCACAAGAGTTCTGTATGACGGCCAGCATAATTTTCGCGGCGTGCTTTTAATCGGAAGGGATGTCACTTCGGTGGCGCACCTGGAACGTCGCTACAGGCGCGCACGACGCTGGCTGATCCCCAGCATTGTGCTGCTGGCCCTTTTCGGGGCGGGCATCCTTTTCGGTTACCCCTATTTTTCCAAAGGCTACCAAATAACCGATTCCCGAAAGCGCCAGTTCAGAGATGATCTTCTGGTGACGTTCAAAATGCTTGAATCGTTTTTGTCTGAACCGCTAAAGACGGGTGATCGGGCGAAAATCAGACAAGTGATCAAAGGGTTTTTGGATGTTCAAAAAGGTATTTCCATCCCTTATAACGGATTGATATTGCTGGATGAAAACAAAAAGGTATTTGCATCGTACGGCACATTGCCCGGTTTCGATGCAGAAAAAATGGTGAACAGCAGTTATTCCGGTATACGGTTCGATCAAAGCGAGGACAGGCCATACAGCGTTCTGACCCTATACCGGGCCACCAAAGAAAATCCCATGGGAAGCAAAGCCACTGAGATCGCTTTCAAAATAACTAAAAATGGCCAGTTCCTGGGCTGGCTGGTTTTTCAGGTCGATCTTGAAAAGCTTAAGAAAAAATACAATGTAGACGAAGATGACCTGAAGCATCTTCCTTTTGACGGGTCCTGAAAAATATTGAATACCACCACTTCAGCCCTATCATACCAAATTTTGAAAAATACCCAAGGCGGTACCACCATCCGTTTTCATGGACGAATGGATTCAAATAACGCAGGGAGCCTCATGCAGGAATTGTCGCACCATTTTACGGAAGACCCACCCGGAGACCTGACCGTAGACCTGGAAAATGTGACATACCTGGATGACTTCGGGACCCTGGTACTGGTGGAGTTGCGCAAACTTACCGTAAAAGGGCATGGGGAGTTCAATCTGGAGAACGCCGGTAAAAAAATCAGGGAAATGCTGATGTTCCTGAATTTTGATTCCCTTTTCCAGAAGGTTTCTTTCGAAAAAAAGCGGCGGCAAGGGATTTTCGTCCGTTTGGGCGAAAAGACCTTTGACATTGTTCTGGACCTGAAATACGCGGTTTCTTTTGTAGGTGCCATAACGCTCTCACTGGGTTACCACCTGGCTCATCCGAGGGCGCTCCGCAAGGAAGATACGCTCGATTACATGCAGAAGACCGGTGTGGACGGCCTGCCCATCGTGGCGCTTATCAGCTTTCTCATGGGGTTGATCATGGCGTTCATGTCATCTGTTCAGCTGGAACAGTTCGGTGCCAACATTTATGTGGCTTCCCTCGTCAGCCTTGCCATGACCCGTGAACTGGGGCCCATTATGACGGCGATTATTGTTGCGGGGAGATCCGGCTCTGCCTTTGCGGCGGAAATCGGCACCATGAAGATTTCCGAAGAAGTCGATGCTCTCTATACCATGGGGTTTGATCCGGTCGGGTTCCTGGTGATCCCCAAGCTCATTGCCGCCTTGATCATGGTTCCCATCCTGACACTCTTCTCCGACATCTTTGCCATCGCGGGCGGTCTTCTGGTGGGTGTTTTTATGCTCGATCTGACCGTTGGCGCTTATGTGGCGCAAACCATTAACACCTTGAGCATTTTTGATGTGTTCTGGGGAGTCTTGAAAAGCGGTGTTTTTGCGCTGCTCATTACCTGGGTGGGATGCCTCAGGGGGTTTCAGGTGAGCGGCGGTGCCGCTTCAGTGGGCCAGGCCACAACTTCGGCGGTGGTCAGCAGCCTTTTTCTGATCATCCTATTTGATTCTGTTTTTTCGGTAATTCTCCGCTATACCGGGTAGATGAAGACTGATGACCAGAAAAGCGATTATAGAAGTGAAGGACCTTACAGCGGGGTATGACGATGCGGTGATTTTCAGGCATGTCACTTTTAACGTCTATGAGGGAGAAATTTTCGTTATCCTGGGAGGCAGCGGCTGCGGCAAGAGTACCCTTCTCAAATGCCTCATCGGCCTTTTGCAACCGCGCGCCGGCCGTATCCTTATTGACGGCGATGAGGTGTCCGCCGAAGACGAAGACGGATTGAAAAAAATCTTGACCAAGATCGGTGTCCTTTACCAGAGTTCCGCGCTGTTTGGTTCCATGACGGTCGCGCAGAACGTTTCACTCCCTATAGAGACCTATACTTCGCTCAGGAAGGATGCGGTGGACATGCTTGTGAAGATGAAACTGGGCCTGGTCAATCTGTACGGTTACGGCAACCATCTGCCTTCCGAACTGAGCGGCGGTATGAAGAAGAGGGCTGGGCTTGCCAGAGCCATGGCGCTCAATCCGAAGATCCTTTTTTTTGATGAACCGTCCGCGGGTCTCGATCCTATTACTTCAGCGGAACTGGATAACCTGCTGTTACATTTGAATCGAACGCTCGGAACCACCATGGTTATCGTTACCCATGAACTGGATAGCATTTTTGCGGTGGCTTCGAGAATTATCATGCTGGATAAGAAAGCCAAAGGGATAATTGCCGAGGGTGATCCCAGATATCTGCGGGATCACAGCCAGAATGCGTTTGTAAAACGGTTTTTCAACCGCCGGGCCTGATTGAAAAGGGAATTTTTTCATGGCATCAAGAAAAGCAAAATTTACTGTGGGCCTGTTTGTGGCAGGAGGTTTGGCCATCACCGTGCTGGCCATCGTATGGCTGGGGATGAGCAGATACTTTGAAAAGGGGCGGTTTTACGTTACCTACTTCAACGAATCGGTCCAGGGTTTGCAGAAGGACTCGCCGGTAAAATACCGGGGCGTGGCCATTGGTCGTGTGGAAAGTATCGGGGTCGCACCCGATTCCAAATTGATCCAGGTGATTCTTAAGGTTGAGACCGGACAGAAACTGGACCATAGTATCGTGGCACAGCTCAAAAATGTCGGGATTACGGGCAGTATGCTGGTGGAACTGGATCGCAAAAAGAAAGAGGAACCCGATCAGGCTCCGGTGCTCTCCTTTCCTTCAGAGTATCCCATTGTCGCATCCAAGCCCTCTGAAATTAACCGGTTGCTTCAGGGGTTAGACGACGTTTTGAAACATTTCAAATCCATCGACTTAAAAGGGATTTCCGACAAATTGAAATTGACTCTGGATAATGCCAACAGCATGATGGTGGATGCGGATATCAAAGGGATTTCAAGCAAACTTCAGTCTTCACTCGGCAATGCGGATCGAATTTTGAAGGACCCGAAATGGGAGAAAATTTTGAATTCGGTGGATCATGCTGCCAAATCGGCCAATGAGTTAATGAAAAAAGCAGGAAATTCTCTGGGAAAGGTAGACCGCACCTTGGTTCGAATGGAAGGTTTTATCGCCGAAAACGAAAAACCGGTTTCAGATGCCGTCATGGACCTCAAAAAGGCCATGGTGAATGCCAACAGCCTGCTGGAGAATGGGGCCGCTCTCATCAGCAACACGGATGACACGCTGAACCGACTCAGAGTCCAGCTTCTGATCAGCGCCCAGAACCTGGAGCGGGCTACGGAACACCTGGATCGATTTTTGGAAGTCATTGCGGACAGCCCTTCTCAGCTGTTATTCGGGGAACCCTCCGAACCGAGAATGCTTAAGCCGGATAACAGGAAGCAATAGAAGGAGACAGCGGATGAAGAAGCGTCAAACATTACTGCTGGTGGTCTTTTGTGCTCTCTTTTTTTGGGGAGGGTGTTCTGCGCTCAAAAAACCAAAACCCAAAATTGATTATTATACACTTGAATACACGGTACCGAAGATAGAGGATTTAAAACCTATTGACAAAGTGATACGGGTGGATCGCTTTGGCGTGGCGCCTGCGTATGATTCCAATCAAATGATCTTTCAAGATCAATCTTTCAAGCGGGATGAATATGTGTATTTCAAGTGGATTGCCAACCCTGGAAGTTTTGCCACCTATTTTTTGGCCCGGGACCTGCGGGATTCCGGCCTGTTTAAGGCGGTCTTTACCTATAAGAGCCACATGGCGGCTTCATATGCGTTGGAAGGATCCGTGGATGATTTTTTTGAACTGGATACGCCGGAAGGGTGGGATGCGGTGCTGGGGGTGAGTGTCACGTTGGTGGTGATTGGGGAACCGGATGTCAGCAAGCGGATTCTGTTTCAGAAATCGTACCGTGCCAGGCGAAGGTGCCGGGAAGAACATCCCAGGGGGCTTGCCGAGACCATGAGCGAGGCCATGCAGGAGGTCTCTATCAAGATCATTCGCGATGTTTATACTGTTTTGAAAGACCGGAAAAGCGATTAGGGGATAAATCATGGCAAACGAGATTAACAAAGTTATTTATTCGATGATCCGGGTCGGAAAATCATATGATCGAAAACCGGTGCTGAAAGATATTTCGCTGTCCTACTTCCTGGGTGCCAAGATCGGGGTTTTGGGGC